>NZ_JBEAHW010000048.1:0-312417 GCF_040062085.1 Klebsiella sp. JN_Kp122
GGCTGATTGCCCTGGCGGCGCTGCGCAACACCGAAACCCCGCGCCATATGCAGAATCTCACCACCCGCGAGAAGTTCTCCGAACTGGGGCGCGCGGTGACCCTTATCTACACCAACCGCAGCATTATGCTCTCCAGCATCGTGCGTATTATCAACACCCTGTCGCTGTTCGGCTTCGCGGTGGTCATGCCAATGATGTTCGTCGATGAGCTTGGCTTCACCACTTCCGAATGGCTGCAGGTGTGGGCGGCGTTCTTCTTCACCACCATCTTCTCCAACGTCTTCTGGGGGATTGTGGCGGAGAAACTGGGCTGGATGAAAGTGGTGCGCTGGTTCGGCTGCATCGGCATGGCGCTGTCGAGCCTGGCGTTTTACTACCTGCCGCAGCACTTCGGCCATAACTTCGCCATGGCGCTGGTGCCGGCGATTGCGCTGGGGATTTTCGTCGCGGCGTTCGTGCCGATGGCGGCGGTGTTCCCGGCGCTGGAGCCAGAGCATAAAGGGGCGGCGATTTCGGTCTACAACCTGTCGGCCGGGCTGTCGAACTTCCTCGCGCCGGCAATTGCGGTGGTGCTGCTGCCGCACTTCAGCACCATCGGCGTGGTGGTGGCCTATACCGCGCTCTATCTGCTGGCGTTTTGTCTGTGCCCGTTTATTCGCGTCGATCAGCCGGGCTTTGCCCGTAAGGCAAGCGGCGTCAGGGAAGGGGTAGAATATTCATAACGTTATCAGGGCGGGTATATCCCGCCCTGATGTTTTAACGCAGTAACATACAGTCCGGCGGCAGACGGCAGCGTAGCGCCTCGCCGAGGATTTCCATCCGGAAGGATTTGCCGCTCAGCGGTTCGCCATCCAGGTTGAAGGTCATTTCATGGGCGGCGGTGACTTCAAACCACGGCGATACGCCGTCGATCAGATTTGGCGAATTATCGGGATTAGCGAGGGTGCTAAACAGCGCAGGCAGCAACTCTTCGCCGGTAAAAATACGCAGATGCAGTAGCCCGTCGTTAATTAATGCTTCAGGACACAGCTGCTGACCGCCACCGGCCTGGCGGCCATTGCCGATGCCGATAACCAGCGCGTCGCCCTGCCAGTGAAAGTTCTCGCCGCGAATTTCGCAGCGGTCCGGCTTTAGGGTATCCATGCGGGTCAGACCGTGAATCAGATAGGAGACGCCGCCGAGCGCGGCTTTTAGTTTTTCCGGCGTTTCGGTGGTGATACGGGTACCAAAGCCGCCGGTGGCCATATTGATAAATCCGGCCTCGTTATTCACGCGAACCACATCAATAGGGACGTCGCGCCCGGCTATCGCCAGCTTCAGCGCGCTGGCTAAATCCTGCGGGATGCCGACGCTGGTGGCGAAATCATTGGCTGTGCCGAGGGGGAGTATTCCCAGCGCCATGTTGCTGCCGCGCTGGACCAGCGCGGTGGCGACTTCATTAATCGTGCCATCGCCGCCGCCGGCAATCACCGTCGCCACCCTGAGCGTTTCGGCTTCCTCGACAAAACGAATCGCATCGCCTTTCTCCCAGGTCACGCGGACGTGTATCTCGATACCTTCTTCGCGCAGGAGATTAACGGCTTCGCGCAGTTGGGGCTCATTCGCGCCTTTACCGTTGAGAATTAATAAGCTGGCTGGAAATTGGGTCATCCTTTATCGCCTCATTCTTAGTCGTCATCCTCAGTGTATCGCATGAATGGCGTCATGGAATAAGAAAGTCGGGAAAATGGGATGCATAAAAAATAAGCCCGCGTAAGGGAGATTACGCAGGCTAAGGAGGTGGTTCCTGGTACAGCTAGCATTTATGGGTTATGTTTTTCAGCGAAATGGATGATACCTGCTTCGAACGAAACGGTATGTGATCCGATTCTAATATCCATACATAATGAAAAAATAACGCCAATAAACTAATTTTTATGCGGATTGCGCGTCGACTCGCCGTTAAAATTACGCATCAGCAACCCATACTCCAGCGCCATATCCTCCGGCAGCGGCAGCCAGACGATATAACCGTCTCCCGGCGCGACAGGCATTGCTTCGCCTTTGGCGTTCTCCATATGTTCGAGCGTAAAGTTGACGTTACCTTGCGGAGTCATGACCTCCAGGCTGTCGCCGACCGAGAACTTATTTTTCACCGCCACTTCGGCCAGATGACCATGACGCTTGCCGGTGAATTCGCCGACAAACTGCTGGCGTTCGGAAACCGAATAGCCGTATTCATAATTCTGATAGTCGTCGTGGGTATGGCGGCGCAGGAAGCCTTCGGTATAGCCGCGGTGGGCCAGACCTTCCAGCGTCTCCAGCAGACTGGTGTCGAACGGTTTACCGGCGGCGGCGTCGTCGATCGCTTTACGGTACACCTGGGCGGTGCGCGCGCAGTAGTAGAAGGATTTGGTGCGGCCTTCAATCTTCAGCGAATGAACGCCCATCTGGGTTAGACGCTCAACGTGGGCAATAGCGCGCAGATCTTTGGAGTTCATGATGTAAGTGCCATGCTCATCCTCAAAGGCGGTCATATACTCGCCCGGACGTTTGGCTTCCTCAATCATAAATACCTGGTCGGTTGGCGCGCCGATACCGAGAGTCGGTTCAACGTTCTGCACCGGGATAGGTTCATGCTTGTGGACGATATTACCCACGTCATCTTCTTTGCCTTCCTGGACGTTGTACTCCCAGCGGCAGGCGTTGGTACAGGTGCCCTGGTTAGGGTCACGTTTATTGATATAGCCGGAGAGCAGGCAGCGGCCGGAGTAGGCCATGCACAGCGCGCCGTGGACGAAAATCTCGATTTCCATCTCCGGCACCTGGCTGCGAATTTCGGCGATCTCGTCCAGCGACAGTTCGCGGGAGAGGATCACGCGGGTCAACCCCATTTGCTGCCAGAATTTCACCGTCGCCCAGTTGACGGCGTTGGCCTGTACCGACAGGTGGATCGGCATATCAGGGAAGTTTTCCCGCACCAGCATGATTAAACCAGGATCGGACATAATCAGCGCGTCCGGGCCCATTTCCACTACCGGTTTGAGATCGCGAATGAACGTTTTCAGCTTGGCGTTATGCGGCGCGATGTTAACCACCACATAGAATTTTTTCCCCAGCTCATGGGCCTCATTGATGCCGAGCTGCAGGTTTTCGTGGTTGAATTCGTTGTTGCGTACGCGCAGTGAGTAACGCGGCTGGCCGGCGTAGACCGCATCGGCGCCATAAGCGAAAGCGTAACGCATATTTTTCAGCGTTCCCGCCGGGGAAAGAAGTTCCGGTTTAAACATGATTTTCTCGTTCTGATGACAGGTCAGACTCGCCGCACCAGGTACGGCGATTCGGGGGAGTGTCCCCACATTAAGGGCGGGCATTGTAGCGCTGTGGAAAGAGGGAGTAAACCTTCGCGCCTCTCTGCGCTAAGAGGCGCGATGTTCAAGCCATTCTACAGGCGTCGGCTTCCCAGCGATAGCCAACGCCGTAGACGGCGCGAATAAACGACTGCTCCGCGTCCAGCGATTCCAGCTTACGGCGCAGGTTTTTAATATGGCTGTCGATGGTACGGTCGGTAACTACGCGATAATCGTCGTACAGATGATTGAGCAGTTGTTCGCGGGAGAAGACTTTACCCGGCTCCTGCGACAGCGTTTTTAATAGCCGAAACTCGGCGGGAGTCAGGTCCAGCATTTTTTCGCGCCACGAGGCCTGGAAGCGGCTTTCGTCAACAATTAGCGGACTTTGCGCATCCAGAGCCTGCAGGTCGCGCTGTGGTTTACAGCGACGCAGGATCGTCTTCACACGGGCCACGACTTCACGCGGGCTGTACGGTTTGCAGATATAGTCATCGGCGCCGATTTCCAGCCCCAGCAGGCGATCGATCTCCTCGATTTTGGCAGTGACCATCACAATCGGTATCTCGGAAAATCGGCGGATTTCGCGGCACAGGGTCAGGCCGTCGGTGCCCGGCAGCATTAAATCGAGCAGGATCAAATGCGGGGGCGTCTGGCGGACGTAGGGCAGTACCTGATCGCCATGCGCAATGAGCGTTGGCGCATAGCTCGCAGCTTGCAAATAGTCGATCAACAACTGACCGAGTTTGGGCTCGTCTTCCACGATTAAAATGCGCGGCGTGTTTTCATCAATAGGTAATTCGCTCATACATCCCTCGATAAATCCTGTTCCAGAGGTAACTCTACTTTAATGCTAACCCCGCCAAAAGGCGAATGACCGGCGTTCAGGCTGCCGCCGTGGGCGGCGACGATATTCATACAGATTGCCAGCCCAAGACCGGATCCACCGCTGGCCCGGTTGCGTGAGCCCTCGGTGCGATAAAAACGCTCGCAGAGCCGCGCCAGCTGCTCGTCGCTAACGCCGGGGCCGCTATCGGCGAAATCGAGCGTCAACATGCGACCATTTTGTTTGGCGTCAATCTGCAGGCGGCCGCCGCTGTCGGTATAGCGTAGGCTGTTTTCCAGCAGGTTATTGAACAGCTGCATCAGACGATCGCGATCGCCGAAAACAATAGCGTTATCCGGCAGCGAGACGCCGATGGTCAAGCCGCGGCTGGCGAAACGTTCGCGGAACGCCCCTGCGGCGACCTCCAGCAGCGCAATTAAGTCCACCGACTCTTTCTGGTAGGCTAACGCGCCTTCATCGGACATCGACAACTGATGCAGATCGTCCACCAGCTTGGTAAGCGTGCCGACTTCCGCCTGCAGCGAAGAGATCGAATCCGGGGTGAATTTACGCACTCCGTCCTGAATAGCCTCCAGCTCGCCGCGCAGGACCGCTAGCGGCGTGCGGAGTTCATGCGAAATATCGGCCATTAAATCGCGGCGCATCTGTTGGTTACGCTCAAGCGTACTGGCAAGCTGGTTAAAATCCTGCGCCAGACGGCCCAGTTCATCCCCGCCGGTGACCGTGACGCGGGTGGAGAAATCGCCCGCCGCCAGCTTATGGGTGCCTTCCACCAGCCGTTTGACCGGCGCCAGCAGCCCGCGGGCCAGCGGGAAGGTGGCCAGCGCGGCGAGGAGGGTGGCAAGGGCGACAATCAGCCAACTGGTGCGTTTTTGCTGGCGGTCGAAATTAATATCCGTGTTGCGCGTGAGCCGCTCAACCGGCGAGGCGATCACCGCCCCGACGGTCACGCCGTCGACGACAATGTTACGGCGGGTACCGTCCTGCGGGACCGGCGCCCGCGGGCCTACCAGCACGCGCCCTTGTTGATCGACAACCCAAAATTGCGTGCGCCAGCCGTGCGGCGGCATATCGGGCCGCGGGCCAGGGCCGGGCATTGGCCCTGGCTCGCCATGCGGGCCCGGCCCACCCGGTGGACGTTCGTCGTTATCGCGCTCGAAGGTGCGCAGTAACTGGAAGATAAAACGATCGTTGTTGCGCAAAAATTTCCAGTCGCCGTGCTGCTCGTACTGTTCACTCAGCGCGTCGCCGAGCATCGTTAGTCGTTGTTCATTACCGCGTTTAATATAGTCGATAAAGCCGCGCTCAAAGCTGATGCGCACCGCCCAGTGCATGCTAATCAGCAGCACGATACAGGTGGCGAAAATAGCCAGGAACAGCTTACCGGTGATACCCGGGCGCCAAAGTTTCACGATTCACTCCTTTTGCGTCGGCGGATGACGGTGTTGCTGCCGACATCGTTCGGTACACGGGAAAAGATGAGCGCCGGGAGAGCGATAATCACCGCCATGCTCAGATAGGTGTAGAGGAAAATCTGCTGGACAGCTGGCGCATCGGCGCTGATATGCTGCTGGCCGTACATGCCGAGCAGTAGCCCGGCGATGGTCACGCCGATGCTCATCGAGAGTTGCATGACCATTGAGAGCAGGCTGTTACCGCTGCTGGCCAACTCATCAGGCAGGTCTTTTAGCGTCAGAGTGTTCATCGACGAGAAACGGCTGGAGTTAATCATGCCCTGCAGGAACAGCACCAGCGGCAGCAGCCAGTACCAGCCGGCCAGTGCGACGGCCATGAACAGTAAACTCACCAGCGCCAGGCCGAGCGTCGCGAAAACCAGCACGCGGCGATAGCCAAAGCGATTCACTACCTGCACCACGATGCGTTTCATCCCCATGCTGCCCAGCACCATGGGGATCATCATCAGCCCGGCGTGGAACGGCGAGAAGCCGAGGCCAATTTGCAGGAATACCGGGGTCATAAACGGTAACATCCCGCTGCCGATACGCCCGGCGAAGCTGCCGCCAAGACCGAGCGAGAAGGTTTTATTGCGAAACAGTTTGAGGCTGAACAATGCGTTAACGTTGTCACGGGCGTGCCACAAATAAAAAACTATCGCCATCAGGCCGCCGACGACCAGCACGGCGAGCAGCAGCGGCGAGATACCCAGCCCTTTTTTGCCGTCAAGCGCCAGCGTCAGGGCGGCCATTCCTGTCGCCAGCAGAATAAAACCAAGGATATCAAAGCGCCGGGTCTGCAGGGTGTAGTTCGGCATCAGGCATAATGTGGCGATAGCGCCGATGATGCCAACCGGGATGTTAATCAAGAAAATCCAGTGCCAGGAGGCATATTCGACCAGTACCCCGCCAAGCGCCGGGCCGAGCAGCGGTCCAACCTGGCCGGGCAGGGTGACGAAGGTCATCGCCGCCATATACTGATCGCGTGGAACGATTTTCATCACCGTTAGCCGCCCGACCGGCACCATCATCGCGCCGCCGACACCCTGCAGCACCCGGGACATCACTAACTGATCGAGAGTGCTGGCCTGGGCGCAGAACAGCGAACCGGCGGTAAACAACACAATGGCGCTGAAAAAGATATTGCGCACGCCAACCCGGTCCGCCAGCCAGCCGCTGGCCGGCAGCATGACCGCCACCGTAAGCACATACGAGACCACTACCATATGCATGTGCAGCGGGCTTTCCCCAAGGCTTTTGGCCATCGAGGGCAGAGCGGTGTTGACGATGGTGGTATCCAGCGACTGCATAAAGAAGCCGAAGGCCACAATCCATAACTGCCAGCGTACGCTGGCGGGCAGATCTGTCATCTTATTCGCTTACCGGTTGAGCAGGCTTGCGCGTAAAACGCAGCCGCAGACGATCAAAGAACAAATAGACCACCGGGGTGGTGTACAGCGTCAGCAACTGGCTCATGACCAGACCACCGACAATGGTGATCCCCAACGGCTGCCGCAGTTCGGACCCGTCGCCGCCCGATAGCACCAGCGGCAGCGCGCCGAATAGCGCCGCCAGGGTGGTCATCATGATCGGGCGAAAACGCAGCAAACAGGCCTGGAATATCGCTTCTTCCGGCGGAAGATTGCCGGTACGCTGCGCTTCAAGGGCGAAATCGACCATCATGATGGCGTTTTTCTTTACGATGCCAATTAATAGCATGATCCCTATCAGGGCGATTAGGCTGAATGGGGCGCCAAATAATTCCAGCGCCAGCAGCGCGCCAACCCCCGCTGACGGCAGGGTTGAGAGAATGGTTAACGGATGCACGTAGCTTTCGTAGAGGATCCCCAGCACGATATACACCGTGGCGATGGCGGCGATAATCAGGATCACCTGTGAGTTCATCGTCTGCTGGAATACCTGTGCGGTGCCGGCAAACGATCCTCGCACGCTCGACGGCACGCCAAGCTGGGTCATCGCCCGGTCAATGGCGTCGCTGGCTTCCGACAGCGATTTGCCGGTCGGCAGGTTGAAGGAGATGGTCGAGGCGGCCGATAGCCCCTGGTGGTTGACCGAAAGCGGTGCGTTCGCCGGTTGCCATTTGGCGAAGTATGACAGCGGGATGGGTTTACCGTCGTTACTAATGACAAACATTTGCTCCAGCGCGCTAACGTCCTGGGTATAAAGCGGATCGACTTCCATCACCACTTTGTACTGGTTCAAAGGTTGATAGATGGTCGAGATCTGCCGCTGGCCGAAAGCGTTGTTTAACAGGCTGTTGGCATCCTGCACGCTGACGCCCAGGCGTGACATGGTGTCGCGGTCGTAGACCAGATCCATCTCCGCTCCGTTATCTTGCTGATCCGAGTTAACGTCAGCCAGTTCCGGCAGTGCCGCTAGCGCCTTGCGGATTTTTGGCTCCCATTCACGCAGCGCCGACAGATCGTCCGATAACAGGGTGTACTGATAGCTGGCGTTCGACTGACGTCCGCCAACGCGGATATCCTGCACCGCCATCAGGAACAGATTAGCGCCGGGCTCTTTCGCCAGTTTTTTCCGCAGCCGGTCGATGATTTGCTGCGCCGTTTCGTGGCGTTGGTCGCGCGGTTTCAGGGTGATAAACATCATACCGCTATTCACCCGCGAGCCGCCGGTAAAACCGGTCACGTTATCGACCGCCGGATCCTCGCGGATGATCTTCATAAAGTCCTGCAGTTTGCCGCGCATCGCCTGGAACGAAATACTCTGATCCGCCTGAATGCCGCCCATCAGCACCCCGGTGTCCTGCTCCGGGAAGAAGGTTTTCGGAATGGCGATATACAGCCACACGCTGAGCGCCATCGTACCGAGCAGCACCAGGCCAGTCAGGCGACTATGCTTCAGCACCCATTTTAACGATTTGCCGTAGCCGCCCTGAATAGTGACCAGCAGGCGGCCAAAGCCACGCTTGCGCGTTGGTTCATGAGGTTTGCCGCTTTTCAGCAGCCAGCCGCACATCATTGGCGTCAGCGTGAGCGACACGGCGAGCGAAATACCGATCGCTACCGATAGCGTGACGGCGAACTCGCGCAGCAGACGACCCGGCAGGCCGCCCATCAGCAGCAGCGGTAAGAACACCGCCACCAGCGACAGGCTCATCGACAGCACGGTAAAGCCGACTTCACGGCTGCCCTGTAACGCGGCCTGCAGCGGTTTCATTCCCGCCTCAAGATGGCGGGAAATATTCTCCAGCACCACGATGGCGTCATCGACAACGAAACCGGTGGCGATGGTCAGCGCCATTAACGACAGATTATTGAGGCTGAAGCCGCACAAATACATCGCGGCAAAGGTACCGATTAACGATACCGGTACGGCGACGGCCGGGATAAGCGTTGCGCGCCCGGAGCGCAAAAACAGAAAGACCACCAGAATCACCAGTGCGACCGAAATCACCAGCGTTTGTTCGACCTCTTCCAGCGAAGCGCGGATGGTGGGCGAACGATCCTGCGCAATCTGTAAATCAATGGCGGCGGGGATGGTACGCTGTAGTTCCGGCAGGCGGGCGCGAATGCTATCAACCGTCTGAATGATGTTGGCTTCCGGCAGCTTGCGGATCATCAATAGGATCGCCGGTTTGGCGTTGGTCATCCCGGCGTTACGCACATCCTGCACTGAATCCGTCACTTTTGCCACGTCGCCAAGGCGTACCGCCGCGCCGTTATTGTAGTGGACGATCACCGGCAAATATTCCGCCGCGGTTTTCAATTCATCGTTGGTCTGCACCTGCCAGCGGTGGGTCTTATCTTCCAGCGCGCCCTGCGGGCGACGCACGTTGGCGTTATCAATGGCGCTGCGCACGGCGTCCAGTGAGACGCCCTGGTTAAATAGCGCCTGCGGGTTAAGGTCGACGCGCACCGCCGGCAGTGAGCTGCCGCCGACGTCGACATCGCCGACGCCGTCAATCTGCGCGATGGTTTGCGCCAGCTGGGTTGACGCGAAATCGTACAACTCGCCTTGCGAATAGGTATCCGAGGTGAGCGTCAGGATCATGATCGGCGCATCGGACGGGTTAGCTTTGCGATACGTGGGGCGGCTGGGCATCCCGCTCGGCAGCAGGCTTTGCGCGGCATTAATCGCCGCCTGCACGTCGCGGGCGGCGCCATTAATATCGCGATCGAAATTAAACTCCATGATGATGCGGGTACTGCCAAGCGAGCTCGACGAGGTCATTTCATTGACCCCGGCAATGCGCCCCAACGAGCGTTCCAGCGGTGTTGCCACCGACGAGGCCATGGTTTCGGGCGAGGCGCCGGGCAGCGAGGCGCTAATCATGATCACCGGGAAATCCACCTGCGGCAGCGGTGCGACCGGCAGCAGGCGGAATCCGAGGATCCCGCATAGGGTAATCGCCAGCGAGATAAGAATCGTCGCCACCGGCCGATAAATGAAGAGAGCGAAGAACTTCACTTACGCCTCCTCTTCACGACGCGGGAAGCGGCTCTTCATATACAGCGATAGCCGGTCGAACAGCAGATAAATCACCGGCGTGGTGAATAACGTCAGTACCTGGCTGAGCATCAGACCGCCAACCATACCAATCCCCAATGGGCGGCGTAACTCGGCGCCGACGCCGGTGCTGAGCATCAAGGGCAGCGCGCCGAGCAGGGCGGCGAGGGTGGTCATCAGAATCGGACGGAAGCGCAGCAGGCAGGCCTGATAAATGGCTTCGCGCGGCGGCATTCCCTGCTCGCGCTCGGCGGCGAGGGCAAAGTCAATCATCATGATGGCGTTTTTCTTCACGATACCAATCAGCAGAATGATGCCGATGATGGCAATCACATCCAGCTCGCTACCGGCCAGCCATAGCGCCAGCAGCGCCCCGACGCCAGCGGTCGGCAGGGTAGAAAGAATGGTGATGGGATGAATGAAGCTTTCGTACAGCACGCCGAGGACGATATACATGGCGACGACCGCCGCGACGACCAGCCAGACGGTGCTACCGAGCGCCGACTGGAACGCGAGCGAACTGCCCTGGAACTGGGTGCGGATGTCGCTTGGGAAATCCAGCGACTGCTCGGCTGACAAAATAGCCTCTACCGCTTCGCCGAGGGAGTAGTTATCCGGCACGTTGAATGAAATGGTGGTCACCGGGAACTGATCGAGATGGTTCACCGACAGCGGGGTAAAACGCTGCTCGATGCTGGCGATGGATTTCAGCGGCACGATACCGCCATCGCTGCTGGTGAGGCGGATATTATCCAGAGCCGCCAGCCCCGGCGTCGCCTGGGTGTCGTGCTCCAGTACCACGCGATATTGGTTGGCCTGGGTATAAATTGTCGAGATCAGCCTTTGGCCAAAGGCGTTATACAGCGCGTTATCGACATCCGCCATGGAAATACCCAGCCGGCTGGCGCTATCGCGATCGACTTTAATATAAGCCGCGAGCCCTTTATCCTGCCAGTCGCTGCTGACGTCGGCAAGCTGAGGTAAGGATTGCAGGCGCGACAGCAATTGCGGCACCCAGTTGCTCAGCGCATCAAGCGAGTTAGCCTGCAGGGTAAACTGATACTGAGTGCGACTGACGGTGGTATCGATAGTCAGATCCTGCGTTGGCTGGAGATAAAGCTCAATACCCGGTACGCTAGCCACCGATTGCTGCAGACGGCTGATGACCGTTTGCACGCGATCGTCGCGTTCATCCAGTGGTTTGAGGTTAATCTGCAGACGCGCGCTGTTCAGCGCCGGATTGGTGCCATCAACGCCGACGAACGACGTCAGGCTTTCAACCGCCGGATCTTTCAGAATCAGATCGGATATCTGCTGCTGGCGTTGCGCCATACTGGCGAACGACACCGACTGCGGGGCCTGTAACGTGCCCTGAATAATGCCGTTATCCTGGATTGGGAAGAAGCCTTTCGGGATAAAGACCCACAGCAGAATCGATAACGCCAGGGTGCTTAACGCCACGCTCAACGTTAGCCATGGGTGGTTTAGTACCCGGCTTAGCCAGCGGCCATAGACGGCAATCACCCGCTCGAAGAAACGCTCGCTGGCCCGCGAAAAGCGGTTTTGTTTGCGCAGCGATTCGTGGCTTAACATCCGCGCGCACATCATCGGCGTCAGGGTCAGCGAGACCACCGCCGAAATCAGAATCGCCACCGCCAGGGTAATGGCGAATTCACGGAACAATCGCCCAACGATATCACCCATAAACAGCAGCGGAATCAGTACGGCAATCAGCGAGAAGGTTAATGAAATAATCGTGAAGCCGATTTCCCCCGCGCCTTTCAGCGCGGCGGCAAGCGGTTTCTCACCTTTTTCAATGTAGCGGGAGATATTTTCAATAACCACGATGGCGTCATCGACCACGAAACCGGTGGCGATGGTCAATGCCATTAGCGTCAGGTTGTTAATCGAAAAATCGAGGAACACCATAACCGCGAAGGTGCCGACCAGCGACAGCGGCACGGCGACGCCGGGGATGATAGTCGCCGGGACATTGCGTAAGAAGAGATAAATGATCATCACCACCAGCGCGATGGCCAGCAGCAATTCGAACTGGGTATCGCTGACCGACGCGCGAATATTGGTGGTGCGGTCAGAAAGCACCTGTACCTTAACGGATTTAGGCAAGCTCTCGGTCAGTTGCGGTAGCATCTGGCGGATGCTGTCGGCAGTGGCGATGATGTTCGCTCCCGGCTGGCGTTGGACGTTCATCACGATCGCCCGCTGCTTATTGGCCCACGCCCCCAGCCAGGCGTTCTCGGCGCCCTGTTCGATGGTCGCGATATCGCCAAGACGGATCGGCGCGCCGTTCTGATAGGCGACAATCAGCCGACGGTAATCTTCCGCCGACTGCATCTGATCGTTGGCGGAAAGGGTGACCGCGCGGGCCGGGCCGTCAAGGCTACCTTTTGCTGAATTCACGTTGGCGCTGGTAATGGCGGTACGCACGGTTTCGCTGGTCAAACCTAACGCGGCGATCGCCTGGGCATTGAGCTTAACGCGCACCGCAGGACGTTGGCCGCCGGCCAGCGTCACCAGGCCGACCCCGGAAACCTGAGATATCTTCTGCGCTACCCGAGTTTCCACCATATCTTCAACCTGCGTCATCGGCATCGCGCTGGAGGTCACGGCCAGGGTCATGATCGGCGGATCCGCCGGGTTCACTTTGCTGTAAACCGGCGGGTTGGGTAAATCAGACGGCAGCAGGTTGGTCGCGGCGTTGATGGCCGCCTGCACTTCCTGTTCGGCGACATCCAGCGCCAGGGTCAGTTGGAACTGCAGAGTAATGACCGACGCGCCGCCCGAGCTTTGTGAGGACATCTGCTTAAGGCCGGACATCTGACCAAACTGGCGTTCCAGCGGTGCGGTAATCGATGACGTCACCACATCCGGGCTGGCGCCGGGGTAGAGCGTTACTACCTGAATGGTCGGGTAGTCAACTTCCGGCAGCGCGGAGACCGGCAGGAAGCGATAGCCGATGATACCGGCCAGCAGAATGGCGACCATCAATAGCGTTGTCGCCACCGGACGCATAATAAACAGTCGGGAAGGGCCGCCCGTACTGCTTGGGGGTAATACTTGCATCAGGCGCCCGCTCCGTTTTTACCACTCGGGCGGGTGGTAGGTTGTTCCTGCACGGCGCTGTGAGCTTCGACGACTTCGACCTTAGCGCCTTCCGTCAGGCGATCGATACCATCGGTCACCACCCGGTCGCCCGCTGACAGCCCGGCGTTAATCACCACTTTTTGGCTATCCTGAATACCCGGCGTGACCGTATGTTTACTGACTTTATTCTCATTGTTCAGCACCCACACGAAGTGCCCCTCGTTGCCCATTTGTAGCGCGGCGGTGGGGATCACTACTGCATCCTGCTCGGTATCCACCAGCATTCTGGCATTGACGAACTGATTCGGGAACAGCGCGTCATCGAGGTTATTAAAGCGCGCTTTAAGCTTAATGGTGCCGGTGGTGGCATCGATTTGGTTATCGAGGCTCAGCAGGCTGCCTGTACTGATCTTCTGTTTATTGGTTCGGTCCCAGGCCTCGACGCTCAGCGTTTTACCGGCTTTCTGCGCCTGTACCACGGTGGCGATATCGCTTTCCGGCAGGGTAAAGACCAAATCGATAGGGTGGGTTTGCGTGAGAACGACAATGCCGGTGGTGTCGCCACTGGAGATTTGGTTGCCGATGTCGACCTGTTTCAGGCCCACGCGGCCGTCAATCGGCGCGGTGATGCGGGTCCAGTCCAGCTGCAGTTGCGCACTGGCGACGGCGGCCTGATCGGCTTTAACCGTACCGGCGGATTCAACCACCAGCGACTGCTGGGTATCCAGCTCCTGACGGGAGATAAGATTGGTTTTCACCAGTTGTTGATAGCGAGCGAGATCGCGGCGCGCGTTAGCGAGGGTGGCGTTATCTTTGGCAAGCTGCCCCTGCGCCTGGGCCAGCGCGACCTTGAACTGGCTGGGATCGATTTGCGCCAGCAGATCGCCGGCTTTTACCTGCTGACCTTCCTGGAAATGGATACTCAGTAACTGGCCGTCAACCCGACTGCGCACGGTCACGGTGTTCGCCGCGGCGATAGTCCCCAGGCCAGTAAGGTAGCGGGGGACGGATTCGCTGGTGGCGGTTGCCGCCTGCACCGGGGCCAGCGTGGCCCCAAAACGCCCATGACGCGCCCCGGCAGGCGCCTTTGCTCCTTGCTGACTCGCGCCAGCAGCGCCTGCGGTTGTCTCTTCGGCGCGATCGTACCAGAACCAATAGGCGGCTCCCGCCGCCAAAATTACCGTCAGGACTATTCCCCAACGAAGTGTGTTACTGCTTTTCATTATTTTGCTATCTCATTCTGAAGCTTTCGCTGAATGATACTAGTTTAGTAACGGAACGCCCCGCAAAAATGGAGGAATTATGAAAAGCGCGTATGGAAAGGTCTGAATTGGCGGGCTTTCACGAGGAGGCTCGCAAAGCCGAACGCTGAAAAGAAATGTGTCAGAGGCGGCATGGTAACGTCAGCTTGATTTAGCGGAGGCTAAATACAGGAAAGCCCCTCCTGAGGAAGGGGCCTTAAATAAGGAAAGGGTTATGATGAATCTACTCATCATACTGATAGTGCTGTTACTGATAAGTTTCCCGACTTACTAACAGTGTATCAGGGGGAGGAGAAATCCTCCCTTACCCTTCATCCTGCAAGTTAGGACGAAAAAGCGGCAAAGTCAACTCAGGTTACCGGATGGCGCTCGCGTTTCAGGCGAAAACCACCTGCGCCCAGCGGGCAAGCCCGGCGGTAACGGAACCAAAATCATCGCCGCCGGCGATCGGTATCCCCGGCAGCTGTGCGGCCAGCGCCTTTTTAATTAACGGCGATCGCGCGCTACCGCCGGTAAGATAGATAACGTCCGGGGTTTCTTGACTGCTTTCCAGCGCTAACTTTACCTGCTCCATAATGCGAGCCAGCGGTTGATTGAGCGCCTCTTCCAGCCCCTGCTGGCTGATAGCGGTAGCCAGCTCATCGCTAATAAACGGCAGTTCGGCGTTGAAATCCGGCTGAGCGGAAAGGGCGATTTTGCTCTCTTCCGCGCTGCGTACCAGGCGATAGCTCAGACGCTGACGCCAGACTTTAAGCAGCAGTGCGACCTTGTCGGCATCGCGAGCGTCGCGCAGCAGGTCATTGAGCATACGTCCGTTGGCGGCGCTGTAAAAATCGCTCTGCGCCGGGACGTCGTTAATCGCCACCGCATTCCACCAGGGCAGTACCGGCAGCGCAATGCCTTTTTCCGTTTCACCGCCCATGCCGAGTAACGGCATCAGGCATTTGAAGGCCAGGGCGATATCCAAATCGTTACCGCCGATACGGCAGCCGCTGTGGCCCAGCAGGCTATCCTGACGGTTGGCTTTCTGCCGCCATTGCGGCCCCATCAACAGCAGTGAGCAGTCGGTGGTGCCGCCGCCAATATCGACGACCAGCACGCGTTTTTCATCATTGAGCGTGGCTTCAAAATCTAACCCCGCCGCAACGGGTTCAAACTGAAACACGACATCGTTGAATCCTGCTCGCGTCGCCGCGCGTTCGAGAATACCCTGTGCCTGAGCGTTAGCGTCATCGCCGCCAAGACCCTGGAAGTTAATTGGTCGACCAATAACAGCCTGGGTAATCTGTTCACTAAGCTGAGACTGCGCCTGCTGTTTAATATGTAGCATCATCGCGCAGACCAGATCTTCAAATAACGCGACCTGCTGGGGTTTAAGGCCATTGGCGCCAAGAAACGATTTTGGCGACTTAACGAAGTAGACCTCTTCCGGATCGTCAACGTATTGATGCAGTGAGGCGAGGCCGAACTGGACGCTGTTGCCCAGGACTTCGATATCTTCATCACGGTTATAATTAATGGCGCGTCGTAGTAGCGCCTGATTTTCTGCGCCGTCGGCCGGGACATTATGATGGCGGTATAGCCATTCGCTGACCGCTTCGCGCGTCGGGGCGCAAAGCATTGATGGCAGCAGCGGGCTACCGTTTTCCAGCGTTAAAAGCCGTGGCGCATTATCCTGCATGACGGCGACCGAACAGTTGGCGGTACCATAGTCAAAACCAATAAACATGACCTGAAAAATCCCCATGCCAGTGAAGAAGGGGGGCGACTTTAGCGGATTGCCGCCATGCCGACAACTGGAATTTAAAAGCAAGGCGCAGCAGGCTTAGAGCATCTATGCTTGTTGCGATTAATAAGGAGAGTGCATGACATTATTATCCTGGCGAGCGCCCTATGACTGGCAATGGATGTTCGCGTTTCTCAACGCGCGTGCGGTGGCGGGAATTGAAACCTTCCATGAAGATCAATATACCCGCAGCTTCAGTTTAGATGGGCATCGTGGGTTGATTACCGTTAAACCGGATGAACGCAGCCAGGGGTTCCAGGTTACGCTTTCTCATGGGCTGTTACCGGTAGCAGATCAGTGCCTGGCGCGTGTAGCGCAACTGTTTGATTTAGCATGCGATCCATTTGAGGTCACGCAAACCTTAGGCAAACTGGCGCAGCCGCGACCAGGACTTCGCTTGCCGGGGGCGCTGGATGCGTTTGAACAGGCGGTGCGTGCGATATTGGGGCAACTGGTGAGCGTAGCGATGGCGGCGAAGCTGACGGCGAAAGTGGCCGCGGTCTATGGGGAAGCGTTAAGCGAAGCGCCTGGTTATGTTATCTTTCCCGAACCGCAGAAACTGGCGCAAGCCGACCCTTTGGCGCTTAAGGCGTTAGGGATGCCGCTTCGCCGCGCGGAAGCGTTAATTCACCTTGGCAAAGCGGCATTGAGCGGAGAATTGCCGTTGACGGCGCCTGCTGATATGGCAACCGGCATGAAACAATTGCAGAGTCTGCCGGGCATCGGTCGCTGGACGGCGAATTACTATGCGCTGCGCGGTTGGCAGGCAAAAGATATTTTTCTGCCCGATGACTATCTGATTAAACAGCGTTTTCCCGGAATGACGCCTGCGCGCATCGCGCGCTATGCCAGCCGCTGGCAACCCTGGCGCTCCTATGCTTTGTTGCATATCTGGTACACCGAAGGCTGGGTGCCGGACGAGGAATAGGCGTACAGGGCGCATATCACTGGTATCGCCGCCCTGAAATCCCTATAATTGCCGCGTTTGACGGTCAACCGTCACCCTCCATCTACATCCAGGTTAATCAGGTCGCAAAAATTTATGACTGATACGTCTCATCAGTGCGTCATTGTAGGCATCGCCGGCGCATCGGCTTCGGGCAAAAGCCTTATCGCCAGCACACTTTATCGTGAATTACGTGAACAAGTTGGCGATGAGCATATTGGCGTTATTCCGGAAGACAGCTATTACAAAGATCAAAGCCATCTGTCGATGGAAGAGCGTGTAAAAACCAACTATGACCATCCAAGCTCAATGGATCATAGCTTGCTGTTCCAGCATTTACAGACGCTGAAAAGCGGCCAGCCAATTGAATTGCCCGTGTATAGCTACGTTGAACATACGCGTATGCCGGAAACTATTCATATTCAACCGAAGAAAGTGATCATTCTCGAAGGGATCCTGCTGTTGACGGATGCCAGACTGCGCAATGAATTAAACTTCTCTATTTTCGTCGATACCCCGCTGGATATCTGTCTGATGCGCCGCATCAAGCGTGATGTTAACGAGCGTGGCCGTTCCATGGACTCGGTGATGGCGCAGTATCAGAAGACGGTGCGGCCAATGTTCCTGCAATTTATTGAACCTTCCAAGCAATATGCTGACATCATTGTCCCGCGCGGCGGTAAAAACCGTATTGCCATCGATATTCTGAAGGCCAAAATCAGTCAGTTCTTTGAATAACACGTACTAATTGTGTAACGTGCAAAGAGAATCCCAATTGCCCTTATTCCCGGAAAGCGTAAGGGCTAGATGCCTTAAAGGAGAAAGCTCATGCGTCTGTGTGACCGAGATATAGAAGCCTGGTTGGATGAAGGGCGCCTGGCAATCAGCCCGCGCCCGCCGGTGGATCGAATTAACGGCGCCACCGTTGACGTTCGCTTAGGCAATAAATTCCGTACCTTCCGCGGTCATACGGCGCCGTTTATTGACCTGAGCGGCCCGAAGGCGGAAGTGAGCGCGGCGCTGGACCGGGTAATGAGCGAAGAGATCGTACTGCCGGAAGGCGAGGCTTTCTATCTTCATCCAGGAGAATTAGCGCTGGCTGTGACTTATGAGTCAGTAACGCTTCCGGCTGACCTCGTCGGCTGGCTTGATGGCCGTTCGTCACTGGCGCGCCTTGGGCTGATGGTACATGTCACTGCGCACCGTATTGATCCGGGTTGGTCTGGCTGCATCGTGCTGGAATTCTATAATTCCGGCAAGCTGCCGTTGGCGTTGCGCCCGGGAATGCCCATTGGCGCGCTGAGCTTTGAGCCGCTTTCGGGCCCGGCGGCGCGGCCATATAACCGCCGTGAAGATGCCAAATATCGCGACCAGCAGGGCGCGGTAGCGAGTCGAATCGACAAGGATTGATAAAGTTAGCGGCTTATCGAGGATGCCATGAGACGAATTCTGACCACGCTGATGATCTTGTTGACCGTCATTGTTGCGGGGCTCGCTGCGTTGGTGCTGCTGGTCAACCCTAATGACTTCCGCAACTATATGGTGCAGGAAGTGGCGGAGCGTAGCGGCTATCAACTGAAGCTTGACGGGCCGCTGCGTTGGCATGTTTGGCCGCAGCTGAGTATTCTCTCCGGTCGTATGGCGCTGACGGCGCCAGGCGCTTCCGAACCGGTGGTGCGTGCCGATAACATGCGGCTGGATGTTGCGCTGATGCCGCTACTTTCTCACCAACTGCAGGTGAAGCAGGTGATGTTGAAAGGCGCGGTCATTCAGCTTACCGCGAAAACGGAAGCGGTGCGTAACCAGAACGCGCCGGTGGTGCCACATGACAATACGTTGCCGCAGGCGCCGCAAGATCGCGGATGGTCCTACGATGTCCGTAAACTGCAGGTGGCCGATAGCGTCCTGTTCTTCCAGCATGAAAATGGCGAACAGGTCACCGTGCGCGATATACGCTTACAGATGGAGCAGGATGACAACCATCTGGCGACGGTAGATTTCTCCGGCAGGGTCAATCGCGATCAACGTGACTTAACGTTGTCCTTTACCGCCCAGGTTCAGGGCGGCGATTACCCTCACTCTTTGAAAGCGGATTTTTCGCAGCTTAACTGGCAGGTACGTGGGGCGGAGTTGCCGCCGGACGGCCTGAGCGGGCAGGGAAGTCTGCAAGCCAGCTGGATCGAAGAAGCGAAAAAACTCGATTTCAACAATCTCAATCTCACTGCTAATGGCAGCGCGATTACCGGCAGCGGTAGCGTTGTACTGGGGGAGAAACCTGACTGGGCGCTAAACCTGCAGGCGACCACCCTGAATCTGGATAGTTTGCTTGCGCAAAGCGCGACGGCCAATGAAGGGAATGTCGATCAGCGTGGACAAAGCCAGCCGAGGCAGCTACGCCCTGTGATTGCTGATAGCGATATTCAGCAGGATTATCATAGTTTGCTTGGCTTTAACGGCCAACTGGCGCTGTCGGCGGACCAGGTGCAGTGGCGTGGTATGCGATTCAGCCAGGTGAAGAGTGATATCACTAACCAGCAGGGGCTGCTGACGGTGAAACAGCTGGAGGGTAGTCTGGGAGAGGGACGTCTCTCGTTACCTGGGATGCTGGATGTCAGAGGCAACACTTCGCATGCCGCTTTCCAGCCACAACTGGATAATGTGGAAATCGGTACCATTTTGCAGGCGTTTAACTACCCGATTAACCTGACGGGGAAATTATCCCTGAAAGGTGATTTTTCGGGGCCGCGCATTGATGCAGAAGACTTCCGTCGCAACTGGCAGGGACAGGCACAGCTGCAGATGAAGGATACGCGTACCGAAGGGCTCAACTTCCAGCAGCTAGTACAGCAGGCTGTGGCGAGGAGCACTAATGTACAGGCGCAGGAAAACTTCGATAACGCGACCCAGCTTGACGCATTAAGCAGTGATTTGACCCTGAATAATGGCCAAATCACGCTTAACGGCTTGCAGGGACAGTCGGCAATGATGGCGTTGACCGGGCAAGGAAATCTGAGTCTGCAAGCAGAGGATTGCGACATGCATTTCAACGTGCGGGTGTTAGGCGGTTGGAAAGGCGAAAGCAAGCTTATTGATCGTCTCAAGCAGACGGCAATCCCGCTACGTATCTATGGCAAGTGGCAGTCGCTAAGCTATAGCCTACAGGTAGATCAGATCCTGCGTAAGCAGTTGCAGGACGAAGCCAGACAGCGTTTGAATGAGTGGGCGGAACGCAACAGTAATAGCCAGAACGGCAAAGATGTGAAGAAACTGCTTGATAAGCTGTAATCATTAAGCCGCCGCGAGCAACTCGCGGCGGCTTAACCCTCAACTTCATTCACACTTCATAATCTAATTCATCTTCTACTTCAACCGGCGGGATAATCTGTACTTTCTGCACCCTGTGGCTTTCCACTTCCAGAGTACGCAGCGTATAACCGCCGATTTTCACTTCTTCGCCAGCGGCAGGAATGTGCTGCAAATATTCCATCAATAATCCGGCTATTGTGTGATATTCACGTTTATCATCCAACGGCAGCGGAACGTACTGAACCAGATCTTCCAGCGGCATATGGCCGTTAGCAGTCCAGCTGCCATCGGCGTTTTTGTGAATGTCATGACGAGCATCGATCTCCTCGACTTCATTAGGCAGATTACCCGCAATGGTTTCCATAACATCGCTGATGGTTACCAGGCCTTCAACGGAGCCAAATTCGTCAACCACAAAAGCAAAGTGCGTCCGCGCCTGGCGAAACTGCTCCAGCGCCGGGAGCAACGGCAAGGTTTCCGGAAAAATAAGCGGTTGGCGTAGCAGAACGTGTAAATCCAGCGGCTCATTGCGTAATGACTGTTGTAGCAGGTCGATAACATGAACAACCCCCAACAGATCTTCGTTATCGTTGCCGCCGGTGACGACAATACGGGTATGCTGGTTTTTCTCCAGTAGCGCGCGAACTTCCTCTTCAGGCGCGCTTAAGTCGATGTGCTCAATATCATGACGTGAAGTCATAATGCTGCTGACGGTACGTTGATTCAGATTCAGTACGCGCTCAATCATTAAGCGTTCCTGCGGATTAAACAACGGACTTTCGCCCTGGTCGGCGACCATGGTTGCCGTCTCGGTATCAAGCTCAGCATTCTCTTTGCGCCCGCTTAGCAGATTCATCACCGCTTCAGTCGTCCGCTGTCGCATGGTCAGATTGGCCGAGAGGAAACGGCGGCGATTGAAGATGGCTAACTGGTTGAACGATTCGATCATCACCGAGAAACCGATGGCGGCATACAGATAGCCTTTCGGGATTGGGAAGCCAAATCCTTCGGCAATCAGGCTAAAACCGATCATCAGCAGGAAACTCAGGCACAGAATGACGATCGTGGGGTGGCTGTTGACAAAGCGTGTGAGAGCTTTGCTGGCCATCAGCATCAGCGTAATGGCAATAATGACCGCTGCCATCATCACCGCCAGGTGATCAACCATACCCACCGCGGTAATGACCGAATCCAGCGAGAAAATAGCATCAAGTACGACTATTTGCGCCACCACGCCCCAGAACTTCGCGCCTTTACGCTGGGTGGGGTTATTACTGTCTTTTCCTTCCAGCCGCTCATTAAGCTCAACGGTTGCTTTAAACAGCAGGAACAGTCCACCAAATAACATGATCAAATCGCGGGCGCTGAAGCTTAAGTCATGCCAGTTGAAGAGCGGTGTCGTGAGGGTGACTAACCAGGAAATTGACGCCAGCAGTACCAGACGCATCACCATTGCCAATAGCAGGCCGGTAACGCGAGCGCGATCGCGCTGTGCCGGGGGAAGCTTTTCAGCAAGGATCGCAATAAATACCAGGTTATCTATCCCCAGAACCAGTTCGATAACCACCAGTGTAATGAGACCAGCCCAGATCGAGGGATCGGCAATCCATTCCATAATCACTTAGAACCTTTACAACATAATCGTATGATCTATCGATCATGGATAAGCGCCAGGTAAAATGCAACGATTTATCGCGGCAATGCGCACCAGTCTGGCATATCAAACGAAAGCGGTAACGTAATTAACCACTGCTAAATATCGGGTGTTTAAGATCGATCTGGGCTGATTTGGAATTAATTAGAAATCCCTGTAATTACTGTGCGGTAATAGCAGGGATAAGGAGGGGTTATTAACAGCGGGTAAAGTCAAAATATTGCCGTATTTTTCACCAATATGTTATTAAGGGGAATATTCCTACTGAATTCCGTAGCTTGTCAGGACCTGCGTTTAATAAGACCCTTAAGATGGCTCAATGTTGCATAAAATCAGCAGTATCAGCGATGGTCAAGGGGTTAATCCACGAGTAATAAGGTTAGTTAGCGAAGTTTTTGTCCAAAGTTTAGACGATTTTACTGGTTGCTATCGCCAAATTGCTCGTTCGCACGGGATTTGACTTTTTCTGTAGTGGCTTACCACGGTGATTTTTAAGAAAGAAGGTGTTAAATCTGCAAAGTAAGTAGCTTATCGCCAGGAACGTTGGTCAATTATTATTGTTGAATAACAAGGTATTAAGCGTTGTTCTTGCTCTGTTTCTTCGAATGCCGATTGACCAGGACAAATACGTGAGAATTTTCTTAAAGCGACCTGTCAGCTAGCATTTTTTGCGTGTATTCTTGGACTAAGAGAGTAATTTAGGATTTTGGTTAAAGTCGTGCGCGACACGATACTGTACCATCACAAACAAATGCCAGTGACATCGACGTTCTGACAAAAATTCGAAAGTTTATAACCATATAGGTGGATGAAATAATGGTGAGTTTGAAAGCAATTATTCCGGTCGCAGGGTTAGGGATGCATATGTTGCCTGCAACCAAAGCGATACCGAAAGAGATGCTGCCGATCGTTGATAAGCCGATGGTTCAGTATATCGTCGATGAGATTGTCGCCGCCGGAATCAAAGAAATTGTGCTGGTCACTCATTCATCTAAGAATGCTGTGGAAAACCATTTTGATACCTCCTATGAGCTGGAAGCGCTACTCGAGCAGCGTGTTAAGCGTCAACTATTAGCCGAAGTTCAGGCGATTTGTCCACCAGGTGTAACGATAATGAACGTTCGTCAGGGCCAGCAACTGGGTCTGGGGCATTCTATCCTCTGCGCGCGCCCAGCCGTTGGCAATAATCCATTTGTTGTGGTGCTACCGGATATCATTCTTGATGGCGCAAGCGCCGATCCGCTGCGTTATAACCTGGCGGCAATGGTCGCGCGTTTCAATGAAACCGGGCGCAGCCAGGTTCTGGCCAAACGAATGCCTGGCGATCTCTCAGAATATTCCGTCATTCAAACCAAAGATGGCTTGAAAGTGGAAGGGGAGATTGGCCGTATTGTTGAATTTATTGAAAAACCAGATGAACCGCAAACACTCGACTCTGACCTGATGGCCGTAGGGCGTTATGTGCTGTCTGCTAATATCTGGGAAGAGCTTGAGCGTACTGAACCTGGCGCCTGGGGTCGTATTCAATTAACGGACGCTATTGCGGCACTGGCAAAGAAACAGTCTGTCGATGCCATGTTGATGACCGGTGAGAGCTACGACTGCGGCAAAAAAATGGGTTACATGCAGGCTTTTGTGAGTTACGGCTTACGTAACCATAAAGAAGGGACCAAATTCCGCGAGAGCATCAAGAAGCTGCTGGCGTAAAACTGAGCGCTTAATACGAGCGAGAGCTGGCGTGCAGATAACAGCAAGATGTTTGGTGTCGCGCCAGCGTAACAAGATCCAACTGAAATGAAACCGTGGTTATTAGTCATTCGGTGCAGTAAATGCAATGAGATTTTCATCTCAGTTGAATCTTATCAAGTCTGTGGATTTGATGGCTTATCGATGATTGGCGCGGCGTGAGCCGGAATAATGCTTAGCTGATAGTTGCTTAGTGTGAGCTTCCTTAACGTAATGTACGTAACAGAAGCTAGCGATGCGAAATAAAACTTGACTGAGATCATGTTTACCCATTAAACAACGGTGATACATGCTTAAAAACGTAATGTTAATGGATGAATATGCCCATAGCGAGATTATGGATAAGATACAGGGAAAAAGGGATGTATCGTCAGAGGATGAAGCGTAAATGAACTGGCAATTAGTCTCTTTTTTTGGCGATAGTACCGTGCTGCTGCCTAGCGCAGTGGTGCTGTTTGCGGTGCTGGCGCTGCGTAAAGCATCCCGGACGCTGGCCTGGCAATGGGCGTTGCTCTTTGGCATTACGGGTACTGTCGTGTGCATTTCAAAACTGGCATTTATGGGCTGGGGCATTGGCATACGGGAAATCGATTTTACCGGTTTCAGCGGACACACCGCGCTTTCTACCGCTTTTTGGCCAATCCTTTTATGGCTGTTAACCTCACGGGCGACTTTCTCCGTCCGCTGTAGTGCCGTATTCGTAGGTTATGCCCTTGCTGTCATGGTTGGTTATTCCCGTTTGATGATTCATGCACATTCGGTATCGGAAGTCGTGAGTGGATTTATCCTCGGAGCCTGCGGGAGTTTGATTTTTCTGCTGTTGCAATGGCGTGTGCATTCATCGCGTACTGCGCAGATCTCATGGGCAGGAGCGCTGAGCATGGTAATCATTCCCCTGGTGCTGTTAAACACTGGGGCCAAAGCGCCAACACAATCGCTGCTGGGGGAAGTTGCAACCATGATCGGCCCATT
This sequence comes from Klebsiella sp. JN_Kp122, assembly GCF_040062085.1. Lineage (NCBI taxonomy): Bacteria > Pseudomonadati > Pseudomonadota > Gammaproteobacteria > Enterobacterales > Enterobacteriaceae > Klebsiella > Klebsiella sp. JN_Kp122. The sequence continues at coordinate 24,896 of NZ_JBEAHW010000048.1, forward strand.
TGACAAACCGTTCACCAGAGCCGATCTGCATAAGCATATATATTAATCATGCAATTCGACAAAGCTGTACATTATCAGCCTGGGGTGATTGGTATGATAAAATGCCAGACTGCGGACAATTAAGGGATAATAGAATCGTGGCTTTCATAAAGATGAAACATAATGATGTTAACAGAATACTTGAACGCACGAACTATCATGATATTGCGGCTAGGATGATTCTTAAATCAAAACGGAATTTCGGAAATCAGAGTTATCTTTCTGGAACCCATAAACGAAGTGGGTAATGATGGCTATCATATTTTGTAGTTGACTGCTCTATAGTTGTTTTTTTGTATTAAACATGCGGATTATTTTATTTTATTTATAATCATGCAGTTACGTGACCATACTGTTGCGATGGTAATATCGTGCCGGATGGGGAAAGAATCCATCAAATAATCTTATTAACGGATGAAATCCTGCCGGGGAAAATGAAAAATATCATCTTAACAGGTCTGTGAGGTTAAATTTATACTGCCATTTGCAGGAAGAATCTCGTAAACTCGGGGCGGTAAAAATAATAGTTGTGGTTAATTAAGCAACAACAGGACGTAAAGAAAATTGCTGGATAAGAGGTACAGTGCGTTGGTAGCTGTTAAGCCAAGGGCGGTAGCGTATCCAGTTCCCCGGTCCTCCTCGTATTGAAAAGGCCTGAGTCAATCAGCCCTACGCCGAGCTGCGTCATCGACTTCTGATCATGTGCACATTATTGAGGCCGTGAAAGTAGCCTTGGCAACCAATATCGCTTACATTATGAATGCGTTAAGTTCACATCCGTTTACAGCAAACCGCTCGTACTTTGAGGATGTTGTCTATCGAGGCAATGGATCGCTGTTGTAAAAAAAAGGCTTGTCGAACTCATAAGCTCCTGATTCTTAAAAATCCCCATTGCCGTACCCACCTGGTGGGAAGGGACTCGTAAATGGAACTTGAACAATGATAAAAATTGCTCGTATCGCACTTGCTTTGGGTCTGATTGCATCAGTTAGCTCACAGGTATATGCAGCTGGATTGGTGCAAAATGATAATGAACTCCGTAACGATCTGGCATGGCTTTCCGATCGTGGGGTCATTCATCTCAGTCTTTCCACCTGGCCGCTCAGTCAGGAAGAAATCACCCGAGCGTTGAAAAAAGCAAAACCTTCATATTCCTCTGAACAAGTCGTACTGGCGCGCATCAATCAACGGCTTTCTAATCTAAAGGCGGATTTTCGCGTTAGCGGCTATACGTCGACTGACCAACCAGGTACGCCACAGGGCTTTGGCCAAAGCCAGCCGGCAGATAACTCGCTCTCTCTTGCTTTTAATAACAGCGGTGAGTGGTGGGATGTGCATTTGCAGGGCAATGTTGAAGGCGGCGAACGTATTAGCAACGGTTCACGTTTTAATGCCAATGGCGCATACGGCGCCGTCAAGTTCTGGAACCAGTGGTTATCATTTGGTCAGGTGCCGCAATGGTGGGGGCCTGGTTATGAAGGCAGCCTGATCCGCGGAGATGCAGCCAGACCGATGACCGGTTTTTTAATGCAGCGCGCTGAACAAGCTGCTCCGGAGACATGGTGGCTGCGCTGGATTGGGCCGTGGCAGTATCAAATTTCCGCCAGCCAGATGAACCAGTATACGGCTGTGCCGCATACCAAAATCATCGGTGGTCGTTTGACCTTCTCACCATTCCAGTCGCTGGAACTTGGCGCTTCACGCATAATGCAGTGGGGTGGGGAAGGGCGACCAGAATCGTTTAGCAGTTTCTGGGATGGGTTTACCGGACAGGATAATACCGGCACCGATAATGAACCGGGCAACCAGCTTGCAGGCTTCGACTTTAAATTTAAGCTTGAACCTACATTAGGGTGGCCCGTTAGCTTCTATGGCCAGATGATTGGTGAGGATGAAGCAGGTGGTTTACCTTCGGCAAATATGTACCTTGGCGGTATCGAAGGTCATCATGGCTGGGGGAAAAATGCGATTAACTGGTATGTGGAAGGCCATGATACCCGTTCCAATATGAATCGGACCAATTACAGCTATACCCACCACATTTATAAAGATGGTTATTATCAGCAAGGCTATCCTCTAGGCGATGCCATGGGAGGGGATGGGCAGCTGTTTGCAGGTAAAATCGAATTGGTTACGGAAGATAATCAGCGCTGGAGTACCCGTCTGGTGTATGCAAAGGTAAATCCGGAAAATCAGTCTATCAATAAAGCGTTTCCTAACTCAGATACGCTAAAAGGTATACAGTTGGGTTGGAGTGGCGATGTCTATAAATCTGTTAGATTGAATACTAATCTTTGGTACACGGATGCCGATAACAGCGATAGCGACGATGTTGGTGCCAGCGCAGGGATAGAGATTCCATTTAGTTTATAGGCTTGATGCTGAGAAGAGTGCAGAATCTATTGATTATTAACGACTAATCAATAAGTACTCATACAGCGAATCAGTAATTGACATAATTTGGTTTATTGATGATGTGACATTATGAAGAAAAAAATTGTTAGGGTTTCAGCAGTGGCGGTGGCAATCAGCTTTTTGACAGCTTGTACTATTGTTCCGGGTCAGGGGTTGAACAGCTTGCGCAAAAATGTAGTTGAACTTCCGGATAGCGATTACGATTTGGATAAATTGGTTAATGTATACCCAATGACCCCCGGTCTGGTTGAACAACTACGACCTGAAACAGTACTGGCACAATCGAACCCTCAATTAGATAATTTGCTTAAAAGCTATGAATATCATATCGGGGTTGGTGACGTATTGATGGTAACAGTTTGGGATCACCCTGAACTGACCACGCCAGCAGGCCAATATCGCAGTGCGAGTGATACTGGTAACTGGGTTAACTCCGATGGCACAATCTTCTATCCATATATTGGTAAGGTTCAGGTAGCTGGCAAAACTCTGGCCGAGGTACGACAAATCATTGCAAGTCGTTTAACTACCTATATTGAAAGTCCACAGGTTGATGTCAGCATTGCGGCATTTAGATCTCAGAAAGTATACGTTACTGGAGAGGTGACTACCTCTGGTAAGCAAGCAATAACGAACATACCATTAACTGTTATGGACGCAATTAATGCTGCTGGCGGCCTGTCCGCTGATGCAGATTGGCGAAATGTAGTACTTACCCATAATGGTAAAGATACTAAAATATCTTTATATGCGTTGATGCAGAAGGGAGACCTAACTCAAAACCATCTTTTATATCCCGGGGACATTCTGTTTGTACCACGTAATGATGATTTAAAAGTGTTTGTGATGGGTGAGGTTGGTAAGCAAAGTACACTGAAAATGGATCGCAGCGGCATGACATTAGCTGAGGCGATAGGAAATGCTGAAGGTATCTCTCAAGCGATGAGCGATGCAACAGGGATATTCGTTGTTCGCCAGTTGAAAGGGGATAAGCAAGGTAAAATTGCTAATATATATCAACTGAATGCGCAAGATGCTTCTGCAATGGTACTTGGTACGGAGTTTCAGTTACAACCGTATGATATTGTTTATGTAACAACTGCCCCATTGGTTCGTTGGAACAGGGTTGTATCTCAACTTGTACCGACCATTACGGGTGTACATGATATGACTGAAACCACTCGTTATATAAAAACTTGGCCATAAATATGTTTGATTCAATTTTAGTTGTGTGTACCGGTAACATTTGTCGTTCACCAATAGGTGAACGCTTTTTACGCAAATATTTAGTCGGTAAAAAAATTGACTCCGCTGGCACTGGTGCTTTGGTTAACCATGAAGCAGATTCCGCTGCAGTGAAGATTGCTTATCAACATGGCATTTCATTAGATGGGCACAAAGGCCAGCAATTTACCTCCGCTCTAGGACGCCAATATGATCTTATCTTAGTTATGGAAAAGTCACATATTGACCAAATTGGAAGAATTGCACCTGAAGCAAGAGGTAAAACGATGCTGTTTGGGCATTGGATAAATCAGAGAGAAATTCCCGATCCTTATCGGAAAAGTGATGAGGCGTTTGCATCTGTATATAAGTTAATTGAACAAGCCGGCCAGCACTGGGTTGATAAATTACGGGACAAATAATCAGGAAAACAGGCATGTCATCAGTAAAAACTAAACCAACTACCAAAGATGCAGATGAAATTGATTTAGGTCGACTGATCGGTGAGGTAATTGATCATCGGAAATTAATCATTTCAGTTGTTTCATTGTTTACACTGCTTTCTCTTGTTTATGCATTATTTGCAACCCCGGTATATCAGGCTGATGCGCTGATACAGGTTGAGCAAAAACAGGGGAACGCAATTCTAAGTAACCTGAGTCAAATTTTGCCGACAGGGCAAACGCAGTCAGCACCAGAAATAGCTCTCTTAAATTCAAGAATGATATTGGGTAAAACTGTAGATGATTTGAATTTACAAGCCATTGTTGAACAGGACTACTTCCCTATCTTAGGTAGAGGTTTTTCTAGATTACTTGGGGAGAAACCAGGGGTAATAACATTATCAAGATTATATATTACGAATAAAGATAATGATGAAACACCAAAATTTAAACTGAGAGTGGATGATGAGAAGAATTATACTATCATTGGCGATGAGTTTGAGTTGCGTGGTGAGGTCGGACAATTATTAAATGAACACGGGATTTCGGTAAAAGTAGAAAATATTAACGCTGAACCTGGCACTGTTTTTAATGTGGCATACGTAACACGTTTAAAAGCAATAACCACACTACAGAATCTGTTAAATGTATCCGATCAAGGTAAAGATACAGGCATATTAAACCTGTCGCTCACTGGCGATAACCCTGCGCTGATTAAAAATATTGTTGACAGTATAAGCAAAAATTATCTAGCTCAAAACATAGCACGGCAGGCGGCTCAAGATGCGAAAAGTTTAGATTTTTTATCCGAACAATTGCCAAAAGTACGCAGTGATTTAGATACTGCTGAAAACAAGTTAAATACGTATAGACGTAAAAATGACTCGGTAGATTTATCTCTGGAGGCAAAGTCAGTACTGGATCAGATCGTCAATGTAGATAATCAGTTAAATGAACTAACATTTCGTGAATCTGAAATATCACAGCTCTATACACAAGAACATCCAACATATAAGGCTCTGTTAGAAAAAAGAAAAACTTTACTTGATGAAAAAACAAAGCTAAATAAACGCGTAAGTGCAATGCCTGAAACTCAACAAGAAATACTTCGCTTAAGTAGAGATGTTGAGTCGGGTAGAGCGGTTTATATGCAATTGCTAAATCGCCAACAAGAGTTAAGTATCTCGAAATCGAGTGCAATCGGTAATGTCAGGATAATTGATGATGCAGTAACACAACCGATTCCGGTTAAACCTAAAAAAATGCTCATAGTATTGGCTGGTATACTATTTGGCGGTATGGCCTCGATCGGTATTGTATTTTTACGAGTATTCTTGCGTAAAGGAATTGAAAGTCCTGAACAGTTAGAGGAACTAGGGATAAATGTGTACGCAAGTATCCCAGTTTCAGAAGACTTCTCTAAAAGAACAAATAAAGCAGTAGGGCGGAAAAAGAACAACTCGGATGGAGAGTCTGGGTTACTGGCAATACAAAATCCTGCAGATCTAGCTATTGAAGCTATCCGTGGCCTGCGTACGAGTCTTCATTTTGCGATGATGGAAGCACGGAATAATGTATTAATGATTTCCGGAGCTAGCCCAAATGCAGGAAAAACGTTTGTAAGCTCAAATCTTGCGGCAATAGTTGCTCAGACAGGAAAAAAAGTACTATTTATAGATACTGATATGCGTAAAGGATATACACATAAAATATTTTCTGTTGGTAATGACAAAGGGCTTTCAGATTACTTGTCGGGAAAAAGTACGCTTGAGCAGTCGTTGAAGAAAATATCAGAAGCTGGATTTGACTATATTTCAAGGGGGATGGTACCACCTAACCCTGCCGAACTGTTGATGCACAAAAGATTTGGCGAGCTCATCTTATGGGCGAATAAAAATTACGATATTGTCATCCTTGATACGCCACCTATTTTAGCCGTAACGGATGCCGCTATAATTGGTAATTATGTAGGTACAACCCTCTTAATTGCACGTTTCGAATTGAATACTGCAAAAGAAATAGATGTTAGTGTTAGAAGATTCGAACAGAGTGGCGTATCTATTAAGGGATGTATATTGAATGGCGTGGTAAACAAAGCTAGTAGTTATTATAGCTATGGTTATAATCATTATGGATATTCTTACGGGAAGAAGGATTAATATAATCTCAATTTTTGTACGATGAATTTTTAGTCAAAATAAACTGTCTCTTTCTTTTATAATCCAAAGGAAGAGACAAGTTATAAGGTGCCATATAATTATCATGTCGATTGAACATATCTCAGGTAATCGAATTTATAATGCCAGTGTTTCTGTGGTGATTACATGCTTTAATGATTCGCCTGTTTTCACTCGTTGTCTTGAAAGTGTGCTTAATCAAACTGTTAAACCGCAAGAAATAATAGTAGTCGATGATTGCTCTAATGATTCTGAAAAAATAGAAGAAATAATCAATTCGTATAATGATAACACCATTATATACATTAGAAATGAGGTAAATAAGAATGGAGCATTTTCAAGAAACAGAGGGATGTCAATATCTACCTCGGATTATATTGCATTACTCGATGGTGATGATTACTGGAAAAAAAATCATATTAAACAAAATTTGATTTTTTTACAGAGTAAGAAAATAGATTTCACATATTCAGATGTCATAGAAATTCGGGCTAATGGTGAAGAAAAAATAAGGAAAGTTACCGACATAGCAACTTTAGAAAATAAGAATGACATTTTATTCTATTCACCACCACAAACAAACTCATTTTTCTTTAAAAAAACAGTCTATGATTTTGTAAAGTTTGATGAATCACTGAGGCGACATCAGGACTTTCAGTTTCTTATCACTGCTATAAACACACAAAATATAGAACTAGCGTATAATAACATTGCTACATCGTACTATTGTGAGTCACACAGACCAAGTGCTGCGAGAGTCGACTATGACTCTATCTTTCGGTTTTGGGACATACACTCTGAAAAGTTCACAAAGTTATTATTGAATCATTTTCTAAAGCAGCAATTACACAGTTGTATCGTAATTAAAAAAGGGGAAGGGATTATAGATTATCAAAAGAAATATGGTGTTTTAAATAACAATGACTTGCAAAATTCACTATATCTTAAATTAATCAATTTAATCGGTTGTACTAAAACTATATCTCGAATGGTTTTATATTTCTATTATCATCTGGTATATGGGAAACTAAGTTTCAATAAAAAGTTTGCATCTAAGCTTACGAATCAAATATGAAAGGTTAAAATGAAATTTTCGCTGATTGTCTGCACGTTAGGTCGTTTTGATGATATTGATGTGCTATTCGCATCATTTATAAAGCAGAAATATAAAGATTTTGAGGTTATTCTTGTTGATCAAAATGAAGATGGCTATCTGACGCCAATACTAAACAAGTATGAAGGAGCGTTTCCTCTTACTCATGTTAAAAGTCCTAAGGGATTGTCGATTGCACGAAATAATGGTATGAAATATGTTAACGGCGACATTGTGTGCTTTCCTGATGATGATTGCTATTACAGCGAAGATACCTTAGAAATAATAAAAAACTTTTTTATCGATAATCCAACTGTAAAAGGTGTTACTTCTGGGTATAAATCTAGCGATGGGCGTACTGGCCTGCACTCGCCTTGCAGAGCAAAGGAAATTACTAAAAACAATGTATGGAAATGTGCTATTTCATTTACTATTTTTGTGAGGAAAAGTGCTCTTAATTCTTTATCATATTATTTTGATGAGAGTTTAGGTGTAGGGGCAAATACCAAGTGGGGCGCTGGCGAAGAAACTGATTTCTTACTTAGGGTTATGATGAATAATAAGTTAGCCATGATCCCTGATGTTGGGATCTATCATCCAGTGAAAGAGGCATTCAGTGGAGGATATGATAAAAAAAGAGTGCAAAGTTATGCGCGGGGGATGGGGCGAGTATTAAGACTACGTAAATACAATAAAATATTAGTACTTGCTAGTTTTGCACTGACAACTCTTAAAATAATAAGAGGAATAGTTAAAAGAGATAAACAGATTATTCAGTTTTATAAAGATACGCTAGTCTATAGAGTTAAGGGGTATTTAGACTAATTCAAATGGTCAAGTGACTACTTTATCCGAGTTTTTAATATGCTAGAAGATAAAAATTATTACCACAATTCCTTTCAGAATAAATTATTTTACATATATAATTTAACCTTTTTATTTTTGGTTTTTTTTGGCGTTATGTTCAGCCCGCAAATATCATTTTGGGCATGTGTATTTTTACTGACAGGTGTTTTTTCTAGAGTAACATTTCTTCGGAAAACTATATTTATAATTGCAGTTTTTGCTATCTTGTATACGGCTGTTTCACGAGAGATAGGAGTTAGTAGGTTTGATGATTTGATTGGCACATATATGCCAATTTTGAATTCACAAAAAAAATATGGAACATTCGAAGCTTCAGGCTTGGGAATAGAAGTCGGTTTGGTAGTATATTTAAACACTTTAATGACATTTTTTAGTATTAATGATACTCGAATGTTATTATTTGTTTGCGTATGCTTCACGCTTTTCTTTTATACAGTATGGGTTTTCTTTTTTTATGAAAAAGAGTTCGACAGCAAGGAAAAGGGAATCGCGCTTGCTGTATTGTTGGCCTTTATACAGATAGGTCTACTAGCGCAAACTTTAAGGCAGGAAATGGCAACACCATTACTATTGATGGCCATTTTTTCGTGGGACAAACGTAGAATAGCAAGCCTCATAATATTAGGAGTTGCTGTCTTTATTCATAGTAGCTCATTAGTTCTTTTTCTTTTTTATATACTTTTCCCATCTCTTAGATTGTGGGGGAAGATAAGTATTTTTGTAGGTATGTTTATTTTTTCGTTTTGCATATCTGTGTTCCCTGGTTTAGTTATAAATTTCTTCAATGCCATTTACCTTCCATTTTTTGCAAAAAAAATACAGTATTATCTTAATACGAACAATTCAAGTATCATGGATGCGCTATCAGCAGGTAAGTTTTACTTAATTATTATATTCATAATGATAGCAAATAATCTTTTCCTAAAAAGAGAAGTTTTAAATTTTAATGAGTTTACAAAAAAAATATATGACTTCTGCTTGTGGGGAAGCATTTGTAACCTGACATTTGTCACTCTACCAAACGCCAGTCGGTTCTTCTTGGTTATACCTGGGTTCCTGATATATTATGTGTTTCTCCCCGTTAGTAAACGATATCCATTACAGTTCAAGTTTTTTATCATATTGTTTGCCTTGATTTCATTATTTGTTCCGCAACGATTATTTGGCGGCGGCACAGAAGGTTTTCAATTATGGAACGCCTATGATTGGATTGAATTAAATCCATTTTATTATATAACGGATGCATTAAATTAATACTAGCTTGTAGCAACAGCCATAGCGATATCGCACTGGAGAGATTATGCGTGCAGTAAATATTATTCTCTGTATATTTTTATTTATATCTAAATGCTATGCCGAATCTATGACCGTAGGTGTGGGTGTGCATCCCGTAACTTTTAATGGTACACCTGATAAACTAGTCGAACTATTAAAAGAATATAATATCGAATCTATACGAACGGATTATCCATGGCGTAATGTTGAAAAGGAAAAAAATAAATTTATTCCTGGAAACAAAAAGCTTGAGTCATTTATAAAAACAGCCTCAACGAATGGAATAAAACCTGTCCTTATATTAGACTACGGAAATCCCTTATATGAAAAAATGTCAGCATTTAACCCACAGGGGAAACCGACGTCTGATATAACCATCGACGCATTTGTAAGATATGCTGAGTGGACTACTGAACATTTTGGGAAAGAAGTTGGTGTATATGAAATTTGGAATGAATGGATTCAAGGGGCAGGGAAACTAAATAAAATAGAAGCTGTTGGGGAAGCATCAGCGCTAAATTATGCAAAATTGGTAGTCAGAACTTGTAATGCAATAAAAAAAATAGATAAGGATAAGAAAATAATAATTGGTTCAACTTCGGCCGCTAAACCATCAGAGATTAGGTGGTTGACTACGGTTTTAGCTCATGAAGGAGTATTGTCGTGTATAGATGGTATTTCACTTCATATATATGGATTTTCCGTTAATCAGAAACTTTCACCACAAAAAACTATTCTTCCTGTTATCGTATTACAAGATTATCTTAAGAAGAAATTTATGCTAAAAGAAGAACTACCATTTTATATAACTGAAATTGGAGTTCCTAGTGTTAGTGGTGCCTCCTATAATCAAATGGATATAGATAATTACTTTCGCTATATACTAGCTGAGTTCAGGAAATTGGATTATGTTAAAGGTATTTGGTGGTATGATTTTATAGACGATGGTAACGATAAAAAAAATAAAGAGCATAATTTTGGCATTTTGACTGATGAATTTAATGCGAAACCAATTGGTGATACAATTAAAGATATTAAATCCAAAGCTAATTAATGGTGCGTATTATTTATTTTTATTTACTTAATGGATTTAAGGAGACGTAATGGTTGCAAAAATATTGATAGACCCTAGATGGAAAAATGCAGGAGGAATTGGTACTTTCTATGAAGAGATCAATAAAATAAATAGATATGAGGAGTTTCCCTTTAAAGGAAATCCAGCATCTGCATTTGATACTCTCAACTTAAGTAAGGAGCTTTCTGCATTAAGAAACAGTGTCGTTTTTTTTCCTGGTTACATTCCACCCATAGCAAGTCGTGTTCCATATATTTTTACAATTCATGATTTAAACCACTTAGATCGTGAAGAGAATTCAAGTGTAGCCAAGAAAGTATTCTATAACACAGTAATAAAAAAAGGATGCAATAGTTCTGCATTTATTTTTACTGTATCAGATTTTTCACGAAGAAGAATTATAGAATGGTCAGGGGTAAATGAAAAGAAAGTGATCAATGTGGGAAATGGGGTATCTCAATCATTTACACCCGATGGTGAATTTTTAGATCTTGACTATGAATATTTCCTTTGTGTAAGTAATCGGAAAGCTCATAAAAATGAATTTGGAGTGATAAAATCGTTCTCTCTAGCTAATATAGATAGCAGAATAAAGCTAGTATTAACTGGTCGACCGACTGATGAACTCGAAACGCTGATCAATAGATTAGGAATTCAGGGGAGAATTATATTTACCGGATTTATCGACGCAAATGAATTACCTAAATTATATCGATCCGCTAAGGCATTAATTTTTCCATCCTTTTATGAAGGTTTCGGTTTGCCTGTAATAGAGGCTCAGGCTAGTGGCATACCAGTGATCACATCTAATAACACGTCATTAAGTGAAATATCTGGGGGAGCTTCAATTCTTGTTGAGCCAACAGAAATTAATGAAATTGTTGACGCCATAGAGCTAGTATGTGGAGACATTGAAGTCGTGAAACAAAAAATTAAATTAGGTCTCGAAAACGCTAAAAATTATAGTTGGACAAAAACAGCAAGTATTGTCGAACATTATATTAAAAAATTACTTTAGGTTATAATTGTATTTCAATATATCATTTTCGTGTGAATCATTTATTGTACTGTAAAAATCCGGGTGGGATTTTTATAGCTTTGTACAATGTAATATAATCATCATGTTATATAACAATAATGATTAAGGATTTCTGTTATGTCTGGAAAATATAATGTTGGAGTTGTAGCTGATTGGCTTGTTACTTACGCCGGTGCAGAGCGCGTTATTAAAGAGTTTATTGACCTATATCCAAATGCAGATTTATATTCAGTTGTTGATTTTCTTTCCGATGAATCCAGGTCTTTTTTTCATGAGAAAAAAGCGAAAACTACATTTATTCAGAATCTTCCATTTGCGAAAAGAAAATACCAAAAATATTTACCACTGATGCCATTGGCAATTGAGCAATTGGATTTGTCTTCACATGATTTAGTCCTGTCAAGCAGTCATGCAGTGGCAAAAGGGGTGTTAACCGGCCCAGATCAGCTTCATATTAGTTATGTCCATTCACCGATACGATATGCTTGGGATCTTCAGCATCAATATTTAGTCGAGGCTGGTTTAGATAAAGGTATGAAAGGCCTTATGGCAAAATGGATACTCCACAAAATGAGACTTTGGGATTATCGTACCGCAAATAGTGTTGATCACTTTATTGCAAATTCTAAATTTATAGCTCGTCGCATAAAGAAGGTGTACGGACGTGATGCTGATGTTATTTACCCTCCTGTAGATGTAGATCGTTTTTCCATTTGTGAAAATAAGGACGAGTATTATTTCACTGCATCCAGACTGGTTCCATATAAACGCATTGACCTTATCGTGGAAGCATTTAGCCAGATGCCAGATAAGAAACTTGTTGTGATTGGTGATGGGTCGGAAATGGCAAAAATAAAATCTAAAGCAAAAATGAACATAGAAATTCTTGGATATCAATCCAATGCGGTTATGGAAGAGTATATGCGTAAAGCAAAAGCTTTCGTTTTTGCAGCCGAAGAGGATTTTGGAATTACACCTGTAGAAGCACAGGCTTGTGGAACTCCAGTAATTGCCTTCGGTAAAGGTGGTGCACTTGAAACCGTCAGACCCCATGATGCTGAGCAGGCAACTGGAGTATTTTTCAACAAGCAAGACTTAAGTTCTGTCATTGATGCAGTCAGAAAATTTGAAAGTATCAGTAACTCCATTGAGCCGATAGCATGTCGAAATAATGCGTTACGATTTTCTAATGAAAGATTCAGAGACGAATTATCAAGTTATATAAATACTAAATGGTCTGCTTTTTATGATAATAGGAAAATCATATATTAATACTATTTAATGACTACTGGTGATGCTGGTGTACATACACTTCCCTACGCTAACCTGTTAATCAGAGTGAAAAGAATGATAACATTTCCACACAGAGCACGTGCGAACGCTAATGCATCTCTAATTTCGATGGTCCAACGGTTCTCAGATATACTTATTATTTTTATGGGATTGTATGCTATCTGCTACCTCCACAATATCCATTTCAATTATAATTATGTTTTGATTTTCTTAGCTGTATTAGTCATTTTCCAAATGATAGGGGGTATTACTGACTTTTATCGTTCATGGCGTGGAGTAAAAATATCAGCAGAATTAATTCTTATTTTAAAAAACTGGTCGCTTAGTTTATTCCTTACATTAGGATTGGTTTCATTCCTACCTGAACTTGGCATTACCAGTATAGTATTTATACAGTGGTATTTTCTTGTTATGGTTGGCTTTATTGTTTGCCGTTCCTCGATAAGACTGGGTTCCGGTATCCTAAGGAAATTAGGTTATAATACTCGAAATGTTGCTGTTGTAGGTACTTTACCTTCTGGCATTAATTTATTAAAAGGATTTATTGACGAACCATGGTTAGGATTCATTGTTAAAGGGGTATACGAAGATAGCATACCAGACGAGCTTGATGGAATTCCATATGGTGGGACACTTTCACAACTTATAAAAGACGCTCGCAACGGTAAATTAGATAGGATTTATATTGCTTTAAATATGAAAGACGAAGCAAAAATAAAAGAAGTTGTAGCTCAGTTAGCGGATACAACATGTTCTGTTCTTCTTATACCTGATTTGTTTACTTTTAATATACTTCAGTCAAGAACAGAAGAGATTAATGGGGTGCCGGTTGTTCCATTGTTTGATACACCACTCAATGGTATTAATATGGTATTTAAGCGCCTTGAGGATATAATTGTCGCATCAATTATATTAATTTTTATATCCCCTGTTCTTTTCGTAATCGCGATGGCGGTGAAGCTAACTTCACCAGGGCCGGTTATTTTCAGGCAAGTTCGGTATGGCATGGATGGTAAGCCGATAAAAGTATGGAAATTTAGGTCCATGACTGTAATGGAAAATGATGAGAAGGTGATTCAGGCAACTAAAAATGACGTGCGTATAACAAAAGTGGGTAAATTTCTCAGAAGTACATCTCTTGATGAGTTACCGCAGTTTTTTAATGTACTTTCAGGCCAAATGTCTGTAGTTGGTCCGCGACCGCATGCGGTTGCTCATAATGAGCAATATCGCAGCTTAATCAAGGGCTACATGCTGCGACATAAAGTTAAGCCAGGAATCACTGGATTGGCACAAATAAATGGCTGGCGTGGAGAAACAGATACTCTAGAAAAAATGGAAAAAAGGATTGAGTATGATCTTTTGTATATTCGTGGTTGGAGTATATGGTTGGATATTAAGATTATATTCATGACCTTCTTCAAAGGATTTATTAATAAGTCCGCATACTAATCTATGGCATGCATTCATTAGGAATGTTTTTACTACGAGGTGTTAACCAAACTGGAATGAACAAAATATCTAATCTTTTAAAAGAAAAATCATTTGGTAACATGATTTGGTTAATGTCAGATAGTATCCTCCGACTCGGGATGGGGTTTATTGTTAGCGTCTGGCTTGCCAGATACATGGGACCATCTGCATTTGGTGTATTTAATTACGCATATGCAATGATTGTCATTTATTCGGCTGTTGCTTCGCTTGGTATGAATGGGGTTGTTGTTAGAGAATTAATTAAGGGGAACGCTGATACTCGAACTATTCTAGGGACTTCATTTTTCTTGCAAGTAATGGGGAGTCTGTTATCAACTTCTTTAGTTGTGTTGACGGTATTAATGTTAAGGCCAAAGGATTATGATCTTTTGATTATACTTTTGTGTATGTTGCCTTCAGTGTTATTACGTTCATCAGATATTGTAAAGTATTGGTTTGAATCAATAATCTCATCTAAATATACTGTCTTGGCTCAGAATGTTGCATTCTTTATTAGCTCATTAATTAAGGTTTTAATTATAATATGTAAGGGCTCATATCTATTGATTGCAGCGACTGTATCAATTGAAGCTTTTATCGTTGCAATGCTATTGTTTTATTTCTATGTGTACAAAAAAAATGTATTAAATTGGAGAGTGAATTTCACAGAAGCCAAGCGATTATTGTCTATCAGTTGGCCATTGATTTTGTCTGGACTTGCATTAATGTTATATATGCGAATAGATCAGATTATGATTGGAAATATGATCGATGATGCTTCTGTTGGCATCTATTCTGTTGCCGTAAAAATGGTTGAGATTTGGTACTTCGTTCCAATTGCGATAGTATCCTCACTTTTCCCTAAGATAATAAAAGCTAAAGATGAGGACAATGAAGATAATTATAATAAAAAGCTTCAATTCTTATATGATTTACTGGTTGTTATTAGTGTTTGCATAGCAATTGTTGTGACTATATTTTCTGACTGGATTATAAGTTTTTGTTACGGGCCACATTATCATGAAGCTTCTTACTTGATAAAAATATATGCATGGGTTAGTGTTTTTTATTTCCTCAGCTCGGCAAGCGGCAGGTGGTATATAAATGAGGGGTTGCAGAAATATGCATTAAATAGAAATATTTTAGGCTTGGCTATTGCTATCGTACTAAATTACTTTCTTATTCCTAGCTACGGTGCTGCAGGATCTGTTTATGCTACTTTGATTGCTTATTCATGTGCTGGTTATTTTTTCGATTTCTTAAGTAAAAAAACACGCATTGCTTTTTATCAGAAATCGAAGTCTCTATGGGTTCCGGGTGCTTTATTGCGCATTAAGAAAAATTTTCAAGGATAATAATTATGAAACGTCAGGTTATTTTTTATGGAGCATTTGATCGCTATAATTATGGCGACAATTTGATGCCAATTTTGTTAAAGAAATATTTTGAAAAGTATCATCAAACCTTGGTTGAGGATATAGACTTTGTCTTTTCTTCTATCAAAAAATCTGATCTTAGTATATACAAGTGCATTCCCACTATTCCTATGTATGAATTACTGGAAGCCCCTGAAAATTCAACTGTTATTGTGGTGGGTGGTGAAGTTTTAGGCGCAACAGCTGGTATATTATTTACTCATGTACAAGACAATGCGTCTTTAAGGCAAGTTGTATTGTTAGTTAAAAGGTTGTCACCAAGACTACTTAATCGGATAGCGAAGATATTCTACAAGCCCGTATGGGATTATCCTTATGTTGTAAATAAAAGTAGTTATAAAAACCGAGTGAAGGTTGTGTATAATACAGTTGGCGGCAAACCTGATAAAACTCAATTCGAAGTTATTAAACAGGCTGACTATATTTCTTCCCGGGACGATAGAACTTATAATTATCTCAAGGATTGTGCATCCTCTCATTTAGTCCCCGACTCTGTATTAATGGCTTCCGGTGTCTTGGAACATGATTTTTTAATTTCAAATATCCGTTCAGAAATCAGAGAATTAACTTCCAATAACTATATAAGTGTCCAGGCTTGTCCTTATAAAGTTGGATTTACAGATGAGCAGTTGGCAGCTAAAATAGATGCCTTTATGGCAGTCGATAATACTAAAGTCATCCTTTTACCTATCGGTTACGCTAGTGGGCATGATGATGCGATATTCTTAAAAAATGTCAAGTCTCTATGTAAATCAGAGGTTTTGCTGCTTGATCAACTGAATGTCTGGGAAATTATGTTTATTATTTCTAGATCACAAGCATTCTTTGGCACAAGCTTGCATGGGGTTATTACCGCAATGTCTTTTGGAGTTGCTCATTTTTCACTTAATAGTGAAATTGAAAAATTAACTTCATTCCTGAATACATGGAGTGTTTATCCATTTAATCAACCAGTTGATGATGCTGATATATCTAATGCAGTAACTAAAGTTGAGAGTGAGCATTTGGAATCTCTTAAGGTTTCAGTTAGTAATGCTCAAGCTATAATATTTAAAAGTCTTAAAGATATTTCTTCAATTCTGTAATCATTTACTAATGTATAATAGTGCTGCGAGACTTTATGCCTAATAAAATCATATTTCTTATAGTATTATATAATAAAGTCGTTGAGGAGTCGACCACGGTAATAACTTTACTTGAGAGCGATATTACAAATGCAAAAATAATAATTCATAACAATGGGCCTGCAGAGGTTTTATTGTCCTCACACATTTTAAATGCTTTTAATGAAAAGCATATAAATGTAGAATTAGTTAATTGTGTGCAAAATAAACCCTTGAGCATTCTCTATAATCAATTTCTTTCTAGCAACCCAGATTATGACAAATATGTCTTGCTTGATGACGATTCAGTAATAACAAGAGAATATGTTGATCAACTTCATATGTCTGATTATGAGCTGCTCTTGCCAAGAATATCTTCAGTTCAGGATGGAACAATATACTATCCAATATTGAATGAGAGTGTTATTACTGGCGATAAGTTTCTTGCTACTAAAGGTCTTTTCTCTATTGGTTCAGGTCTTATTCTGACTAGTGGTTTTTTAGATAAATTTGTAAAAGTAAATTTTAAACCTTTTGATGAAAAGTTCGCATTATATGGTGTTGATTTTAGTCTTTTTAGACGAATGAATATATTATCAGAGCAAGGTGAGTTTTTTAAGGTCAAAACAGCAGGTGAAATAATTCATTCTTTATCAAGAACTGATGGGGTAGAGAGCAAATTTAGAAGGGAGGAACGGTTGATCGATTTTTCTTTAACAACCAGAAACTATCCATCGTATTATCAATGTTATATTTTTTTGAAACGTAGTATTAAAGAAATTCTATTCTTTAGGGTTAGGAATCTTTATGTCATGTATGATGCATTTCTTCATGGTTCACATCCTAGATGTCGTTAAAAATAATAGTCTACTGTACGGTCGTTAAATATAAATGTTTCATACAAAAATGTATGAACTCGAAGGCCCTTACAGCATAACATTTTGTATGGCGGTTATATTTATGTGATGTGGTTCTGATTAAACGACACATTAAGTGAATTATCAGTAAAACCATATGTTGAATTAGTGATTATGCATGTGTTGTAGAATTTTGAATTGGAACATAATGACCTGATTTATATAGGTCATTGTCTCCTCTTGATATCAATTTATTGATCTAACTTAGATAAAGTGAAGTAGCGTCCATGTTTTTGATGCATTGTTACTTGATACCGGCTCTTTTATACTATGCGCTTCACTAGGTTTGAGCTACCATAATCATTACTTTTAAACTGCGAAAATGTCGCAGTGACCACACCAGACAGGAGTATGTAATGTCCAAGCAACAGATCGGGGTTGTCGGTATGGCTGTGATGGGGCGTAACCTTGCGCTCAACATCGAAAGCCGTGGTTATACCGTCTCTGTTTTCAACCGCTCCCGTGACAAGACCGAAGAAGTCATTGCCCAGAATCCTGGCAAGAAACTGGTCCCGCATTATACCGTGCAGGAGTTTGTTGAATCCCTGGAAACTCCGCGCCGTATATTGTTAATGGTTAAAGCTGGCGCTGGCACAGACAGTGCAATTGACTCCCTAAAACCGTACCTGGACAAAGGCGACATCATTATTGATGGAGGTAATACCTTCTTCCAGGACACTATTCGTCGTAATCGTGAACTCTCCGCAGAAGGTTTTAACTTCATTGGTACCGGCGTTTCTGGTGGTGAAGAGGGCGCACTAAAAGGCCCATCAATCATGCCTGGTGGTCAGAAAGAAGCTTACGAACTTGTTGCACCAATTCTTGAGAAAATCGCTGCTCGTGCGGAAGATGGCGAACCTTGTGTTGCCTATATTGGCGCTGATGGTGCTGGCCACTATGTCAAGATGGTGCATAACGGCATTGAGTATGGCGATATGCAGCTTATTGCGGAAGCATACGCTTTACTAAAAGGTGGTCTGGCTCTTTCTAATGAAGAACTGGCAACAATCTTTACTGAGTGGAACGAAGGTGAGCTCAGCAGCTACCTGATTGATATCACCAAAGACATCTTCACTAAAAAAGATGAAGAAGGTAAATACCTTGTTGATGTGATTCTTGATGAAGCGGCCAACAAAGGTACAGGTAAATGGACCAGCCAGAGCTCACTCGACCTGGGCGAGCCTCTGTCCCTGATTACCGAGTCTGTTTTTGCGCGATACATCTCTTCACTTAAGGACCAGCGTGTTGCAGCGTCTAAAGTCTTGACAGGGCCAAAACCTCAACCGGCTGGTGACAAGACGGAGTTTGTAGAGAAAGTCCGTCGCGCTCTGTATCTGGGCAAAATCGTTTCTTATGCTCAAGGCTTCTCCCAACTACGTGCCGCATCTGATGAGTACAACTGGGACCTGAACTACGGAGAGATTGCCAAAATCTTCCGCGCTGGTTGCATCATCCGAGCCCAGTTCTTGCAGAAGATTACAGATGCTTATGAGCAGAATGCAAGCATCGCTAATCTGCTGTTGGCTCCATACTTCAAACATATTGCTGATGATTATCAGCAGGCACTGCGCGATGTTGTTGCTTATGCTGTGCAGAATGGTATTCCTGTACCCACATTCTCTGCTGCTATTGCTTATTACGACAGCTATCGTTCTGTGGTCTTGCCTGCTAACCTGATTCAAGCTCAGCGTGATTATTTTGGCGCTCATACTTATAAGCGTACTGATAAATCTGGTGTTTTCCATACTGAATGGATTGAATAATATATTCAGTAGCTATGTTTATAAACCCTGCTCTTTTGGCAGGGTTTTTTTGACAATAAAAATAGACTATGCCACTATACGGTCATAATTAATTCTAATGATGGCGATTATATGGTTTATATTAACGGTAGATTTCTTACCCAACCTATAACTGGTGTTCAGCGCTTTGCTTATGAACTATGCCTTCATCTATCTCGCATACGCAAAGATACTGTTCTCCTTGTACCTGCAATGTCACTTATTAAAAAAGATTATATTCTAACAGAATTAAACGTCATTGAATTAAAAGGAGGGAGCGGGCATTATTGGGAGCAAATTACTCTTTCTTTATTTCTGACAAAGAACAACAAAGCGTTGCTAGTTAATCTTTGCAATACAGGGCCTGCCTTTTATAAAAATCAAATAGTAACTCAGCATGACATTTCATATATACGCTTTCCTCATAGTTTTTCAAGAAGGTTCAGGTTTTTCTATTTGTTGTTAACTCCGCTTTTACTTAAAAACTCAAAGGCTATAATAACTGTTAGTGATTTTTCACGAAATGAAATATGCACTTATTATAAAATTGGAAAATCAAAAATATATGTTATTCCAAATGCTGTCGGTCATTTATTTTCGATGGTTAATAATTGTGAGCGTAACAGCGGTGAAGAGTACTATTTAACAGTGTCATCTGTTAATTATCATAAAAATTTGCATGGCTTAGTTAATGCGTTAGTGGAGAGTAATGTTGATATAAAATTAAAAATAATTGGAGGGAAGACGGCAGCATTTAAGAATGTCGATATATGCATTCATGATCCACGAATTATTTTTTTAGGAAGAGTAACAGATGAGGAGCTTGTTACATTATATCAAGGAGCAAAAGCATTTATATTTCCTTCCTTCTATGAAGGGTTTGGTATTCCCCCATTAGAGGCTCAATCTTGTGGTTGCCCTGTGATTTCTTCGGATCGTGCAGCCATGAAAGAAGTGCTAGATAAAAGTGTGTTCTATTTTAACCCTGAAGTTGCCTCCGAGATGATTAATGCCATCAGATTTGTAAATGAAGATAGAATTTTTCGCGAAAAGTTAATAGAAAAAGGAAATGAAAATATAAAAAGATTTTCATGGGCAGAGTCGGCTCGTAAACTTAATACGTTAATTGAAGATTTTTTTTAAATTTAAACCATTATTCAGTAATTGTTTTTCATGTGTGCTGTAGATGTGTAGCTTGTATCCGCATAACCCTCTCATTTCGATCAAAACCCCTCAGTTGCTAAGTGATTGTTAGCATTTCATCCACTTGATTTTATGATGTTTTTTTTTGTTTATTTTTATTTGCGTTTTGCATGTTTATTTTTTGTATCAGCATGTTGACGATATGTGATTTTTGATCTTCTCTTATAGAGCATGTAACAGATATGTGCACGATTTTCTATGGTTGTAGGGGTTAGGGCTAGTTGTAATTTATTTGAGGATATGATTATGGTTGCTCAATTTTTACTCACACAGAAAGAAGTCGCAGCAATACAATATGCCGTATTAGGGAAAAATGCATACACATCTCAAACGGCTTTTGATTCAGTTGCACAAGGTTTTCGCAATGGAACGTTAACTCAAGAACAGTATGTTAGTAATTTACTTACATCATCGGAGGGAAGCGCTTTATATGCTGGTAAAAGCGATCTCGACATTTTAAAATCTATATATACAGTTTTGTATGGTTCACCACCCGCAGACAATATACTTCAGAATAACTTACAAGATAATGGACTTAGTGGCGCGATTTATAGTGCCATCAGTAACTTACTTTTTTATAACAAATTTGATGCTTCGACATTGGCTTCACAGCATAGCCTTGACAACACTCTTAATGGTATGATGTTCGGTGATTACGGGACAAGCACCTGGAATACATGGAGTGTAGCCTTGAGCCAGCAAGAACAACTCATAGCTGCTTATATTTCTATTGCAGGGCGCTCTGTAGATATGAGTGGGTTGAGATACTGGACTAATAAGTTGACTCAACCAGGACAAACGTTTGATTCTGTACTTAAAGCGATTATTGCTGCTCCAGAGTTTCAAAATAAAGGTGCAAATTTATCAGGCGCTGATTTTATTAAGCATGTATATAATGGTGTTTTTGGTGTTCAACCTTCTGACGCTATAGTCACTCAATATTTATCATTAGGTGCCAATAAAACAGCTGTTATTCAGGCTATTATTAATGATCTACGTACTTCAAACTTAACAAATCCAACAGCAGTTACCAGTCAACATGCCTTTGAGTACGAAATTGGAACAGGTTTGCTTTATAAAACTGGCGCGATACTTACAGCTACAGCAGGCGGCGGAAATGCAACAGGTACAGTTAATACTAACACCAGCCACCAGTTAACTAATGCGGAAACTGCTGTCTTAAGCAATGTAATGCTCAGTGCAAATGCTGCTACGACCATTAATTTAAAATTTGCTGACCATTTGGCAGATCTCGAAATTGGTGGCGGTAGCGCGGCTACAGTTAACCTTTCCGACAATGGTGTGAACCCCGGTGTAAACATCACTGTTGACAACGGTAGTATTACTTTAAATGCCAGTTCTGGTGCTGATAAGGTGCTTTTGACTACTGATGCTGTTGTTGCCTCTGCGACTGGTCAGTTTAATCTTGGCACAGGCAATGATTCCCTGAAATGGTTAGGAAATGCGACTTCAGGAACTTTCAATACGGTAAGTACTTCAATTCGGGCAGACGGTGGGGCTGGTGTTGATACTATCTCAGCGAATTTGATCACCAAGAATGTTGTGATGACATCTAGCGGTCTTGGTGGGACAACGAAGACGGCAACTATTACCACTAACACTGCCCAGTTTACTAATTTTGAAAAACTTGATTTGGCTGGATATAAAGGTAAGGCAAATGTCAATTCCGGTTCAACGGCGGCAGATAATACTTTTGATTTCGGTATTTTAACTGGGAAAGCTGTATCGGAATCAAATGTCACAGGGGTTATCAATAATGTTGTACAACCAGCAACATCCACCATCGGCTCGCAAGGGTTTGTACTCTCCGGGCTTGCAAATCAGGTACACGTGATAAATGCTGCCGGTGGCAGCTCAGCGCAACTGGAAGTTACCGGTGATGCGACTGCTGCCAGCAGTGTTGATATCACTTTCCTCAAGGATGCAGTAACCAGTTTTGGTATTAACTTTACCGCAACCAGCAATACTGATGTAAACGCCGGTTCGCTTGCGTTGCATAGCAGCAGTACAACAGACATTTTAGGTAATGTTACTGGGCCACAGTTGACGACTTTAAATATCGCTTCTGGGGGCATTGGTAATTTTAGTAATACCTTGACTCTGGCTGATACCAATACCCAGGTCACAGGGATTAACGTTAGTGGAGATCATGTCCTGAATCTTAACGTTGGTTCAGGTTTTAGTAACATCCATAACGTCAATGCTGCAAGTAATACAGCTGGTCTGAATTTAGACTTGGGTGCCAGCGGTACTGGCGATGGCATTATTGTCCAATTGCTGAAAATTTTGCCATTGAGTGCCGTTACTATTGGCTTACTGGATACAGTGCTGGGTCTGGTAGGACTAGGGCTGAATAAAGGCTATCACATTGATGTTACGGGGACCTCTTCTAGTGATCATTTTGCTGTTCAGGGGAATACAGTTGTTGCTGGCGGTAACGGTGCCAACCAGTATGTCCTCAAATCCAGTACAGTAGATAAAGGTGTCACTGTTTCTGATTTTAACAGTGCAAAAGACACTATCATTGACAATGTTTCTGGCCTGACGATTAATAATGATACCTCTCATACTGCCGTTACTGATTATGGTTACCGTACTTCAGATCAGGTAGATGCATTGTTGGGTACACTGGTCGGCGGTGTGGTAGGTGGTGTTGCTGGTCTGTTGGCTAATATCCTTGGCCTACAAAATGGTTCTTTAACTCAAAAAGTTGGTGTGGCATCAGTTGTCTGGTCCGGACAATCAAACATTGCAGATTCCTACTTGATTATTGATAACAACAATAACCATAACCTGGATTCTTCAGACACAATCGTCTTCCTTTCTGGGCAGAACCATCAACAACTGGTTGATACTTTACATTACGCATAATAATGGCACCTATTTAGTAATTCATTATGTGCGTTAATATATTAAAAGCGGAAAGGGTAACCTTTCCGCTTTTATGTGATGAAGATCTAACTACTTTGCCTTAATTTACCTTGTTTATTATATGCCTTTAAACACTCGAATTCACATCGTTCAAATATTTTTTTTATGAGCTTGCTGTTATCCACTTTTGTTATCTATAGTTAAAGAAAAGTATCAGTCGCCGTTCGTGGTATGGGCAAGAGGACTCTCTCATGCCTGGTCGGGTGTGGGCGGCTCAAGGTGCGTATAGAGTAAGGATAAAAAGTGGAACATTTTATACCGCGAAATGAAATCGCAGATGTAATACGTACCCGCAGTAAAATATTCTGGACGGTCGGCGTTTTCACCGCATTTATCAACATATTGATGTTGGTGCCCTCAATTTACATGCTCCAGGTATATGACCGAGTGCTTCCTTCTGGCAATGAAATCACGCTCTTAATGCTGACGCTGATCATGCTAGGCATGTTTGGGATGATGGCCCTGTTAGAATATGCACGTAGTATGGTCGTTATACGCATCGGCGCTCAGTTGGATATGCGCTTAAATTCGCGTGTATACACCGCAGCTTATGAAGATAATCTTAAGAACAAATCAGCAGACGCCGGGAATATGTTAAATGACTTGACCAATATGCGGCAGTTTATGACCGGAAGCGCTCTTTTCGCTTTTTTCGATGCCCCATGGTTCCCGATATATCTACTGGTAATTTTCCTTTTCAATCCCTGGCTTGGCCTGTTTGCGTTAATTGGTTCGTTGATGTTGGTGGGATTAGCTATTGTCAACGAAATGGTGTCAAAAAAACCTTTGGCTGAAGCCAGCAGGCTGGCTTTGCAATCAGGCAGTCTGGCAAGTACAAATTTGCGTAATGCTGAGGTGATTGAAGCTCTTGGCATGCTACCTAACATAAAGTCCCGTTGGTATAATTTACATCAGAGATTTCTGAATAGTCAGCGTACTGCCAGTGAAAGCGCAACCCGAGTCGCTTCCGTGACAAAATTTGTGCGGCTTTCATTACAATCACTTGTTCTGGGATTGGGGGGGTGGTTGGCAATTGATGGCCATATCACGCCAGGTATGATGATTGCCGGTTCTATTCTTATGGGCAGAACCCTTGCACCGATTGAGCAGGTAATTAACGTTTGGAAAAGCTGGAGTTCAGCCAGACTTTCCTATCAGCGCCTGGTTAAATTACTTGACCAAAACCCACCTCGCGGCACCAATATGTCTTTACCTGCGCCGAAAGGGGAGTTATCCGTCGAGAATGTCTCCGCTACCCCCCCTGGGTCCCAAGGTGAAGCTGTGTTGCATAATGTTTCGTTTGCAATCCAGCCTGGAGATGTCCTTGGCGTTATTGGTCCGAGTGCCTCAGGGAAATCTACTCTTGCACGTCTAATGGTGGGAATTTGGCCAGTAGATGAAGGAATTGTTCGCCTGGATAGCGCTGATATCTATCAGTGGAACAAAGATGAGCTAGGCCCCTATATCGGATATTTACCGCAGGATATTGAATTATTTGCAGGAACAATTGCAGAAAATATCGCGCGCTTCAGTGACATTGACGCTGAAAAAGTGATTGATGCAGCCCGCCTGGCTGGCGTGCATGAACTGATTTTACATTTTCCACATGGGTATGACACTGTCATTGGAAATAGTGGCGCTGGATTGTCAGGTGGACAAAAGCAGCGTATCGGCCTTGCACGTGCTTTGTATGGCGATCCATCTTTGATTGTACTCGATGAACCCAACTCGAACCTCGATGATGCCGGCGAGTTAGCGCTGAATCAGGCAGTGTCTATTCTCAGGCAACGTAATAAAACGGTTGTTTTAATTACCCATCGTACTAATTTGCTGGCTATGACCACTAAGTTATTGTTGCTGGTTAATGGCAAGGTTAGTGCTTTTGGTCCAACTAATCAGGTATTGCAAGCTCTTACCAATGCCCAAAAATCACAGACAGCGCAACAACATGCAGCGCATGCGGTGAACAGCGATATGCATTAAGGCAATATTCCAAAATCACAAATTAACTAAAACGTGAACTTGCCGGCGGATATATCCGTCATAAGCAATCGAAGGAGTTGGTATGTCTGTACAGATCAATATGCCACAGGGAAATAATATCGAACAATCACAGACAGATGAACGCAGGTTTACTCGTCTGGGATGGTTGGTGATCGGCATTGGATTAGCGGGTTTTTTTCTATGGGCGAGCCTGGCACCATTGGATAAGGGAGTGGCATCCCCTGGATCAGTTACGGTCTCTGGTAATCGTAAAACTATTCAGTCTCCTGCGGGAGGAATAGTTAGAAACATAGCCGTGAAAGAGGGTGAAAAAGTTAAGGCCGGTGAGGTTTTAGTACAGATGAGTCAGGTTCAGGCTCAAGCTCAGGTCGATTCCTTACAAGATCAATATTACACAACGCTGGCAACGGCAGGCAGGTTATTAGCAGAAAGGGATAACCTCAGTGAGATTCGCTTTTCCCCTGTTTTTGACACACTCAAAGATAGTCCTCGTGTCGCAGAAATCATAGCCTTGCAAGTTCAGCTTTTTTCTTCTCGACAGCAAGCGCTGCGAAGTGAAATTGATGGTTTCAGGCAGTCCAGTGACGGTATTCGTTTTCAGCTAAAAGGATTGCAAGATTCTCGCATTAACAAACAAATTCAGTTGAGTAGCATCCGTGAACAAATGAGTAGCATGAAGCAACTGGCTGCGGAAGGATATTTACCGAGGAACCGTTACCTGGAAGCACAACGCCAGTTCGCAGAAATTAATAGCAGCATTGATGAAACAATAGGACGAATCGGTCAACTCCAGAAGCAGTTGCTTGAATCACAGCAGCGAATCGAACAACGGTATGCCGATTATCAACGTGAAGTCAGAACACAACTCGCACAAACTCAGATGGATGCCAATGATTTCAAGAATAAGCTGGATATGGCCAAATATGATCTTGGTAACACGTCCATCATTTCTCCTGTAGATGGCACGGTAGTAGGGCTAACTATTTTCACCCAAGGTGGTGTAGTGGGGGCCGGAGAGCATCTGATGGATATCGTCCCAAGCGAAGCATCACTGATCGTCGACTCTCGCCTCAAAGTTGAGATGATTGATAAAGTCTATAAAGGTCTACCTGTTGAGTTGATGTTTACCGCGTTTAATCAGAATAAAACGCCAAAAATACCCGGAACGGTGACGCTGGTATCTGCTGACCGTTTGGTTGATAAGGGGACCGGGGAACCCTTTTACCAGATGCAGGTGACGGTCACGCCAGAAGGGATCAAAATGCTACAAGGCGCTGATATTAAGCCTGGCATGCCAGTAGAAGTATTCGTTAAAACAGGGTCACGTTCATTGCTGAGCTATTTGTTCAAGCCAATTTTAGATCGCGCTCGTACATCATTGACTGAGGAATAATTTTGATTCAGGTTAAACGGCAGATTTATGGTCTGACCATAAGTGCATTGACACTTATGATTTCTGCACCTGTTTATTCGTTAGGAATTTTGGATGCATATTCTTTGGCACTTGAAAAAGATCCAACATTCCAGGCAGCAATTAAAGAAAAAGAGGCAGGGAATGAAACAGAGAACATTGGTCGTGCAGGGCTTTTGCCAAAAGTTTCACTGAATTATCAAAATGCCCCGCGTAACTGGCAAACGCAGCAATATCAGACAAGCGATTTTTTTGGCAATGTCAGTGATGTAACAAAACGGCAACAATACCGTAGCTATGCGGGATCGGTAACATTGACCCAATCCATTTTTGACTATGAAGCATATGCAAAATATAAGTCCGGTGTTGCGCAATCACTAATGGCGGATGAAAAATATCGTGGTAAATACCTGGATTTGGCTGTGAGAGTTATAACTGCCTATGTGGGAGTCGCGTACGCCAAGGACCAAATCGCATTGGCTGAAGCTCAAAAAGAGGCTTATAAAGAGCAACTAGCGTTAAATGATCGCTTAGTTAGCGCCGGAGAGGGGACGGTCACCGATGTTGCTGAAACTCAAGCTCGCTATAGCCTGGCTGAAGCCCAGCTTATTGAAGCCCGGGATGCGTTAGATTCTGCCCAACGTGACCTTGAAGTGATCATTGGCATCCCTCTGGAGCAGCTTGACGAACTGCAGACTCTTCGTGCCGGAAAGTTCCAGATCAGGCCATTACAACCGGCCAGATTTGAAGATTGGCAGCAGATTGCCATGGAGCGAAATCCGTTACTAATGTCATCCCGGCATGGCGTCGATGCCGCCAAATATGAGGTGGAGAGGAACCGGGCGGGTTTTATGCCGCAAGTTCAACTTTATGCCTCGCATTCAGAGAATGATTCCAGCAGCGATAACACGGTTAATCAGAAATACCGAACGGATAGCATTGGCGTGCAGGTCAGTATGCCGATCTATTCTGGCGGAGGTGTGGCTGCATCAACCCGCCAGGCAGCGGCTCGTTATGGTCAGGCAAAGTACGAGCTTGATGCGCAAGTTGGTAATGTTATTAATGATTTACGTAAGCAGTTTAATCTATGTATTAGTAGCCAGGCAAAGCTTCTTGCCTATGATTTTGCGGTTAAGTCAGCCACCACACAGGTGGAGGCAACACGTAAGAGTGTGCTGGCGGGGCAGCGCGTCAACGTTGATGTTTTGAATGCTGAGCAACAACTTTATGGTGCGCAACGGGATCTTGCAGAGGCGAAATATACCTACATCAAAGCGTGGATATCATTGCTCAGCGATTCCGGGACCTTGAATGAAAAAGACATCAGTAGGGCAGCATCATATTTTTCCAGGCCTGTAAACTAAAGGATAAGAATCTACTTTATTGATAATTTTTCTCTTTTTACTCGGCTAACTGATGGGTTAGTCGAGTATGTTGGTGGGGCATTATGTTGTATAAGTGATAGTCATTTTATTGGTATGGTTTTTTCTGGGTTTTCGTATTATTTTTCAGGCATGGAGTAAAGGAAAAGGACTAAATGTATTTTTCTATCATTTTTGGCAGTTGCAGTTATGTGTAATGCTAATATCTTGTTGATGTCCGCATACTTGTCATAATTTTTGTGTATTAGGGTAGTACTAATCTTAAGGTGTATAAGGATATTCGGCTGTATGAATACAAAGGAAAGTATCAAGTTAATTCTTCTTTATTATCATTTCCCACGATTGATACAGGTTCACCCTGATTTTGAATCAATCAGAATCCTCCAATTCCCGCGAAAGTAATACTAATCGATGCGGATGTCTGTTGCATAAGCAACTGTGTAGACAAATGAGAAAGTACTGATGGATTTGAGAAAAAGAAACGGAGAAAGTTGTATCTCCGTATTGACTTTTTATGATTCAAGTTTACCAAATGGGAACTGACTTGTTTGGTAAAAGACCTTGAATTTTATAGGATGAAATCAGTACCCGATTACTACAGGGTGCGCTAAAACAGTATAATGACGTCAGTTCACGGCGTAGGAGTTCTTATGTTCACACGTGGCCGAGTTCAAAGGAGAGACTGTTGGGGATAAGCTGCAATTTTGTCCAGTCTGATTGAGCCAGACAGAGATAACGTACCTGAGGGCCGATGCTCCAGGGCATAGGTTCTTTTGATCAATAGATAACTTTGTTTTTACTTGAGGATTTCAATATGTTGCTTCCTGTAATTATGGCTGGTGGAACGGGTAGCCGTCTATGGCCGATGTCTCGCGAGCTCTATCCGAAGCAGTTTTTGAGGCTCTATGGCCAGAATTCGATGTTACAGGAAACTATCACCCGCTTATCTGGACTTGATACCCAAGAGCCAATGGTTATCTGCAATGAGGAACACCGCTTTCTGGTTGCCGAGCAGTTAAGACAATTAGATAAACTATCCCATAATATCATGCTTGAACCAGTAGGGCGGAATACTGCGCCTGCAATAGCCCTTGCTGCGCTACAAGCGACAAAGAATGGGGACGACCCTCTGCTGCTGGTTCTTGCTGCTGACCATATCATCAATAATGTTCAGGTCTTCCACAATGCCATCCAGGTAGCTCAGAAGTATGCTGAAGTTGGCCACCTCGTGACATTTGGCATCGTACCGGGTTCAGCCGAAACTGGTTATGGCTATATTCAGCGTGGAGATGCTTTAGATGACTCCCAACAGACATCTTATAAAGTAGCTCGATTTGTTGAAAAACCAGATCGTGCCCGCGCTGAAACTTATCTTGCTTCTGGGGATTACTACTGGAACAGCGGGATGTTTATGTTCCGCGCTAAGAAATACCTTTCTGAGTTGGCTAAGTTTCGCCCAGACATTCTTGATTCTTGTAAACAAGCCATCGCTAGTGCGGATGACGGGAATGATTTTATCAGTATAGCTCATGATATTTTCAGCAATTGCCCTGATGAGTCTGTTGATTATGCCGTGATGGAAAAAACATCAGATGCTATTGTCGTGGGCCTGGATGCTGACTGGAATGACGTCGGCTCCTGGTCCGCTCTGTGGGATGTTAGCCCGAAAGATCAGCAGGGCAACGTTTTGACTGGGGACTCTTGGGTGCATAATAGTCAAAACTGTTACATTAATAGTGACGGTCAGTTGGTTGCAGCTATCGGTGTAGAGAATCTGGTTATTATCAGTACAAAAGATGCTGTACTGGTCATGGATAAAGACCGTGCTCAGGATGTAAAGAAAATTGTAGAGCATTTAAAACACAATCAACGTAGTGAATATAAACGCCATCGTGAAATTTATCGCCCATGGGGGCGTAGCGATGTCATCGTACAGACACCACGCTTTAATGTTAATCGGATTACTGTAAAGCCTGGGGGGGCTTTTTCTATGCAAATGCACCATCATCGTGCTGAACATTGGGTTATCCTTTCAGGTACTGGTCAGATCACAGTTAATGGTAAACAATTTTTACTAACGGAAAATCAATCTACCTTCATTCCCATTGGTGCTGAACATTGCCTTGAAAACCCAGGGAAAATTCCGTTAGAAGTTCTGGAGATTCAATCCGGAACTTACCTTGGTGAAGATGATATTATTCGAATTAAAGACCAGTATGGTCGCTGCTAACAATTACTAGGGACTTAAAAATGGCGCAGCTTAACTGCTTTAAAGCATATGATATTCGTGGCGAATTAGGCGATGAACTGAATGAAGATATTGCCTACCGTATCGGGCGTGCTTATGGTGAGTTTTTGAAACCAAAACGTATTGCTGTAGGTGGTGATGTCCGACTTACTAGTGAGTCTTTGAAGCTGGCATTGGCTAATGGCCTGATGGATGCCGGCACTGATGTACTTGATATTGGTCTGAGTGGTACCGAAGAAATCTACTTTGCCACCTTCCATCTTGGGATTGATGGTGGGATTGAAGTGACGGCCAGTCATAATCCAATGAATTACAATGGTATGAAATTGGTGCGTGATAATGCGAAGCCGATTAGTGGTGATACTGGGTTACGTGATATTCAGAGGCTTGCCGAAGAAAATAATTTCCCTCCTGTTGATATTAACCGCCGTGGGACATTGCATAAGATTACCATATTGCAGGAGTACGTCGATCACCTGATGAGCTACGTCGATCTGGCGAACTTCAATCGTCCGCTTAAGCTTGTAGTAAATTCAGGTAATGGTGCGGCAGGTCATGTAATCGATGAAATTGAAAAGCGTTTTATCGCCGCTGGAGCTCCCGTAACTTTTGTTAAAGTACACCATCATCCAGATGGCAACTTCCCTAATGGTATCCCTAATCCTCTTTTGCCTGAGTGTCGTCAGGATACCGCTGATGCGGTTCGTCTGAATAATGCAGATATCGGCATCGCATTTGATGGCGATTTTGACCGTTGCTTTATGTTTGATGATGAGTCCGAATTCATTGAAGGATACTACATTGTCGGTTTACTTGCCGAAGCATTTCTGCAGAAACAACCGGGTGCTAAAATCATTCACGATCCGCGGTTAACATGGAATACAGTCGATATTGTTACCGAGAATGGTGGGATACCAATTATGTCCAAAACAGGACATGCTTTTATTAAAGAGCGGATGCGCCAGGAAGATGCTATTTATGGTGGTGAGATGAGCGCACATCATTATTTCCGCGATTTTGCTTATTGCGATAGTGGCATGATCCCTTGGCTGCTTGTTGCTGAACTATTGTGCCTGAAAAATACTTCCCTGAAAGCGCTGGTGGCCGATCGTCAGGCTGCGTTTCCTGCGTCAGGTGAGATTAACCGTAAGCTGAAGAATGCTCCTGAAGCTATTGCGCTTATTCGCGAGCGATACGAACCTTCCGCAGCGCATGTTGATACTACGGATGGCATTAGCATTGAGTACCCCGATTGGCGTTTTAATCTCCGTAGCTCTAATACTGAACCTGTAGTGCGTCTGAATGTGGAATCGAAAGCCGATACCGTCTTGATGAACAGTAAAACGGAAGAAATCTTAGCTCTTCTGCGCTAGCGATTTATCAGGGACGTAACCATTAATGAGGCTTTCTATTTTTGGTTACGTCTTGACATGCCCTCTGACCGGAGAGTAAAACCGCAAGCAGTTTGATTAATAGTGTGGCCATTCGCTGCCCTCCCGCTAACTGAGTAAAGTGTGAACGAATGAAAATTACAATTTCTGGTATCGGCTATGTTGGTTTATCAAACGGCATCCTGATTGCGCAACACCACGAAGTGGTCGCGCTGGATATCGTACAGTCTAAAGTTGATCTGCTTAACCAGAAGGTATCTCCAATTGTCGATAAAGAAATTCAGGAATACCTGGCAGAAAAGACACTGAATTTCCGTGCGACGACTGACAAGCAGGATGCATACCGCGATGCTGACTATGTCATTATCGCGACACCAACTGACTACGATCCAAAAACTAACTACTTCAATACCTCAACTGTCGAAGCCGTCATTCGCGATGTGACTGAGATTAACCCTGATGCTGTGATGATCATAAAATCGACTATTCCGGTTGGTTTTACTCGTGATATCAAGGAACGACTCGGTATCGACAATGTGATTTTCTCTCCTGAATTTCTGCGTGAAGGTCGGGCGTTATATGACAATTTGCACCCGTCGCGTATTGTTATTGGTGAACGTTCTGAGCGAGCAGAGCGTTTTGCCAATCTTCTGAAAGAAGGGGCGATTAAACAGGATATCCCGACGCTGTTTACCGATTCGACTGAAGCCGAGGCTATCAAGTTGTTCGCCAACACCTATCTTGCGCTGCGTGTTGCCTATTTCAACGAACTTGATAGCTATGCAGAAAGCCAGGGGTTGAACAGCAAGCAAATTATTGAGGGGGTGTGCCTGGATCCGCGTATTGGCGATCACTACAACAACCCGTCATTCGGCTATGGTGGCTACTGTCTGCCGAAAGACACAAAACAGCTTTTGGCTAACTATGAATCCGTACCAAACAATATTATTGGTGCTATTGTCGATGCGAACCGTACTCGTAAAGATTTTATTGCGGACTCCATTCTTGCGCGCAAACCTAAAGTTGTTGGGGTTTATCGCCTGATAATGAAGAGTGGTTCAGATAACTTCCGCGCCTCTTCAATCCAAGGGATTATGAAGCGCATTAAAGCCAAGGGGATCCCGGTAATTATCTATGAACCGGTGATGCAAGAGGATGAGTTCTTCAATTCTCGTGTGGTCCGTGATCTCGATGCCTTCAAGCAAGAAGCCGATGTCATCATTTCCAACCGCATGGCGGAAGAATTATCTGATGTAACCGATAAGGTCTATACCCGCGATCTGTTCGGCAACGATTAGTTACCTCTTGTACTAAGGGCTGGCGGTGTTGTTGCCGCCAGTCTGATTGATTCCATCGTCAACAATTTGTTCACTGATTATATTCCGTTCAATTTTCTCTAAACATCCCGAGTCGTGCGATGTGTGCTGTAATTTTGCTCTAAACTCATTGTAGGTAATGTGGTGGTCAGATATGTTAAATCACACTCTTGTAAAGAGCTGCCGTCACTGAGATGTTGATGCCGAAAATAAGCGCTGTAAGGGTAAAGAAGCCTACAATGAGGGCTTTTTTTTGTTTTTGTTAACCCGTCCTGAATAGCGTTGACACGTTCCTGACTTAAATCCGGAGAACGTGATGATGACTGAGTTCAAACGCACCCAACGTGATTATCCTCTATCCTTTAAAATAGCTGTTGTAGAGCAAGTTGAAAAAGGTGAGATGACCTATAAACAAGCCCAGCAGCGGTATGGCATTCAGGGGCGCTCCACCGTTCTTGTCTGGCTGCGTAAATATGGGCGGCTTGACTGGAGCCCCGGACTTCCTGACCTGGTGAAGAGGAAACTGCCCGTGGCCCAGACGACTATCCCGCTTACACCCGAGCAAAGAATCAGGGAACTTGAAGAACAGCTTGAACTGGCAAACCAGAAAGCTGAGTTTTTTTAGTCGGTTATCAATGTTCTGAAAAATGATTACGGGGTAAGTGTCGTAAAAAAGCGGCCCGGCAAGTCCTCGCGCAAAGTTCGGCCCCAAAAATAACCATTACGCGTGCATGCCAGTTTCTGGGGCACAGCAGACAGGCGTGGTATCAGGACAATACAAGACACACAAAACGACAGGAACAACATGCTCATGTCATTGATTTTGTTTCCCGGGTCAGGTGTCGTCAGCCACGAATCGGTACACGTAAACTGCACTATCTGCTGAACACTCAGGTCGGTAAAAGGCTGAATATCGAACGGGACCGCCTGTTTTGCCTTCTGAGCGAACACCGGCTCCTGGTGCCAGTGAAACGGGCATATCACAAAACCACCAACAGCCATCATCGATTTCACCGGCATCCTAATCTGCTGAAACCCGGCCCTGAACAGGCTACCGCCCTTGAGCCAGAACAGGTCTGGGTCGCTGATATAACTTACCTTCCGCTGTGCAGCGGTACGGCTTATCTGAGTCTGGTCACTGATGCCTGCTCCAGAAAAATCGTGGGTTACCATGTTGGGGAAAACTTGCAGACAGAAAACGTGGTAAAAGCGTTCAGACAAGCACTGAGGGGGAGAAAAACGACAGGTCCGCTGGTCCATAACTCTGACAGAGGACTGCAAAACTGTTCGGTACTTTATCAGTCAGTCCATGAGAGAAATGGGATAACTTGTTCAATGACCGATGGTTATGACTGCTACCAGAATGCGCTGGCTGAGCGAGTAAACGGCATCCTGAAAAATGAATTTTTACTCTCGCGCCCTGCGGACCTGGCGCAGGTCCGGGAAATGGTAAAAGAATCCGTGTCAATTTATAACCATGAGCGGCCACACCTGGCCCTGAAATACAAAACGCCCGATGAAGTTCATCAGGCATTTACAGACGAAAAGCTGTCAACCTATATCAGGACTAGTCATGTACCAACTTCCCGACTGCGCGGCATGCATGGCGTTGTCTAAACTGAGTTTTACTCAACCACATGAAAAAAGGCAAAAAAACCGCAATCTGGATTGCGGTTCAGGAAGACAGATGTGAGCACTCAGACGTTGTAATACCCTTTGTACCACTTCACAAAATTCTTAATCCCGTTCTTAACAGACGTCTGCGGTTTAAAGCCCACAAGGTCATACAACGGCTTGGTGTCCGCGCTGGTTTCCAGTACATCGCCGGGCTGCATTGGCATCATATTCTTCTCGGCCTCCATTCCCATCGCTTCTTCCAGGGCGGTGATGTATTCCATCAACTCGACCGGCGAGCTGTTACCGATGTTGTAAATGCGGTAAGGGGCTGAACTGGTTGCTGGTGAGCCATTCTCTACCGTCCACTCAGCATCTGGCTGTGGGATAATATCCTGTACACGAATGATTGCTTCCACGATGTCATCGATATAGGTGAAGTCGCGCTTCATTTTGCCGTAGTTATAGACGTCAATACTTTTACCTTCCAGCATGGCTTTGGTGAATTTAAACAACGCCATATCCGGACGGCCCCATGGACCATACACAGTGAAAAAGCGTAATCCGGTGGTGGGAATGCCATACAGATGAGAATAGGTATGTGCCATCAGCTCGTTGGCTTTTTTTGTCGCGGCATACAGCGATACCGGATGATCGACCGAATCGTCGGTGGAGAAAGGCATTTTGCGGTTCAGTCCATACACCGAGCTGGAAGAGGCATACAGCAAATGCTGTACTTTGTTGTGCCGGCAGCCTTCCAGAATGTTCAGAAAACCGATTAGGTTAGCATCAGCATAGGCGTGAGGATTTTCTAACGAGTAACGAACACCGGCCTGTGCCGCCAGGTGGATCACACGTTCAAACTTCTCAGTGGCGAAAATTTGCGCCATTTCTTCTCGATCGGCAAGTTCGGTTTTATAGAAGGTGAACAGGGGAGACTGCAGTAGATCCAGACGAGACTGCTTAAGACTGACATCGTAGTAGTCATTCATGTTGTCGACACCAACAACCTTGTGACCTGCCTCCAGAAGGCGCTTGCTTACATGAAAACCGATAAATCCTGCGGCTCCAGTGACTAAAAACTTCATATTCATCCTCCGGGGGGCTTGTTACCCGCTATATATATTTGCTTATTTTACACTGGCTTGCCTCAGAGGTCATCTGCTTTACCGTTGCAAGATATGGGTAGATGACATGACGCACTGACCTGCCCCCAATTAGAAACGACCGTCAGTTAGTTATGTCGGTTTGTTTCTCTTCACATTTTCCATTTCACCACCGTGCAGCAAACTCTGATGGCGTCTGATAATTCAGTGCCGAATGTGGCCATCACTCGTTATAATCCTGCCGCCAGTCGTTAATGATTCTCCTGGCTTGAATGATATGCTGAGCTAGAGCTCATTCAGACACTCATCGCGAAATCGCCCGTTAAAGCTCTCAATAAATCCGTTCTGCGTTGGTTTACCCGGCCGGATTAACTGTCACTCAACACCACGTTCAAAGGCCCATTGATCCAGTGCGCGGCAAGTGAACTCCGGCCCCTGGTCCGTTCTTATCGTCGCCGGATAGCCTCGAAATAGTGCAATACTATCCATAATATGAGTGACCTGAACGCCTGAAATCCCGAATGCGATGATAATTGTCAGACACTCCTTCGTGAAGTCGA
Organism: Klebsiella sp. JN_Kp122; assembly: GCF_040062085.1. NCBI lineage: Bacteria > Pseudomonadati > Pseudomonadota > Gammaproteobacteria > Enterobacterales > Enterobacteriaceae > Klebsiella > Klebsiella sp. JN_Kp122. The sequence continues at coordinate 61,733 of NZ_JBEAHW010000048.1, forward strand.
CCACACAGGCCAGGCACTTGTTCCTGCGACCGGTGGCAGCGCGTACATGACGAAATCCATTGACCAGGTCAGGTTGGGCGCCGCCGGGCGGAGCAGCGGCAGATGCTCCGTTGCCAGGCCTTTACGACTCCGTCTGCGTTTTGCGCCCAGCCCGCAGAGATGATACAGGTGGTACACGCGCTTGTGATTAGCATGAAGGTCATCACGGCGCAGTAACTGCCAGATGCGGCGGTAGCCAAAACGCCTGCGCTCTAGTGCCAGTTCAGTGATGCGCCCTGATAAAAGCGCATTAGACGCCGGACGCTGTCCCACGTAGTGGCAGGTCGACAGAGACAAACCTGTAAGCCTGCAGGCACGACGTTGCGACAGACCGGTCGCATCACTCATAAACTTAACGGCTTCCCGCTTGTGGTCTGTCGTCCGTACTTTCGCCCAGAGCCACCTGAAGTGCCTCCTTACCAGGCATGGCTTCAGCAAGCAGATTCTTGAGTCTGGCGTTCTCTTCCTCAAGCGACTTCAGGCGCTTAACCTCGTGCTCCTCCATTCCGCCTTACTTCTTGCGCCAGGTGTAAAAGGTGGGGTCGGAAATGGCGTGCTTACGGCAGCGCTCACGGGCAGAAACCCCGGCTTCAGCCTCACACGGAGAGTACTAATGATCTGTTCGTCGGAAAAAGGCTTCTTCATGGGGATGTTCTCATGTGTCTTATGAAGACATTACTAACATCGGTGTGTATTAATCAACGGGGAGCAGGTCAGCACCACCTGCCATTCCGAGCTGTGTCCGGACCTGTTTGTGCATTTTAGTGCAAATAGTAATTATTATCATACATAAAATAACTTAGCATAATAATAATATCTGCTGTTTTTTATTGTGAATAGTATCAGTTAGGTCAGATTGTAAGCAACTCACGGGGCTGGCATATCAACGTATTATTGTATCTATTTATAAATTTTAAGGGTTAACGCACAGTTCTATTAATTATTGTTATGTTAATAGAAAAGTTGTTTTATTTTATCTTTTAATATCAATGTGTTGCGTATTTTTCTTTTAAAGGTTTAATTGCTGTATAAATAATGTTCGCTTCTTGTCTGAAGGATTAGTCACGCTTTTTCATTTTTATTCTTCATGAGCAGAGCTATAATGTGCCGGTATTTTATGTTCTTGCCATTGAATTATTGAAAAAACAAACTAACAAATCCGTGCTGGATTCAGTGTGATTCCTATTAACTAATGCGGAATACCTCAATAGGAAGAGGAGTTGAGAGTGGTCGATCTCAGGATAATTTCTTCTATATCAGTGCTTCACTGAGGTCGGGGGGGGCTGAGAGAGGGCTGTATCGTTTTAGGGATGAACGAAATCTATCCTTGCTAAAGACCTGCTTATGCATGACATAGTAAATGAGAAAGTCCTGATGGATTAAGTGATCTAAAACGGTGAAAATGGGCGGATAAATTCTGGTTATGCCAAGTGCCATGAGTTTGAGAACAAAGCTATGTTTACTGGCATAGCTCTGTTTTTACAGGATGGCTTACTTGGGTATGACATATGAACTTTAATCATAAACAAGTGGACGCCTGACGGTTGCTGTGCCGATTTTTAGCACTGATAGTCACAGTTAAGCATACAGTTCGGCAGCATTACGCATTTTGGTTGCGATAGCCAATGGCGGTAGCGTGTCTGCAGTTTACAATGTATTCTTTACTAACATTTAACTTATTGAAAAATGAGAGAGAGTATGAAGATCCTTGTCACCGGTGGCGCTGGGTTTATTGGTTCTGCCGTTGTTCGTCATATCATTGAGAATACTCAGAATGACGTTCGCGTTATGGACTGCCTGACTTACGCAGGTAATCTCGAGTCTCTGGCTTCTGTAGCCGACAACAGCCGTTATTCTTTCTCGCGTACGGATATCACCGACGCCCAGAGCGTGGCTCAACAGTTCAGTGAGTTTCAGCCTGATATTGTAATGCACCTGGCTGCCGAAAGCCATGTTGACCGCTCTATTGACGGTCCGGCCGCTTTTATCCAGACCAACCTGATTGGCACCTTTACCCTGCTGGAAGCGGCCCGTCACTACTGGTCCTCCCTCGATGAGACAGCAAAGCAGACCTTCCGCTTCCACCATATCTCCACGGATGAAGTCTATGGCGACCTCGACGGTACCGACGATCTCTTTACTGAAGAGACGTCTTACGCGCCAAGCAGCCCGTACTCGGCCTCTAAAGCCGGTAGCGACCATCTGGTTCGCGCCTGGAACCGTACCTACGGCCTGCCGGTCGTGGTGACCAACTGCTCCAACAACTATGGCCCGTACCACTTCCCGGAAAAACTGATCCCGCTGACCATTCTTAACGCCATCGCGGGTAAACCGCTGCCGGTGTATGGCAACGGTGAGCAGATCCGAGACTGGCTCTACGTCGAAGACCATGCCCGGGCGCTGTATAAGGTAGCGACTGAAGGCCGGAACGGTGAAACCTACAATATTGGCGGTCATAACGAGCGTAAAAATATCGATGTGGTCCGTACGATTTGCAGCATCCTGGACAAGGTGGTGGAGCAGAAGCCGGGCAATATCAGCCACTTTGCTGACCTGATCACCTTTGTGAAGGACCGTCCGGGTCATGACCTGCGCTATGCGATTGATGCTGCAAAAATTGAGCGTGACCTTGGCTGGGTACCGCAGGAGACCTTTGAAAGCGGGATCGAGAAAACCGTTCACTGGTATCTGAACAACACCACCTGGTGGCAGCGCGTGCTGGACGGCTCGTATGCCGGTGAACGTCTTGGCCTGAATAACTGAATAAGGATATAAACTCATGAAAGGTATTGTTCTGGCCGGCGGCTCCGGCACCCGTTTATATCCCATCACTCAGGGCGTGTCTAAACAGCTGCTGCCGATTTACGACAAGCCGATGATCTATTATCCAGTATCCGTTCTGATGCTGGCCGGGATCCGCGATATTCTGATCATTACCACCCCGGAAGATATGCCGGCATTCCAGCGTCTGCTGGGTGACGGTTCACAGTTCGGGGTGAACTTCAGTTACGCCATTCAGCCGTCCCCGGATGGTCTGGCGCAGGCCTTTATTATCGGTGAAGAGTTCATCGGTAACGACGCCTGTGCGTTGGTGCTGGGCGACAACATCTATTTCGGTCAGAGTTTTGGCCGGAAACTGGATGCGGCGGCCAGCAAAACGTCTGGTGCCACCGTGTTTGGCTATCAAGTACTCGACCCGGAACGTTTCGGCGTGGTGGAGTTCGATGAGCACTTCAGAGCGCTGTCGATTGAGGAAAAACCGCTGAAACCTAAATCTGACTGGGCGGTGACCGGCCTGTATTTCTACGACAACGACGTGGTGGAGATGGCGAAAGCCGTCAAACCGTCTGCGCGCGGTGAGTTGGAAATCACCACCCTGAACCAGATGTATCTGGAGCGCGGCGATCTGCAGGTGGAATTGCTGGGACGTGGTTTTGCCTGGCTGGATACAGGAACACATGACAGCCTGATTGAGGCCTCACAGTTCATTCATACCATCGAGAAACGTCAGGGGATGAAGGTTGCCTGTCTGGAAGAGATCGCTTTCCGTAACCAGTGGCTGTCTGCGGAAGGGGTGGCGGCGCAGGCCGAAAAGTTAAAGAAAACCGAATATGGCGCTTATCTGCAGCGTCTGCTCAGCGAACGCTAATGGCCTGCCGACCATTTACACAGAGTATTTAATCATGAAAATTTTACTGATTGGTAAGAACGGGCAGGTAGGCTGGGAGCTCCAACGTTCACTGTCTACCCTGGGAGAGGTAGTGGCGGTTGACTACTTCGATGCGGAATTGTGCGGTGACCTGACCAATCTCGAAGGTATTGCTCAGACCGTCCGCCAGGTGAAACCGGATGTGATTGTGAATGCAGCGGCGCATACCGCTGTTGATAAAGCGGAAAGCGAGCGCGAGCTGTCTGATCTGCTGAATGACCGGGGTGTGGCTGTGCTGGCAGAAGAGTCAGCGAAGCTGGGGGCTCTGATGGTACATTACTCCACCGACTACGTGTTCGACGGAGAGGGGAGTCACTATCGTCAGGAAGATGAGGCCACCGGGCCATTGAATGTCTACGGTGAAACCAAACGTGCCGGTGAGCTTGCGCTGCAGCAGGGTAACCCGCGTCATCTAATTTTCCGCACCAGCTGGGTGTACGCCACCCGCGGGGCGAACTTTGCCAAAACCATGCTGCGACTAGCGGGTGAGAAGGAGACGCTGTCAATCATTGACGATCAACATGGTGCACCTACCGGGGCAGAGCTGTTGGCAGACTGTACCGCCATCGCTATTCGTGAAGAACAGCTTAATAGGGCGGTGGCAGGTATTTACCACCTGGTGGCCAGCGGAGAAACCAACTGGTATGACTACGCACGCTTTGTATTTGATGTTGCTCGTACGCATGGCACAGCTCTGGCGGTGAAAGAAGTTAACGGTATCCCGACTACGGCCTACCCGACGCCGGCAAAACGTCCGCTGAACTCGCGTCTGTCGAATGAAAAGTTCCAGCGGGTGTTCGGTGTGACGTTACCGGACTGGCGCCAGGGTGTAGAACGGGTTGTGGTTGAAGTTTTAGGTAAATAGGTGAACAACTAGTATGAATATTATTAAAACAGACATTCCTGAGGTCCTGATTTTTGAACCCCGCGTGTTCGGTGATGCGCGCGGCTTTTTCTTTGAAAGCTTTAGCAGCAAGATGTTTGATGAGGCAGTGGGTCGTCATGTTGAGTTTGTACAGGACAACCATTCGCAGTCACAGAAAGGCGTGCTGCGCGGCCTGCACTATCAGTTGGCCCCACATGCTCAAGGCAAACTGGTACGCTGCACCGAAGGTGAAGTGTTCGATGTGGCAGTGGACGTGCGTCGTTCATCCCCGACTTTCGGTCAGTGGGTTGGCGTGGTGCTGAGCGCAGAGAACAAGCGTCAGCTGTGGATTCCGGAAGGATTTGCGCATGGCTTTATGGCCCTGAGTGAGACGGTACAGTTTGTCTATAAAGCAACCAACTACTATGCGCCACAGTCTGAGCGCAGTATTCTCTGGAATGACCCAGAAATTGGCATCAAATGGCCTGACATTGATGATATTCAGCTTTCTGCAAAAGATCTGAATGGATTATTATTGAGTGATGCTGAAGTATATAATTAATTCATGAATATAAACGATAAAATTGCGGTCCTGCTCTGCACCTACAATGGTGAGAAGTATTTAAAGGAGCAGATTGATTCGATAATTAATCAGACCTATAAGAATTGGGTTATTTATGTTTCAGATGATGGTTCCACGGATGGAACCATTGCTATTCTAGAGGAGTACCAGCGTAAGTTAGGAGAAGGCCGTCTACACATTACACATGGTCCTCGTAAAGGATTTGCCTGGAATTTTATCTCCTCTTTACAAAGTAACGGCTCTGACTGTAACTATTTTGCTTTTTGCGACCAGGATGATATTTGGTATGACGATAAGCTTGAGCGTGGTGTTCGATATCTTGCCAGCTTTAGTGAGTTTAATAAACCAGCGGTTTACTGTGGCCGTACACAACTAATAGATGGTGACGGCCATCCTATTGGTTTTTCTCCATTATTCGAATATACCCCCTCTTTTTGTAATGCCCTCGTGCAGAGCATCGCTGGTGGGAATACTATGATTCTGAATCATCAGGCACGGGAGTTGGTATCCCAAACTCCGTGTTATGATGAAATTATCTCGCATGACTGGTGGATCTATATTCTTGTTTCTGGTTGCAATGGTCATATATATTATGACCCGCATCCTGCTATTCTTTATCGCCAACATGGCCAAAATATCATTGGCTCTAATATTTCAATGACGGCAAGGCTTTTGCGCATCAGAAAGCTGATGGATGGTAAATTCAAAAACTGGAATCAAAAGAATATTGATCTGCTGATGAGCCTTAATGAATACTTAACTCCTGATAGTAAAATTAAGTTAGGAAATTTCATTAGATTACGAAGCGCATGCCTGGTCGATCGATTGCGTGTTTTTTGTTTACTAAAACCCTATCGTCAAACTACTCTAGGTAATATTGCGTTGTTTATGGCAGTCCTTTTAAAGAAGTTATAACGACGGCCACTTCTTTTCCCAGTACAGCATTAAAACAGCAAGAGGATACCAGTGAGTCATCTATCCTTAAAAAATACAGCATTATATAAAATGCTTGCCTCAATATGGCGTAATAAAAACCTTATATATCAAATGACCCGCCGAGATATCAGCGGGCGATATAAAGGTTCAGTGATGGGATTGTTTTGGTCGTTTATTAACCCAATATTTATGCTTGCAGTGTATACCATTGTTTTTTCGGTTGTTTTTAAAGCGAAATGGGGTGCTGGAGCCGTTAATGAACCAAAGACCCAGTTTGCAGTTATTCTTTTCGTGGGGATGATTACTCACGGATTCTTTGCTGAAACGCTGATGCGAGCTCCGGGCCTCATCATCCAGCATGCAAACTATGTTAAGAAAGTTGTGTTCCCTCTTGAAATTTTACCTGTTGTGACATTACTTTCAGTACTTTTCCATAGTTTTATTAGTTTCTGTGTGTTACTTATCGCGTTCATAACATTTAATGGTTTTCTTCATTGGACCATAATATTTGCACCTTTAGTGTTTTTGCCCCTGATTATTCTGACATTGGGACTGGCTTGGTTGCTATCATCTCTTGGCGTTTATATCAGAGACATCGGCCAATCAATCGGTATTATTATGACAGTGGTCATGTTTCTCTCGCCAGTATTTTACCCGTTATCAGCGCTTCCTAAATCATTCCAGCATATTGTTTTGCTGAATCCTCTTACCTTCATCATTGAGCAAGCACGAACAGTTATTATTTGGGGCGGGCTTCCTAATTTTGCTGGCTTGGCGGTATACACCCTCATTTCAGTTATCATAATGGTGCTGAGCTATATCTGGTTCCAGAAAACACGGAAGGGTTTTGCTGATGTCATCTAATGATTATGCAATTGAAGTAGATAATATTAGTAAATGCTATCAAGTTTATGACAATCCACTTCGACGTTTAAAAGATTTTATTGTACCTAAAATTGATCAGCGACTTGGTCGCGTTGCGCGCGTTTACCATGATGAGTTCTGGGCCCTCCAGGATATCTCCTTCAAATTGCCACGTGGTCAGACTATTGGCATTGTTGGGAAAAATGGTTCAGGAAAATCAACACTACTGCAAATCCTTGCTGGAACGTTGACGCCAACTTCTGGTGAGGTCAGGGTTAATGGACGGGTTGCTGCATTACTGGAGTTGGGGGCTGGTTTCAATAATGATTTTAGTGGCCGTGAAAACGTCTATCTTAATGCTTCGTTACTTGGTCTGACGAAGGCTGAGGTCGATAATCGACTGGATGACATTCTGGCTTTCGCAGATATTGGGCACTTTATTGATTCCCCGGTTCGCTCTTACTCGAGCGGGATGCTGGTAAGGCTGGCATTTGCAGTTCAGGCTCAGATTAACCCCGAAATATTAATTGTTGATGAAGCTTTGGCTGTGGGTGATGCAAAATTCCAGGCGAAATGCTTTGCTCGCCTGAAACAGTTAAAGGCCAATGGAACCTCTATATTGTTTGTGTCACATGCGACGGAACAGATTGTGACTCATTGTGATAGTGCAATATTGCTTAACGATGGCGAGTTAATGCTGCAGGATTCCCCAAGGGTTGTGGTGAATCACTATCTTGATCTGCTCTTTGGAAAGTCACCAAAAGAGAATGCGGAAAAAGCGTCACTTTCTGATTCCATTGATCAAGCAGCAAAAGGCGAACAAGAGCGTCTTGATCGTGAAATGGCCTCTGAGCAACAACCCCTGTCTGAGAATGCAACACCCGCCTGGCAATATGGCGATGCTGGTTTTGACCAACGAGCAAATTATAATAGTGCTGAGTATCGTTGGGGTGATCGTGCCGCTGAGATTGTTGACTATCATTTCGTTCAAAATGCTGAAGAGTACCCGACTATTTGCCGAAATGATCAACTTCTCCAGTTTAAATTTAGAATCAAATTCAACCAACTGATTATCAGGCCGATCTTTGGGTTTGCAATCAAAACCAAAGAAGGTGTGACTATTTATAATACCAATACTGAATATCAAGGTATTCAATTTGTCGATGATAACACATCAAAGGATGAGTATATTATTGCCATCGAATTCCCAGGAATACTGAGCCAAGGGGACTATTTTATTTCTGTAGGTATTGCAAGTAGCGATATTGAAGGCAATATCATACCTCATGACCGTCGTTATGATTCAATTCATTTAGCCGTAGAACCCACACCAGGATTTATTGGTCTGGTTGATCTTGGTGTTAAAATGAAGTGTTCATCAATTTAATTCAGTTGTTAAATAATTCAGCAAGCATAATCGGAATAAGAAAATACACCGTCCGATTTAAATTTTGCATAGGTCGAGTATATGTTTCATCTTGAAAAAAATGGTTATAAATTTCTGGCACAGCATGGAATTTGGTCCCGAGCCGATTACCAGGATATTTCATATAGTGATGGCGATTACGAAGAACAACGATTAGCCAAGATCATCGCATCTGCGAAAGATATATCCATATTTTCCTCTGAGCTACGTAATCAATGTATTGACTGGCAGACGCTTTATCATCTGAGTTCCCAGCGAGGCAATATTTTACGCCCGTTCCAGGATAAGCTGAGAGGTAAAGTACTGGAGATCGGCGCCGGGTGTGGCGCAATTACCCGTTTCCTTGGCGAAAATGGTGGGCAAATTCTTGCGCTTGAAGGCAGTCAGCGCCGAGCTGCGATTGCGTCCAGCCGTACCCGCGATCTGGATAATATTACGGTTCTCGCTGAACGTTTTGATGATTTTCAAACCGATGAAAAATTCGACGCTATCACCCTGATCGGCGTACTTGAATATGCCAGCATGTTCAGCTCAGCTGAGCATGCTGCAAATGCCATGCTTGAGAAAATCAGAGGTTTTTTAAAACCTGATGGTTTTCTTTTTATTGCTATTGAGAACCAACTTGGTCTCAAATACTTTGCTGGTGCGCCGGAAGATCATCTGGCAAAACCGATGTACGGTGTTGAAGGGCGATATAAGTCTGGCGAACCAGAGACTTATGGCAAAGTTGCCATCGAGCAACTGCTGAAAGGAAGTGGCTATCATGCCGTCGAGTTTATGGCGCCTTTCCCAGATTATAAAATGCCGACCTCGATCATCACTGAGCGTGGATGTAAACTTAGTGAGTTTGATGCAGGCGCTTTTGCCTGGCAAACCGTTGCCGCCGACCCACAATTGCCGGCTATGCTGAATTTTTCATTGACCGACGCCTGGCCGGTTATCTTTAGAAATAACCTTGGCATGGATCTGGCCAACTCGTTTTTGATTGCTGCAACCGTTGCTGATTATCCGGCAACTGATGCCAACATCTTAGCGTATCATTACAGTACACAACGAAAACCTGCATATGTTAAAGAGACTATTTTCTCTTCAGACAATGCTGCCGTAAATATTCATTATGAAAAACTTGCTGAGTCGACAGAAACCGAGCAGGGCAACTATATCTGTAGAATAGTAGATAAACCTGTCTACCATAATGGTTTTCCGTTCAGTTTTAAGTTCGTGACATTATTCACCTCACCTGAATGGCGTATAGCGCAGGTTGTTACTTTGCTACGTGAATACCTTGCGCATTTGCAGTTATTGCTTGCAGGCAAAGGACATTCAACTGACCTCCATCAGACCATTCCAGGTGAGTTTATTGATGCGTTGCCGCAGAATATCATTATAGATAACAGTGGGCAGCCTCATCTATTTGATTGTGAATGGGCAGCACCTAAGCCAATTGAGACAACGTATCTTTTATTCAGAACGCTCAATATCCTCTTACGGCAAAGTGCCCGGGTAATGCTACCGGCTGAAAATCCAGAAATAACCCGCCAGGAGTTTATTCTTCAGGTTATTAGGGAATGTGGTTTCACGCTTAATGAATCAGAACTGAATGCTTTTAATGAACAAGAAATTATTTTCCAGCAGCAAGTTACAGGCTTAAGTAAGTCATATCTTGACGTCTGGCACCCTGATGCACCCTTGAGTAGTGGAGCGTCCTCATTTTCCTCTGAAGGTCGTCTTTATTACCGCAATGGTGAGCAGGAATTTACCCAGTTGCAAAGCTCGTCTTTTAATCTCAAATTCGGTCAGACGGTCTCACATTCACTAGATGTATCGGTTAACCCAAATGAAAAGCACTATCTGAGACTGGATCCTTCGGAAACCAGCGGTTGGATATTGATTGAAAACCTGCAGGTGAAAGATCGAGAGGGTCATGTCCAGTGGTCCCTGAAAGATGGCACTGCCAGCTATGTGGATCTCTGTGAGGTATGCGCGTTAGAGCAGGGTGTGCTGTATTATTCCAACTCTAACGATCCGCAAATATTGATACCACAAGTGTTTATTGGTCAGCAGATAACGGTTAATGTTAGTCTCCAGATGGCCGCACCTGATGTTGTTGCTCAAGCCCTGGCGGAAAGAATCCGCAGTCATGCTCTAACCGAAAGTGAACTGAGTCAGTTACAGCAGGCTCAGCAAAAATTAACGGCAGAGTTGCTCGAGTTAAAAGCAAAAGTTGATTCACAGAACGCGCAGCTGGCCAACTATGTTGGGCATATTCAGGTTTTGAATAGTATCATCAATGATTTCAGAGAGTCCACTAGCTGGAAAGTCTCAAAACCTCTCCGTATTGCGGGTGGGGTGAATCTCAAGCTTAAAAAAGCGAATCGACTGATTACGGGACTGATTCAGAAGCATGGAATGAAAGCTGTCGCGCAGAAAGGTATGTATTATATTCGCCAGGAAGGGGTTTCTGGGATTATTGCTCGCCTGAAACAGCAGCGCAGTATCAGTGTATTGCAAGAAAACTTGAATCTTAATACCGTACCTGCCGCCTCGATTTCATACGATAACAAAACCGGTTATCAGCTGAAACCTGGTCGTTCAGGGTACTGCTATGTTGAACCTGCACGGCCTGTCGACCTCGCTGAGCGCATTGCAGCGATCGAAAGTAAGCCTTTCTTCTCTATTGTAATACCTGTTTATAATACCCCTTTGGATCTGCTCGACGGATTGTTGAAATCAATCACCTCGCAATGGTATCCGCATTGGGAATTAATTCTTGCCGATGATTGCAGCCCGGATCCTCAACTTCAGCAAGCATTAAAAAATATTTCACACCCGCAGATTAGAATTATCCATGCAGAATCTAATTTACGGATTTCAGGTGCGACTAATCTTGGTATCAAAGCAGCAAAAGGGGATTTCATCGTATTTGCTGACCATGACGACGAGCTTACGGTCGACTGCTTGTATGAAATGGCTCTGTGTATCGAGCAGCAGCAACCTGATTTCATTTACAGTGATGAAGATAAGCTTACCGAAGACGGGGACTATACCCAGCCGCACTTCAAACCCGATTGGTCACCTGACACCATGATGAGTACGATGTTTACTTGTCATGCGTCATGTGTGCGCCGCAGCCTGTTGGAAAAAACCGGTCTGTTACGTTCCGAATTTGATGGCTGCCAGGACTGGGACTTCGTTTTGCGAGTTGCTGAACATACTAACCGTATTAGCCATATTGATAAGATCCTTTATCACTGGCGAATCATTCCGGCTTCAGTAGCATCAGATATTGCTGCTAAGCCCTATGTTCTCGAAGCTTCGCGGCAAGTGCGAGTCGATGCGTTAAAACGCCGTGGATTACAAGGGACCGTCGAGCCTGTGACTGAGGTCCCAGGGTATTTCCGTGTCAATTATCATCTGACGGGTACCCCGCTGATTTCTATCATTATTCCTACCCGTGATAATGCGGAAGTTCTACGTCGTTGTATTGATTCCCTTATCGAGAAGACGAAATATGAGCATTATGAAGTTATCATCGTTGATAACGGTTCGGTGGCGGAAACCACGCTGGCTTACTTCTCCGAGCTAACGTCTGTTTCGCGTGTGAAGGTAATACATCATGATATCCCGTTTAACTTCTCAGAATTGAATAACATAGGGGTTGCGGCATCGTCAGGCGATATTCTACTGTTCCTTAACGATGATACTGAAGTGCTGATGGATGACTGGCTGGAGCGAATGGCGGGATATGCGCAACTTCCACATATTGGCGCCGTCGGTGCAAAATTGTTATATCCAGGCACTCAGCAAATTCAGCATGCTGGTGTGCTGAACCTGCAGTGTGGCCCGGTACATGCCTTCTTGCGCCATGATAGCAATAGCCCGGGTTACTTTATGCGTAACCTTCTGGAATATAACTGGCTGGCGGTAACCGGAGCCTGTCTGATGATCGAACGAGAAAAATATCAGAAGATTGGCGGATTTGATGAATCTTTCCCTATTGCTTATAACGACGTGGATTTATGTTTTACATTGTCCCAAAATGGCTTCTATAACGTCGTATGCCAGGCGGTAACACTTTATCACTACGAATCGATTAGCCGCGGTTTAGACCTCGTCGACCCTGTTAAACAAGAGCGTCTATTTAGTGAGTTACGTCGTTTGTATGAGAAGCATCCTAATTTCTATCAGTATGATCCTTTCTACAATGTCAATTTAGCTCCGAATGGAATTAACTTTGATTTAACAGCTTAAGTCGCTTCTGGATTTTAGATTTGGAGTAAAAGATGGACGAACTTTCGAAGGGCCAGCTTCTTTGTGAACCTAAACTGGCTAAAATGATTGATGTGGCTGAGGTTGTTTCATTCGATTTTTTTGATACGTTATATCTGCGCCCGCTTTCAGACCCGGAAGATGCATTCACCCTTTTAGGTGAAAAACTGAATATTGAGAACTTCAAGGCCAAACGCCAACAAGCACAGGCAGATGCTTTTGGCGTTATGGTTCGGGAAGGGCGTAAAGAAATAACCCTTGATAATATTTATAGTTGTTTCCCAGATTGTCAGTACACGAAAGACGCGCTGATGCAGGCAGAGTATGAGCTGGAACTACAGCTTATCGAGCCTAACTATGAGTTGTTCCCGCTGTTTGAGCAGTTGCTTGCAGCTGGCAAGCGCGTTGTTATCATCTCGGATATGTATTTTTCCGCGCGATTCTTCGATCAGGCTCTGGCAAAACAGCAAATTAATGGCGTGGCTGTTTTTTCATCCGCAGATGAAAATGCAACCAAGCGTGACAGCGGTGAGTTGTTCACTCTTGTCAGTGAAAAGTTAGGGGTACCACCAGCTAAGATTCTGCACATTGGTGATAGTGAAATTGGTGATTTTAAACGCCCGGCGGAGAAAGGGCTGATGAGTTACCACTATATTGCTAGTCGTTTTCGTGAGAAGAAGAAAAATGTCAGTCTGAGCACTTCATTGGCTGAAGGCTTGCTGCGCATGGAGGCCCGTGAGATAGATTATGGTTCGTATGAAGAGCTGGGCTTTTTAACCGGTGGGCCTGCCAGCGTTGGTTTTCTTGAGTGGATTAAAGCAAAATCACAAGCTGACGGTATCGATCATATTCTGTTTTTCGCTCGCGACGGTTATGTTCTGACCAATGTTGCGAAGCAGCAGATGCAGTCGGAGTTACCACCGTTTAATTATTTTTATGGTTCCCGTACCACCTTTACTCTGGCGGCAATCACAGACAGTAATTTCAGTGCTTATATTCCTTTTCTGATCTCTGGATGTGATGGGCTGGCCCCGTGTGAGGTACTTGAAAGGATTGGGGTGAAGGTTCCGGCGCGAGATATCATGAAAGCCTTTGGTCTCGGTGACGATATAGTGATAACCCCGGCAGTGCATGATAAATTGGTTGAGTTTTTGTACGCTTGGCGTTGGGAAATTTTAAAGGTGTGCCAGCGTAATCGTCGCGCGTTATTCCAGTATCTGAGACAAGTTGGAATCAAAAGCCACCAAAAAATTGCCGTAGTGGATGTCGGGTGGAGTGGTACGACCCAAGAAGCTTTCAGCCAGGCAATAAGTACATTTATGAAAGTGGATATTTATGGTTATTACTTCTGCCTCGCTGATACTCAGGAACGGTTACATCGACAAAATACGATGAATATGGCGGCACTTTTTGATAGTTCAAATAGTAGTCCTGATTTGGTTGGGAAGATATACAGTGCCAGAGTCGCGGTGGAATTTTTCTTTTCTGCACCTCATGCTTCTATTATCGGATTATTACCGGGAGAACCGGTAACTCCTATAGAAGATCCTGGACGCGGTGCGGATCAAAGTCTCTCCGAATCTGTAAACGCATTGTGTCGCGGTAGTGAGCATTTTGCTCAAGTTTTCTATCCCGCTCGTCAGCGCCTCGGTTTATCATTAAGTCCGCAAATGCTAGCAATGCCTATGATTGAGTTAGCGAGTACAGAAAACTGGGATAAGTATTCGTTAATAACCTGCCTTAAAAACTTTGATGCGTGGGGAAGTTCACGAAATAAGCAACTGGTTGCCACCGACTATTTGTGATTTCATGCGAAATGTTTTTGTATGATTAAAAAAGGTCATATTAAATAAATATACCCTATGGGCTGAGGGAGTCCCAGAAATATCATTAATATACTATGATGATGTTTCGATAAGCCCTTGCCATATCTGCGTACACCCTGTCGGGGTTGATCTCCGACAGGAGTCCCGGTGACTGCTGGATGACATCATGGCGCGGGTCATCAGATCCACTAACGACGCCGGATATATGGCAGCAAACCGCATCGAATCAGTACTTGCATTACCCGGGGCGTCCATATATGGCACAGTAAATTTGGCCACCTGATTAAAGGTGATATTCTCGCCTCAACACAAAACAGGTGACTTAATGAACAAGAAAACTAAGCGTACTATTATTCAATATCTGGTGAGAGATCTTAGATAGAAAATCCTGATTTTGTTTTGAGGCGACAAACAAAATCAGGAATACTGATGATGAGATTAATCAAGGTTTATCTGACAACTACTTTTTAGATAACGTCAGTTTAACCCTGCCTGAATCATCATTTATGCCGGCTACGCAGGTTCTTTACCACCTCCGTCAAATTCAGCCCCTGGTCCTGCAACAGCACCAGCAGGTGATACATCAGGTCTGACGCCTCATTCTTCAGTTCAAACTTGTCATTTACCGTCGCGGCCAGCGCGGTCTCCACGCCTTCTTCTCCCACTTTCTGCGCAATACGTTTGGTGCCGCTGGCATACAGTTTCGCAGTGTATGAGCTCTCCGGGTCGGCATGTTTGCGCTCGGCCAGCAGTTGTTCCAGTTGATAGAGGAACAACCACTGGTGTCCGGTCTCCCCAAAGCAGCTTGACGTCCCTTTGTGGCAGGTCGGGCCTGTCGGGTTGACCAATACTAGCAAGGTATCGTTATCGCAATCCGGGGTGATGCTGACCACATTAAGAAAGTTGCCGGAGGTTTCACCCTTTGTCCACAGGCGCTGTTTGGTGCGCGAGTAGAAGGTCACTTTGCCGCTTTCTTGCGTTTTCGCCAGCGCGTCCTCATTCATATATCCCAGCATTAACACTTCGCCAGATTCAGCGTGCTGTATGATGGCCGGCATCATGCCGTCGGTTTTTTGCCAATCCAGCTGTTCACTCAACATACCCTGATCTCCACGCCCTGGGCTGCCAGGAACGTTTTTAATTCGCCAATATTAATAATCTGTTTATGGAACACGGAAGCGGCGAGGGCGCCGTCGACGTTAGCGTCGCGGAAGGCCTCAAGGAAGTGCTCCATGGTTCCGGCGCCGCCGGAGGCAATCAACGGAACGTTACACACTTCACGGACCTTTCTGAGCTGTTCCAGATCATAACCGTTGCGCACACCGTCCTGGTTCATCATGTTGAGGACGATTTCTCCCGCTCCGCGCTTTTGTACTTCCTGCACCCAATCCAGCGTCTCCCATTGGGTGACGCGAGTCCGGCTTTCATCGCCGGTGTACTGATTAACGTGATATTTACCGGTTTGTTCATCAAACCAGGTATCGATACCTACCACGATGCACTGCACGCCAAAGCGACCGGCGAGGCGGGTAATTAACGTTGGATCCGCAAGCGCAGGCGAGTTAATTGAAATTTTATCTGCGCCGAAGGAGAGGATCTGCGCTGCGTCTTCCAGAGACTTAATCCCGCCCGCGACGCAGAATGGAATATCAATCACTTCCGCCACGCGCGAAACCCAACTTTTATCGACTACCCGGCCATCGCTGGAGGCGGTGATATCGTAGAACACCAGTTCATCCGCGCCTTCATCGGCATAGCGTTTTGCCAGCGGCACAATATCACCGATAATTTCGTGATTGCGGAACTGTACGCCTTTCACTACCTGGCCGTCGCGGACGTCAAGGCAGGGGATTATCCGTTTTGCCAGCATTGGATAGCCTCCGTTACGTTGAATTTACCTTCCAGCAGCGCGCGGCCGACGATCACGCCGCGAACGCCGGTTCCGCGCAGCGCGGCAATATCGTTGAGACCGCCGATCCCACCGGAAGACTGGAACGCCACCTGCGGATAACGTGCGCAGACTTCTTCATACAGTGAGACGTTGGAACCCGCGAGAGTGCCATCGCGGGAGATATCGGTACACAGCACATGTTGCAAGCCGACCGGCAGATAGCTCTCCACCAGCTCTTCCAGAGTGACGCCAGAGTTTTCCTGCCAGCCGCTCACCGCCACCTGTTTATTGCCATCGGCATCAATGCGTACGTCCAGCGCCAGTACCAGATGTTCGGGGCCAAAGCGTTTAAACCAGGCTTTGACCACCTCCGGCGATTTTACCGCCGTTGAACCGACCACCACGCGCGCCACGCCGGCGTCAAGCAGTGCGGCAACGTCTTCTTCTGTACGTACGCCGCCGCCGACCTGTACCGGTACCGTAACGCCGGCGACTAAGGCCTTAAGCAGCGGAATCTGGCGTTTTGCCGGATCTTTTGCTCCGGTCAGATCGACCAGGTGCAATACTTCCGCGCCCTGGTCTGCATAGGATTGCAGGCGTGGTAACGGATCGTTGCCATAGTCGCGTTGCTGGCCGTAGTCGCCCTGATGCAGGCGCACCACGGTACCGTCAATTAAATCTAAAGCTGGAATGATCATTACATCTCCAGGAAATTTTTCAGCAGCTGCGCACCGGCGCTACCTGAGCGCTCAGGGTGGAACTGTACGCCAAAGAAGTTATCTTTCTGCACCGCTGCGGTGAAGGCCTCGCCGTAGTTGCATTGCGCGATAGTGTACGGGTTGACCGGCATGGCGTAGCTATGGACGAAATAGAAATAAGCGCCTTCTTCAATGCCGCGGAACAGGCGATCGCCGGCTTTGGCATACACCCGGTTCCATCCCATATGCGGCAGCGGCAGTCCGTGATCGGTCATTTTCGGCACCTCTTCATCAATAATGCCCAGCAGCTCGACGCCGTTTGTCTCTTCGCTGCGGCTCCCGAGTAACTGCATGCCAAGACAGATCCCCAGCACCGGCTGGGTACAGGCTTTAATCAAGTCAATGAGTTCGCGTTCGCGCAGCTGATCCATCGCAGCCTGCGCGGTGCCGACGCCGGGCAGAAAAAGTTTATCGGCGCGTAGAACAACATCCGGCTCGCGGCTGACCACTGGCTCATAGCCGTGGCGGCTCACCGCAGATTTCACCGAGTTGAGGTTGGCGCACCCGGTATCGAGGATCACCACGTTCATCACAATACCCCTTTTGAAGATGGCAACGTGTCGCCCTGGACCCGAATGGCCTGGCGCAGCGTACGACCGAAGGCTTTGAACAGGCTCTCGACGCGGTGATGATCGTTTTTACCTTTGGTTTTCAGGTGCAGCGTCACCGCCATGGTATAGGAGAGCGAGCGGAAGAAGTGTTCGACCATCTCGGTGCTCAGGTCGCCAACGCGCTGATAGGTGAAGTCAGCTTTATATTCGAGGTGCGGACGGCCAGAGATATCCAGCGCGCAGCGCGCCAGGCACTCATCCATCGGCAGCACAAAGCCAAAGCGGTTAATGCCGCGCTTATCACCTAGCGCCAGCTTCAACGCTTCGCCTAACGCCAGGCCGGTATCTTCTACGGTGTGGTGATCGTCGATGTAAAGATCGCCGCCGACGTTAATTTCCAGGCGAAAGCCGCCGTGGGTGGCGATCTGATCGAGCATGTGATCGAAGAAACCAACGCCGGTGTGGATCTTACTGCCGCCTTCACGGTCCAGCCAGACTTTAACGTCAACCTGGGTCTCTTTGGTGATGCGCTCAACGTGAGCATAGCGGTCGCGACGGGTCAGCTGTTCGCAGATGGTCGGCCAGTTCAGCGTTTCACTGTTATAGCGCAGGCCGGTGATACCCATGTTATCCGCCAACTCGATATCGGTGGCGCGGTCGCCGATGACGTAACTGTGGGCTTTATCCATCACGCCGTCTTCCAGCCACGGCAATACCATCTGGGTCTTCGGCTTGCGGCAGTCACAGTTATCACCAGGCATGTGCGGGCAGATCAGGACGGATTCAAAGTTAACGCCCTGCGAGGAGAAGACCTGCATCATCAGGTTGTGCGGGCCGTCGAATTCCTCCTGCGGCAGGCTTTCGGTACCAAGGCCGTCCTGGTTGGTGATCATCACCAGCTTGTAACCTTCCTGCTGCAGCTTAAGCAGCGCCGGGATCACCTGCGGCTCGAAGGCCAGTTTTTCAAACCGGTCTACCTGAAAATCAACCGGCGGTTCAGAGATAAGCGTACCGTCACGGTCAATAAAGAGAAACTTCTGGGTCATACATTCTCCGCAGTCAAAGCGTCAATCACGCGCTGGCTCTCTGCACGGGTACCGATAGTGATACGCAAACAGCCGCTTAATGAGGGTTGTTTATTTTGGTCACGTAAGATAATGCCCTGATCCCACAAAGATTTAAACACCGCGCTGGAGGCGGTTATCCGCGCCAGCAGGTAGTTGGTCTCGGAATCGAACACCTGTTCGACGCAGGCGATCTCGCGCAGCGCATCGACCAGGTATGCGCGTTCATCCAGGATCTGCGCCACGCGTGCGCGCATAGCGGCAATGCCTGCCGGGCTTAATGCCTGGGCGGCGATATCGGCGACCGGCGTCGAGAGCGGATAAGGTGCGATGACTTTTAGCAGTACATTAATTACCTCTGCGTTAGCCAGCGTAAAACCGCAGCGCAACCCCGCCAGCGCAAAGGCTTTCGATAAGGTGCGCAGGATAACCAGGTGCGGGTATTCATTTAGCCAACCAGCGAGCGACGCCTGCGGGCAGAACTCAATATAGGCTTCATCCGCTACCACGATAGCTTTACCGCGCGTCATTTCCAGCAGGGCGCGGAAATCTTGCGGATTGATTATCTGCCCGGTTGGATTATTCGGGCTACAGACAAAGACCACTTTCACGCCGGTGAGATTCGCTTCGATACCCGGTAAATCGAGCTGCCAGTCGGCGAGCGTCGGCACCGTGCGGCACTCAACGCCGATAGTTTCGGCGCTGACGCTATACATACCGTAGGTAGGCGGGCAATAAAGGACCGCGTCCTCGCCGGGTTCGCAAAAAGCGCGGATCAATAACTCGATACCTTCGTCAGCCCCACGGCTCACCAGTACCTGCTCTGGTGTTACGCCAGCATAGTGCGCGTAGTTTTCGATAACCGCTTTCGGCTGCGGCTCCGGATAGCGGTTCAGCGTCTGTTCGGTTAGCTGGAATTCCACGGCGGTGGGGAATTCGTTGGCGTTCAACCACACGTCGCCTTTTCCCCCAAGACGGCGGGCGGATTGATACGGCGTCAGCGCGCGGATATTGGCGCGGGCTAAGTCTTCAATGCTCATGCTTGCTCCTTAAGGGCGGCTACGCGTAGCGTCACGGCGTTTTTGTGGGCAGTCAGCAGTTCGGCTGCGGCCAGGATCTCGATAGTTGGGGCGAGGGCGGCGAAGCCTTCACGCGTCAGCTCTTGTACGGTCATGCGCTTTTGGAAATCCGCCAGACCGAGGCTGGAACAGGTCGCGGTGTAGCCGTAGGTCGGCAGCACGTGGTTGGTGCCGGAGGCGTAATCACCTGCCGATTCTGGCGACCAGTCGCCGAGGAATACCGAACCAGCGCTGGTAATGCCGTCAACCAGTTCACGGGCGTTGCGGGTCTGGATAATCAGGTGCTCCGGTCCGTACTGATTTGAGATCTCTACACATTGCGCGAGATCGCGAGCGACAATAATACGGCTGGCGGAAAGCGCTTCACGTGCGGTTTCAGCACGCGGCAGGGCAGCCAACTGACGTTCAACCGCTGCGGCGACCCGGGAGCCCATGTCGGCGTCGGGGGTCAGCAGGATAACCTGGGAATCCGGGCCATGTTCCGCCTGGGAGAGTAAATCGGAGGCGACGAAATCTGGCGTTGCGCCGCCGTCGGCAATCACCAGAACCTCCGACGGGCCGGCAGGCATATCGATAGCCGCGCCGTCGAGGCGCTGGCTGACCTGGCGCTTGGCCTCGGTGACGAAGGCGTTGCCAGGGCCAAAGATTTTAGCGACTTTCGCCACCGATTCGGTGCCGAAGGCCATTGCCGCGATAGCCTGCGCGCCGCCGACGTTAAAGATATTACGCACGCCGCACAGCTGCGCCGCATAAAGAATTTCATCGGCAATCGGCGGCGGAGAGCACAGCACCACTTCCTGACAGCCGGCAATGCGCGCTGGCGTTGCCAGCATCAGCACCGTTGAAAACAGCGGCGCCGAGCCGCCCGGAATATATAAGCCGACAGAGGCGATAGGGCGGGTAAGCTGCTGGCAGCGTACGCCGGGCTGGGTTTCAACATCGACAACCTGCAACCGCTGCGCGTTGTGAAAGGTCTCGATATTGTTGACCGCTACCGCCATCGCTTGTTTGAGTTCGCCGCTGAGGCGCGCGCCGGCAGCGGCAATTTCTTCGTCAGATACTTTGAGCGCCGTGACGGTGGTTTTATCGAATTTGGCGCTATATTCGCGTAAAGCGGCATCGCCATTCTCTTTAACGTTAGCGAGGATCCCGGCTACCGTTTTGCTGATGCTCTCGGAAGCTGAAATCGCCGGGCGCATTAAGAGTTGTTGCTGTTGTGCGGCGCTGCAGCTATTCCAGTCGATAATGGTATTGAAGCTCATGGTCATTTCCCCTGTTTGTCCCGTATGCGGATAGCTGGATTACTCCATCATCTTCTCGATCGGCAGCACCAGGATGGAGCTGGCGCCCAGCGCTTTCAGTTTTTCCATGGTTTCCCAGAACAGGGTTTCGCTGCTGACCATGTGCATCGCTACCCGCTGTTTATCGCCCGCCAGCGGCAGAATAGTTGGTCGTTCGGCGCCCGGCAGCAGCGCCACCACTTCCTCCAGCCGTTCGGTCGGCGCGTGCATCATGATGTATTTCGATTCGCGGGCCTGGATAACCCCCTGAATGCGGGTCAGCAGACGGTCGATCAGCTGCTGTTTCGCCTCGTCCATCTCGCCGTCACGCTGGATCAGGCAGGCTTTGGAACGATAAATAACTTCAACTTCGCGCAGGCCGTTAGCTTCAAGGGTTGCGCCGGTAGAAACGAGATCGCAGATGGCGTCGGCAAGGCCAGCGCGCGGGGCGACTTCGACAGAACCGTTTAGCAGACAGGATTTAAAGGAGATACCTTTCTGATCGAGATAGCGTTTTAACAGGTGCGGGTAAGAGGTGGCGATGCGTTTGCCGTCCAGCGCCGCCGGGCCATTCCAGTTTTCATCCACCGGTGTCGCCAGCGACAGACGGCATCCGCCAAAATCGAGACGGCGCAGGGTGAAATAGCGCGGGTCTTCGCCCTGCGCGCGGCGGCTCAGCAGCTCTTCTTCCAGCACGTTCTCGCCGATAATGCCAAGGTCGACAACGCCGTCCATCACCAGCCCCGGAATATCGTCATCGCGAACGCGCAGAATATCGATCGGCATGTTTTCCGCAAGGGCGATCAGACGCTGGGTGTGCAGGTTGACTTTAATGCCGCAGCGGCCGAGCAGTTCGCGTGAATCTTCACTCAAACGGCCGGATTTCTGAATAGCTATGCGTAAACGGGTGTTGTCTAACATTGTTGTTTTCCTCTGAATACCTGTCTGAATCTGTCCGAATTCGGTCCAAAAAAAAGCCCCCGGAAGTGAATCTTCCGGGGGCTCTCTTTGCGTTCATGCACCACTGGAAGATCCAAACGTCTTCCAGCACACATCGCCTGAAAGACTAGTCAGGATGATGGTGATGATGGTGGTTTTTAAATTGAACGCTGTTCATAAAATTCTCTTTGAATGACTATGCATTTGATGTCTTTTAACCTAAACCAGTTCCGGCGCATAAAGCAAGCCCTTTTTTCCATCATTAATTCATTTCATATTCGTCGAACAAATTGTCAGGTCTCGCGGGCTAGCGTAGCCTAGTATCAGCACAGCGAATGAGTCAGGAGCCAGGGTATGAAAAAGGTCGCGATTGTCGGGTTAGGGTGGCTGGGCATGCCGCTTGCGTTGTCATTGCGCGCACGCGGGTGGCATGTCACCGGCAGTAAAACGACGCAGGACGGCGTGGAGGCGGCGCGGATGTGCGGTATTGAAGGATATCCGCTGCGTCTCGAACCCCAGCTGATCTGTGAGGCTGAGGATCTGGACGCGATGATGAACGTCGATGCGCTGGTTATCACGTTACCTGCGCGGCGCACGGGCCCCGGGGAAGATTTTTATCTACAGGCGGTGCAGGAGATTGTTGATACCGCGCTCTCGCGGCATATTCCACGCATTATTTTTACCAGTTCGACCTCGGTTTATGGCAATACCGAAGGGACGATGAAGGAAAATTCGCCGCGCAATCCACAAACCGCCAGCGGCAGGGTACTGAAAGAGCTGGAAGACTGGCTGCATGCGTTGCCGGGTACTTCGGTGGATATTCTGCGTCTCGCCGGGTTGGTTGGGCCATCGCGCCATCCGGGCCGTTTCTTTGCCGGTAAATCGGCCCCGGATGGCCAGCACGGGGTCAATCTGGTGCATCTGCAGGACGTTATTGCCGCGATTGAGCTATTGCTTCAGGCCCCGAAAGGCGGACACATCTATAATATATGTGCGCCGCAGCATCCGGCGCGCGGCGTCTTTTATCCGCAGATGGCCCGTGAACTTGGGCTGCCGTTACCGGTATTTACCGATAACCCGGAGGGGGGTAAAGGCAAAATCATTGATGGCAACCGGATATGCTATGAGCTTGGCTTTGAATACCAGTACCCCGATCCGCTGGTGATGCCAATGGAGTAATCGCCAGCAGACGATCGCGTACCGTAAGGGGGGGCGATGAAACCACTGCTGGATGTTCTCGTAATTCTTGATGCCTTAGAAAAAGAGGGGAGCTTTGCCGCGGCTTCGGCAAAGCTCTATAAAACCCCCTCGGCGCTGAGCTATACCATCCATAAATTAGAAAGCGATCTGAATATCCAACTGCTGGATCGCAGCGGTCATCGGGCGCGCTTTACTTGCACCGGGCAGATGCTGCTGGAGAAAGGACGTGAGCTACTCCATACCGCTCGCGAACTTGAGCTGCAGGCCATCAGGCTACATCAGGGCTGGGAAAATACCCTGACCATCAGTGTCGATATGACTTTTCCTTTCTCTCTTTTAACTTCACTGATGGAACAGTTTTATCAACAACGCAACGTGACCCGTTTGCAGTTCACTAGCGCTGGTGGTTGGGATGCTCTGGCGGCAGGCGAGGTCGACATGGTGCTGGGCGCGCTTAACGAGCCGCCAACGCTGGTGGGTTATGGTTTTAGTCTGCTTGGCGATGTGGATCTGTGTTTTGTGGTCGCGATTAATCATCCACTGGCGCAGGCTAAGGAACCGTTGAATTTGCGGGTGTTACAGCGATATCGGGCGATTATTTGCAATGCCGGGTTGCTGCAAAGCGAAAAGCAGGAGAGTGTGACGGTTTATGATATGAATAGCCTGCTGGAGCTGGTATGCGCCGGCCTGGGCTGGGCTTACCTGCCGCGCTACCTGGCTGAGGCCTGGCTGGAGAAGGGAAAATTGGTCGAGAAACGTATTAGCACACCTGTGCGGCTGCATCGGGCATGGATTGGCTGGAATGAAGACGTTTTTGGCCTTGCCGCGCAATGGTGGTTAGAAGCGATATTAGCAAATAGTGCTATTCGTCAGATCTACAATACTAAAATAGTATGAATATTAGGCGGTTAGAATTCTTAGCCTATTAATAAACCTTTCAACATCTTGTCATTAAGCCAGAAGTTGTTGCAAAATACGCAGCCTGAAAACCAGAGACTAGCCGACGCTTTTTTTAAAGTGTCGGTTATTTTTTTGGTCGAAAGACACATCATTCAATACCAAGAGGCCGGGCTTCGTACCGGATAGATATTTACTAAAAACCGACAGTCGTTGTCGCTGAGGAATAGAAAGAAATGGGGCAATTTTTTGCTTACGCGCTGGCCTTCGCCGTAAAAGGGGATAACTATGTCGCATAACGCTACTCCAAATACCTCTCGCGTGGAATTACGTAAAACCCTTACGTTAGTTCCGGTTGTAATGATGGGCCTGGCCTATATGCAGCCGATGACGCTGTTCGATACGTTTGGTATCGTCTCTGGTATGACCGACGGTCACGTGCCGACGGCCTACGCCTTTGCGTTAATCGCTATTCTTTTTACTGCGCTGAGCTACGGGAAGCTGGTACGCCGTTATCCTTCCGCGGGTTCCGCGTATACCTACGCCCAGAAATCCATTAGCCCGACCGTTGGCTTCATGGTGGGTTGGTCCTCTCTGCTCGACTACCTGTTCGCGCCGATGATCAACATCCTGTTGGCGAAAATCTACTTTGAAGCGCTGGTGCCTTCGATTCCATCGTGGGTGTTTGTTATCGCGCTGGTCGCGTTCATGACCGCCTTTAACCTGCGCAGCATCAAGTCCGTCGCCAACTTCAACACCGTTATCGTGGTGCTGCAGGTGGTACTGATTGCCGTGATCCTCGGCATGGTGGTCTATGGCGTATTTGAAGGCGAGGGCGCCGGTACACTGGCCAGCAGCCGTCCGTTCTGGTCCGGCGATGCGCACGTTATCCCGATGATTACCGGGGCGACGATACTCTGCTTCTCATTTACCGGCTTTGATGGCATCAGCAATCTGTCTGAAGAGACCAAAGATGCAGAACGCGTTATTCCGCGCGCTATCTTCCTGACTGCGCTGATTGGCGGCCTGATCTTCATTTTTGCCACCTACTTCCTGCAGCTGTACTTCCCGGATATCTCGCGCTTTAAGGATCCGGATGCCTCACAGCCTGAAATTATGCTGTATGTGGCGGGTAAAGCCTTCCAGGTAGGCGCGCTGATCTTCTCCACCATCACCGTGCTGGCTTCCGGTATGGCGGCGCATGCTGGCGTTGCGCGTCTGATGTACGTGATGGGCCGTGATGGCGTATTCCCGAAAAGCTTCTTCGGCTACGTGCATCCGACCTGGCGCACCCCGGCGATGAACATCATCCTGGTTGGCGCGATCGCGCTGCTGGCGATTAACTTTGACCTGGTGATGGCGACTGCGCTGATTAACTTCGGTGCGCTGGTGGCGTTCACCTTCGTTAACCTGTCGGTTATCTCGCAGTTCTGGATCCGCGAGAAACGCAACAAGACGCTGAAAGACCACTTCCAGTATCTGTTCCTGCCGATGTGCGGCGCCCTGACCGTTGGCGCGCTGTGGGTTAACCTGGAAGAGAGCTCGATGATCCTGGGTCTGATTTGGGCCGGTATCGGTCTGATTTACCTGGCGTGCGTAACCAAAAGCTTCCGCAACCCGGTACCGCAGTACGAAGACGTTGCGTAATCACGCTTTATGATAAGAAAAGCCGGAGGGAAACCTCCGGCTTTTTTGTGTCTGGCGTCCGCTGGTTTCCCCGCTGGCGGCTGTCGCTTTGCCGGGGGCACAGGGATGGCTTACTTCTCCTGTCGCATCACATTAAGCAGCGTATCCAACAGCCCTGGAAAGCGGGCATCCAAATCGTCGCGGCGAAGCGAAATTAAATTTTCCCGCCCCTGAGGACGTTGCCAGATCACGCCGCTGTCGCGCAGCACCCGCCAATGGTGAGTCATGGTGGATTTAGCGATATCTTCTTTGCGCAATGCGTTACAACTCTGCTCGCTGCCGTCGGAGAGCGTGCGAATGATTTCCAGCCGCAAGGGGTTGCCCAGGGCAAAAAGAACATTTTCGAGGCGAATTTGTTCACGTTCGGGGTGATTGGCGATCATAATATTCCTGTGTCGGCGGTTGTGCTGTTCACGCGAACAGCAACCCGTATCGGCGGCTGGCGGCTACTATACCCAAACTCCTTTTCTTGCGCCACGCGCGCCGTCGCAAGCTGACCGATAGCAGTGATAGTGAAAATAGTTCGAATATACTCGTACAGTTGTACTATTATAGATGCCGTAAACCTAACCGCGGCAGATTTAGCCGCTCATTGACAGTCAAAATGACTAAGGACGCATCATGCCCCGACCCATCCCCCTCGAACGTTATCGCAACATCGGTATCTCCGCGCATATCGATGCCGGCAAAACCACCACCACTGAGCGCATTCTGTTTTACACCGGGATGAGCCATAAGCTGGGTGAAGTACACGATGGCGCGGCAACTACCGACTGGATGGCGCAGGAGCAGGAGCGTGGGATTACCATTACTTCCGCAGCGGTAAGCTGCTTCTGGCCCGGGATGGACCGCAGCTTTGAGCCCCATCGTATCAATATCATTGATACCCCGGGGCACGTGGACTTTACCATCGAAGTAGAACGTTCGATGCGCGTGCTGGACGGCGCGGTGATGGTCTATGACTCGGTCGGCGGCGTGCAGCCGCAGTCGGAGACCGTCTGGCGGCAGGCCAACAAGTATCACGTCCCGCGGTTGGCTTTCGTTAACAAAATGGACCGCCCGGGCGCCGATTTCTTCCGCGTGGTGCAAATGATGATCGATCGCCTGAAGGCCAATCCGGTGCCGATTGTTATCCCCATTGGCGCTGAAGAGCATTTCACCGGCGTCATCGACCTGATAAAGATGCGGGCCATTCTGTGGGATGATGCAACGCAGGGGATGACGTTCAGCTATGCGCCTGTGCCTGATGACCTGCTGCCGACGGCTCAGGAGTGGCGGGAAAAAATGGTTTCGGCTGCGGCGGAAGCCAGTGATGAGCTGATGGATAAATATCTCGAAAGCGGTGAACTGAGCGAAGCGGAAATTGTGGCCGGTCTACGTAAACGCACGGTCGGCGGCGAAATCCAGCCGGTGCTCTGCGGCAGCGCCTTTAAAAATAAAGGCGTGCAGCGGATGCTCGATGCGGTCGTTGAGTTAATGCCGTCGCCGCTGGATATTCCGGCGATTCAGGGCATTGATGACAAGGGGCAACCGGCGGAGCGTCACCCGAGCGACGATGAGCCGCTGTCGGCGCTGGCGTTTAAACTCATGACCGATCCCTACGTCGGCCAGTTGACCTTTATTCGCGTCTATTCCGGGACGTTGAAAAAAGGCGATGCGGTCTTTAACCCGGTGAAGGGCAAGAAAGAACGTATCGGGCGCATCGTGCTGATGCATGCCAACGATCGCCACGAAGTCGACGAGCTGCATGCCGGTGATATTGCCGCCTGTGTTGGTCTAAAAGATGTCACGACGGGCGATACGCTGTGCGATCCGGATGCGGTCATCACTCTTGAGCGCATGGAGTTCCCGGAACCGGTCATTTCGCTGGCGATTGAACCGAAGACCAAGGCCGACCAGGAGAAAATGGGCATTGCGCTACAGCGGTTGGCTTCCGAGGATCCGTCGTTCCGCCTGCATACCGATGAAGAGTCCGGGCAGACGATTATCTCCGGGATGGGGGAGTTGCATCTGGAGATTATCGTCGACCGTATGAAACGCGAGTTCGGCGTTGAGGCGAATATTGGCCGTCCGCAGGTTACCTATCGGGAAACCATCCGTAAAACGGTGAAGGATGTGGAAGGCAAATTTGTGCGTCAGTCCGGCGGTAAGGGGCAGTATGGGCACGTCGTGCTGACCCTGGAACCCTTGGCGGCGGGGAGCGGCTTTGTGTTTGAAGATGCCACCAAAGGCGGGGTCGTACCGCGTGAATACATCCCTTCTGTGGAAAAAGGGCTGCGTGAAGCGATGGGCACCGGCGTGCTGGCGGGCTATCCGGTTGTCGACGTTAAAGCGACACTGACGTTTGGTTCGTATCATGACGTCGACTCCTCCGAAATGGCTTTCCGTATGGCGGCGATTTTCGGCTTTAAGGAAGGGGCGCGAAAAGCGGACCCGGTGATCCTGGAGCCGGTGATGCACGTCGAGGTGGAGACGCCGGAAGAGTACGCCGGCAATATTATGGGCGATCTCTCTTCCCGTCGCGGAATGGTGCAGGGGATGGAGGAGCGTTTCGGTAGCCAGATTATTCGTGCCGATGTGCCGCTGGCCGAAATGTTCGGTTATTCCACCACGCTGCGCTCGATGTCGCAGGGTCGCGCGACCTATAGCATGGAGTTCCATCATTACGCAGAAGCGCCGCGTAACGTGGCCGACGATATCATCGCCAGCCGCGCGAAAAGTTAAGTTAGTACTCCCGGGCTACGGTGACGGCCTGGCCCGGGTTAAACGATTTCCTGCGCATATTGCCACAGCGCTTTCAACAGGGCTTGTTTTTCACTATCGTCAGCATACTGTTGATACATCACCTGCAGTTCATCGGCATAGGCCTGCAAAAACTCTGGCGTAAAGACGTTACGGCGGTGCTCTAACCAGCGCTGCTGTTCGTTTTCATCAAGCGTACCGGGGAAGTTACGCGCGCGGTAGTTAAACAGCAGGCGTTCAATGCGTTTATCCGCAAACGTAATATCCAGCGCTGGCAGGTTACGCGGTTCGGTTTCCAGCACTATCTTCATCGCCGCGCGATCGGCATCGCTAAAGAATCCGTTGTACAGTTGGGCGTCAACATTATCCGATGGCACGAACGGTTCGGCTTCGGCATACAGGGCCACCACTTTCTCACGTACCTGCGGATTTGCGCGCAGCAGTTGGGCGTTCTCCAGGCAGCGCTGAGTATTGATACCTAAACGGTCGGCATCCTGCGGACGCAACGTATTGGCCTGAGCCAGCACCGGGCATTTGTTTAAATGCACCAGCTTAATTGGCGCTGCCGGTAAATAGCCGAGTTCGTCTCGCGGAGTATACAGGCGCTCGCGCAATGTATCGGCGTCGAGCTCCAACAACGGCGACATATCCCCCGCCAGGTCAACCATAATCACCGCATTGCGGTTATCCGGATGCCAGGCCAGCGGCGCGACCAGGCTAGTGTTGCCGCGGGCGGCGCCGAACATACCGGAAACGTGGACCAGTGGTTTCAACTGCGGCACGTCGATTAACGTCGCCAGCTTGCGTTTATTTCGATGACTGTACAGATAGTCAAACAGGCGCGGCTGATGGGTCTTCACCAGTTTCGCCATCGCAATAGTGGCGTACACATCGGCCATCGCATCGTGGGCATTGCTATGCTCTATGCCATTCGCGACGGTCAGATGCTCAAGGCGGAAGCTTGGCAGACCGTCTTCATTTTCCGGCCAGTTGATACCTTCCGGGCGCAGGGCATAGCAGGCGCGCATCACATCCAGCAGGTCCCAGCGCGAATTATCATGCTGCCAGCTCCAGGCGTACGGATCGTAAAAGTTGCGGTAAAAAATATTACGGCTGACTTCATCATCAAAGCGGACATTGTTGTAGCCGACGATACAGGTTTTCGGCACCGTGAACAGATCGTTGATGCGGCGGGCGAAAGCGGCCTCGTTGTCGCCTTTGGCCAGCGCTTCCTGTGGCGTAATTCCGGTAATCATCACCGCCTGTGGTTGCGGCAGGTAGTCGTCCGCAGGCTTGCAGTAGAAGACTTCCGGTTCGCCAATGACATTCAGATCGCTATCGGTACGGATGGCGGCGAACTGCGCCGGCCGGTCGAGCGAAGGGCTGGTACCGAAGGTTTCGTAGTCGTGGAATAAAAATCCAGGCTGATTGGCGCAGTCTTGCATAATCGATTCGTTATCCATGGTGTAAGGCATTCCGTATGGTAAACGATTTGTAGAGCCATCAGAAGGGTAACGGTCAGATGCATCTACTGTCATGTCATATTTTCTTGCAATTTAGCCCTGATCTCTCAGGCGAACTTCCGTAAAAAGGACGGCGAATCTGTAAATCTTGAGGATATGCCGTTGAAAGGCCGTTTTTTATTTGCTGTAACTTTGCTCGCTTCGAGCGTTTCCTGCGCATTTGCTGCCGCTGATTTGCCCGTCACCGTGACGCCGCCATCGATCCAGGCCGGTTCCTGGGTGCTGATGGACTACACTACCGGTCAAATCCTGACCGCCGGTAATGAACACCAACAGCGTAACCCCGCCAGCCTGACCAAACTGATGACCGGTTACGTTGTCGACCGCGCCATCGACAGCCATCGCATTACCTTTGATGATATGGTCACCGTCGGTAAGGATGCCTGGGCCAAGGGCAATCCGGTGTTTAACGGTTCTTCGCTGATGTTCCTTAAAGCGGGCGATCGGGTTAGCGTTCGCGATCTTAGCCGCGGGCTGATCGTCGATTCCGGTAATGACGCCTGCGTCGCGCTCGCTGACTATGTCGCTGGCGGCCAACCGCAATTTGTCGCGTTGATGAATAGCTACGTTGAAAAATTGCATTTGAAAGACACCCATTTTGAAACCGTCCACGGACTCGACGCGCCTGGCCAGCATAGCTCCGCCTATGATTTAGCGGTGTTGTCGCGGGCGATTATTCACGGCGAGCCGGATGTCTATCACATGTATAGCGAAAAAAGCCTGACGTGGAACGGTATCACCCAGCAGAACCGTAACGGTTTGCTGTGGGACAAAACCATGAATGTCGATGGCCTGAAAACCGGCCATACCTCAGGAGCGGGCTTCAATCTTATTGCCTCGGCGGTCGATGGCCAGCGTCGTTTGATTGCCGTGGTGATGGGGGCCGATAGTCCAAAAGGGCGAGAAGAGCAGGCGGCTAAACTGCTGCACTGGGGTCAACAGAACTTTGACACCGTGCAGGTGCTGCAAAAAGGTAAGCAGGTCGGCGTCGAACATATCTGGTATGGCGACAAAGAGCAGATCAAGCTCGGCACCGATCAGGACTTCTGGCTCGCGATCCCGAAATCAGAAGTTCCACGTATCAAAGCAAAATATGTGCTGGATACCAAGGATCTGGAAGCGCCGATCGCCGCTAACCAACGCGTGGGCGAAATCTCGCTTTACGATGGCGACAAAGTGGTCGGGCATTGGCCGCTGGTGACCCTGGAAAGCGTCGGCAAGGGTGGGATGTTTTCCCGCCTGAGCGATTATCTGCATCACGGCATTTAATCTTGTTACCCTCTGGCCCGCCGCACTCTGCGGCGGGCTTTATTCATTTCGCGCTTGTGGCGACTCTGTGAATCCGCGCACATACTGTTGTTCATCCGGCTGCTAAATTTGGTGTATATTTATACAGTATTTTATCAACACTGGAGGCGCTATGAACTACAGCATTCAATCTCTCGATGCCCGCAAGATTGCCGGGTTTCATATGGTTGGCCCCTGGGAGCAGACCGTAAAGCAGGGGTTTGAACAACTGGCGGCGTGGGTCAGTCACCACCAGGTGCCTGCGCAGGAGTGGGTCGCGGTTTATTATGATAATCCGCAGCAGGTACCGGCGGAAAAACTGCGTTGTGACACCGTTGTTACCGTGGCGGATGATTACGTCATCCCGCCGAATAGTGAAGGGGTCATCCTCACCGCAATTGCCGGCGGCGATTACGCCTGCGCCAGCGCGCGGGTCATTAATCATGATTTCTCCACGCCGTGGCTGCAGTTCTTTGACAGCCTGCTGCAGAGCAGAGAGTTCCAAATCGCGGATAAGCCCTGTTTTGAAATTTATCTTAACGATGGCAACCAGGATGGTCACTGGGATATTGAGATGTACGTGGCGGTGAACCGTATCGGCTCGTAAGTCGTTATCCCTTATCTTGACAAGGTTTTTTACATTAGCGCAGTGCGCTCATGAAAAAAGCGGCTACAATTGGCCTTTTCTGTTTGCCGGAGCAGGCCGTGCGCGCTGATAAATCACTTAAGCCATTTGAGATCCGTCTGTATCGTCATTACCGAATTGTGCACGGTATCCGCATCGCGCTGGCTTTTGTCCTGACCTTCCTGCTGGTGCGTCTGCTGGACGTGCCGGAGGGCACCTGGCCTCTGATCACCCTGGTGGTGGTGATGGGGCCTATCTCTTTCTGGGGCAATGTGGTGCCGCGGGCCTTCGAACGTATTGGCGGCACTATCCTCGGTTCGGTGCTGGGGCTGGTGGCGCTCAAACTCGAACTTATCTCACTGCCAATTATGGTGCTGTGGTGCGCGGTGGCGATGTTCCTCTGCGGCTGGCTGGCGCTCGGCAAACGGCCCTACCAGGCGTTGCTGATCGGCATTACGCTGGCAGTGGTGGTGGGCGCGCCGCCGGGCGATATGAACACCGCGTTGTGGCGAAGCGGCGATGTTATCTTTGGTTCACTGTTGGCGATGCTGTTTACCGGTATCTGGCCGCAGCGGGCGTTTTTGCACTGGCGCATCCAGATGGCGAATTATGTCACAACGTTTAATCGGCTGTATCAGGCCGGTTTTTCGCCGAATCTGGTTGAGCGCCCGCGGCTGGAAAAACATCTTCAGAAAGCGCTCAATGACGTGGTGAAAATGCGTGGGTTGATAACCCCGGCCAGCAAAGAAACGCATATTCAGAAAGCAATCTTCGAAGCCATCCAGACCGTCAGCCGTAATCTGGTATGCATGTTGGAACTGCAGATCAACGCTTACTGGGCCTCTCGCCAGGGCCATTTTGTGATGCTTAACGCCCAGACTTTGCGCGAAACCCAACAGATGACCCAGCAAACGTTGCTGACCATCGCCCATGCCTTGTATGAGGGAAACCCGCAGCCGGTACGCGCCAACACCGAGAAACTCAACGAGATTGTGGTCGAGTTGCGGCAGCTTATCAAAGAGCATCAGGACGATAATCTGTCGGAAACGCCGATTCACGGCTATGTTTGGCTGACCATTGAGCTGGCGCGCCAGCTTGAGCTGCTGTCGCACCTTATTTGCCGCGCGCTGCGCAAATAAAAGACAGATACGTGCGCGAAGTGAACAGGTTGCTTCGATTCAGCAGCATTTAGGGTTATGATAAACGCAAAGGAAAAAACATTGTCATCAGCGACTGCTAGCAGTTATGTTAGCCCTATACGGCAGTCGCTTTAGCGAATCCGAATCTCAAATATTAGGGGTGTAAAAATGGAAACAACTAAGCCTTCTTTCCAGGACGTTCTGGAGTTTGTTCGTCTGTTCCGTCGTAAGAACAAGCTGCAGCGTGAAATTCAGGACGTTGAGAAAAAGATCCGTGATAACCAGAAGCGTGTCCTGCTGCTGGACAACCTCAGCGACTACATCAAGCCGGGTATGAGCGTTGAAGCCATTCAGGGTATCATCGCCAGCATGAAAACCGATTATGAAGACCGCGTTGACGATTACATCATCAAAAACGCCGAGCTGTCGAAAGAGCGTCGCGACATCTCTAAAAAACTCAAAGTGATGGGTGAAGCCAAAGTCGGCGAATAAACCACTCATTAGTTCCGGCGGCATTGCTGGCCGCCGGGCTCCTCCATCTTCCTGCCGTTAAACCTCCGTATAAGCATCTCCCTTTAAGCCGACAGTTTGTTATACTGCCGCCGTGAACTTATTGATACCGGAAGGGTTTATCACATGCTGTCCCAGCTACAGGTACCGCCGCGATGATACTGATTACCGGCGGCGCGCGTAGCGGCAAAAGCCGTCACGCCGAATCTTTAATCCAATCCTTCGCGTCGGTGCTCTATATCGCCACTTCAGCCGCTATTGACGATGAAATGGCCGCACGCATTCAACATCACCGCAATAGCCGCCCGCCGCACTGGCGTACTGCAGAGCGCAGCCGTGATCTAACGCCACTCATTACCCCCGATAATGTACCCGATGAAGCCATTTTGCTTGAGTGCGTCACTACACTGGTCACCAATATTCTGTTCGCTGAAGGTGGGGAAACGGATCCTGATGAATGGGATTACGTTGCGCTGGAAAAGGCAGTCACGCAAGAAATCACTCAGCTGATTGCTGCCTGCCGCGCCTGCCCATCGCCGGTGCTGTTGGTTACCAATGAGGTGGGGCTGGGAATCGTGCCGGACAACCGGCTGGCGCGGCATTTTCGTGATATTGCCGGGCGCGTAAATCAGATGCTGGCCGCGGCTGCCGATGAGGTGTGGCTGGTTGTTTCAGGGATAGGAGTCAAAATCAAATGATTAAATCGTTCTTTGCCACGCTTTCTTTTATGAGCCGCTTGCCGGTTCCGGCCCGCTGGTCGCAGGGGCTGGAAATCGATCAATATGAGCGCGGGATTGTTACTTTTCCGCTGGTGGGGTTACTACTCGGCGCGATTGCCGGGCTGGTGATGCTGGCGCTTCATGCCTGGTGCGGCCTGCCGTTGGCCGCGCTGTTTGCCGTACTGGCGCTGGCGATGCTGACCGGCGGTTTTCATCTTGATGGCCTGGCGGATACCTGCGATGGGATCTTTTCCGCCCGTCGCCGCGAGCGGATGCTGGAGATCATGCGCGATAGCCGGCTCGGGACACACGGCGGGCTGGCGCTGATCTTTGTGCTGGTGGCGAAGGTATTTGTCATTAGCGAACTGACGCTGCGCGGTACCTCGATGCTGGCGGCGTTGGCTGCCGCCTGCGCTGTGGCGCGTGGGATGTCGGTGCTGCTAATGTATCGCCAGCGTTATGCCCGGGAGCAGGGGCTTGGTAACGTATTTATTGGCAAGGTGACTTTCCGCCAGACCGTCATTACCCTGGCGCTATCCTTGGCGCTGGCAACGCTGCTGCTGGGCCTGCATGGCCTGCTGGCTGCGGTTATAACGCTGCTGGTAGTATCGGCGCTTGGCCAGGCGCTGAAGCGCACGCTGGGCGGGCAGACCGGCGATACGCTTGGGGCGGCCATTGAACTGGGCGAAGTTATCTTTTTACTGGCGTTGCTATAGAGCACACAGCGCGCTGTCAGGAAGCATATGAATACAATAACTGAATGGTTAGCGGCCATCCCGCGACCGGACGAAAGCGCGATGTCGCGGGCTCGTGAGCATATTGACGGCTTGTTGAAACCTCCCGGCAGCCTGGGGCGTCTGGAAACGCTGGCGGTTCAGCTGGGAGGTATGCCGGGGCTACAGGGCGGGCTACATTTTGCACGCAAAACTATTGTGGTTATGTGCGCCGACCACGGCGTCTGGCATGAAGGTGTTACCGTCTCGCCACAAACGGTGACCGCTATCCAGGCGGCCAATATGACCCGTAAGAATACCGGCGTTTGCGTGCTGGCAGCGCAGGCCGGGGCTGATGTTCAGGTAGTTGACATCGGTATTGACGCCGAACCGATCCCTGGGCTGGTAAATATGAAAGTGGCGCGCGGCAGCGGCAATATTGCCTGTACCGCGGCGATGAGCCGGGAGCAGGCCGAAGCGCTGCTACTGGCAAGCATGCGCTACACCCGCCAGCTTGCGGACCAGGGCGTGCGTCTGTTCGGCGTGGGCGAGTTGGGAATGGCGAACACTACGCCTGCTGCGGCCGTGGTCAGCGTGCTGACCGGCCATGATGCCGGCGATGTTGTGGGCATCGGCGCAAACCTGCCGGTATCGCAACTGGCGCATAAGGCGGAAGTGGTACGCCGGGCGATAGCGGTCAATCAGCCGTCTGCGGGCGATGGCCTCGACGTGCTGGCAAAAGTGGGCGGTTTTGACTTGCTCGGGATGGCTGGGGTTATGCTGGGCGCCGCTTCCTGCGGATTGCCGGTGATACTCGATGGCTTTTTATCGTACGCTTCAGCACTGGCGGCCTGCCGGATCGCGCCACAGTTGCATCCGTACCTGATTCCGTCGCATCTGTCGGCGGAGAAGGGGGCACGTATTGCGCTGGAACACCTGCAGTTGCAACCTTATCTGGAGATGGGCATGCGCTTAGGCGAGGGCAGCGGCGCGGCGTTAGCCATGCATCTGGTCGAGGCGGCAGGGGCAATGTTCAACAATATGGGGACGCTGGCTGAGAGCAATATCGTGCTGCCGGAAACCCGTTAAGCGGCTTCGGGGCGCCGACCAGCCCCCCGAAACAGTGCTTATAGCGCCTGCTGCCACACGCTTTGCGGCAGCAGATAAACATCCGCTTTAGCCTGCATGCCGTCGGTAACAATATGACGAATGCCGCTGGCCATCACCGCAAGGGTGACATCAAACGCATTCAGGCTATCGCCAAAACCGGCGGTAAGGTTGAGCATTGAGCCATCGGCCATTAGATAGATTGTTTTCCCCGGCATCCGATAAGCGTTGATATAGGGCATAACCTCTTCATGCGGGAACTGGCGCAGGTGTTCGCAGTCAATCTCTTCCGCCACGTGGCCGACGTTGAGAATAAACACCCCATCTTTAGCGCTGTCCAGCGCCAGGCTGTTGACCACTTTTTTGCCGCCGGTGGCGGTAGCGACGACGTCGGCTGATGCGATGGCATCCTGTAAATCCACGACATGCCAGCCGTCATAAGCGGCCTGTAAACGGCGCGCGGGATCGATTTCCGCCACCATAACCTGGCCGCCGAAGGCTTTTGCCGCGGCGGCGACGCCTTGCCCGACCAGGCCGTAGCCGATCACCAGCACTTTTTTCTCATGTAGGGTCAGGTGAGTAGTCTGGAAGAATGTGTGCCAGGCCGTCAGGCCAACCATATGGCGGTTATGTAGCCCTTCTTTGACCGGCAGATCATCCCAGTTAAAGATAGGGTAGCCGGGGCGAATATCACCGAGGCGATTGACGCCGGAGCCGGTGGCTTCAAGGCCGGCGACGACATTGCCGAACTCGCCACGCTGGTGGAGCAGGGTGGTAATATCTGCACCCATTTCACAAAGGTGAGTTGGCCCCCAGGCGATGGCTTTTTCCCATGATTGTTGCCAGTCGGCATCACTCATATTGCGCCAGGCGCAGGCTTCCGCGCCGCGCTCCACCAGCCAGGAGACAACCTCATCCTGCACGGTGGTTGGATTGCAGGTGGTCAAAAAGACTTTCGCCCCTTTCTCAAGGAGCCCCTGCACCAGCGGGATCATTTTCATATCGAGATGCATACAGCAGGCCAGGCGCACTTCGCTGAGGTCAGGAAGGGCCGCCACCTGACGCAGGGTACGCGGCATATTCTGGCTGGCCCATGCCACTTCTTTCGTTAAATTTGTCTTATTATTCACCGTATTGTGACCTTTAATCCGTAGAGTGGGTTTAACCCCGGTGGGGAAGATGATTCTAACGCAGGGTGTAAAAATCACATAACCCACACTGCCCGGTAAAGTTGCAAATAATAGGCATCATAAATACATGGTTGTTAATGAATGGTTAAATAAAGACAATGAAACATCATTTATTCCTATGATGTGAGCGATTCGTTCGATGTTACGCGTTTTACAGCGCCCGCTATTTTCTCGCGCGCGTATTTTTCTTGGCCGTTTAAAACCTCATGCCTTACCCGTTGCTAAAAAGCATATTGTGCTGGGATCGATCGGTGCGGGAACCGGACTGGCGGTGACCAGTATGTTCAGCCACTGGCTGTTGGGTGAGGTAAATCTGTGGTTTATTGCGCCGATGGGGGCCTCGGCGGTATTGCTATTTGGCGTGCCCAGCAGCCCGCTTGCTCAGCCCTGGTCTATCGTTGGCGGCAACGTACTTTCGGCGCTGATCGGCGTCACCGTCGGACTACTGGTGCCGGATACGGCAATCGCCTGCGGCCTGGCGGCGGCGCTGGCGATCGCCGGGATGTACTTTTTGCGTTGTCTGCATCCACCTGGCGGCGCGGTGGCGCTTACGGCCATCCTTGGCGGCGCCGGCGTACACAGTGAAGGCTACCAGTTTGTGCTGACGCCGGTATTATTGAACTCCATGATGTTGGCGCTGCTGGCGATCGTCTTCAACAATCTGGTCGGGCGCCGCTATCCGCATCCGCTGGCGGCGGAAGAGGTGAAGCCGAATGTAGTGCCGATGGGGATTGCAGTCACTCGCGAAGATATTCACGCCGCGCTGATGGAAGGGCAGTTCCTTGATATCGGCGAGGACGATGTGCAGGAACTACTGGAGAATATCGAACAGCAGGCTCGGCTGCGTCTCGCCGCCAGCAAGTATGCCTGAAAACTCAGAAAATAAGGGGATCGTGCCGCTGCGGCCGATCTCCTTTTTCTCACTGCCGTCATCGGTGAATTAATATAATCCTTCCTGGCATAGCCCAAATTCTGCGTTTGTCCACCACCATCCTGCTATGTGATCGTTAGATTCGCGATCGCGATCGACAAAGCTCGCGCTTTTTTAGCGAAATCATGATGACGGTAACGAAATTAAAATTCCAAAATAAAATGATATGGATTTTTTAAACCTAAAGAGTATAACAATTTGTTAAATTATGCACCCGGGTGCAAAAAGAGTGGCCTGATTTTCGCTAGCGGAAAACGTCGCGATAGACGGCATCCCGCGACATTTTTTCATAAAAACAAAACGATAGAACGCT
The DNA here is from genome assembly GCF_040062085.1 of Klebsiella sp. JN_Kp122. Taxonomy (NCBI): domain Bacteria; kingdom Pseudomonadati; phylum Pseudomonadota; class Gammaproteobacteria; order Enterobacterales; family Enterobacteriaceae; genus Klebsiella; species Klebsiella sp. JN_Kp122. The sequence goes on from NZ_JBEAHW010000048.1 coordinate 100,394, forward strand.
CATCCCTGACAGGACTAAAAAATGACCGATCATGTGATAACTGAAAGTCGTAAGTTGGCAAGTGACAAACGCATCAGGCTCATAACCCTGGTTTCCACCATTGGCGGGCTGTGCTTTGGTTATGACACCGGCGTGATTTCCGGCGCGCTGATATTTATGAAAAACGATCTCGGCCTAAGCTCGCTGCAGGAAGGTCTGGTGACCTCGTTTTTACTGTTTGGCGCTGCTATCGGTTCGGTGGCTGGCGGCTGGCTCTCTGACCGTCAGGGACGGCGGAAAAACATTCTTTGGGTGGCGATTATCTTTATCTTCGGTGCGCTGGGTACCGCTTGCGCCTGGGATATGTCGTCGATGATTATCGCGCGCTTTATTCTCGGGCTGGCGGTGGGCTGCGCCTCCGTAACGGTTCCAATCTATATTTCCGAGCTGGCGCGCCCCTCGCAGCGTGAACGGTTGGTGACGGTGAATGAGTTGATGATCGTTAGCGGTCAATTTCTGGCTTATTCGGTCAATGCCGCGATTGTGAACTTCTATCCCGATATGTCGCACAACTGGCGCCTGATGCTGGCGATCCCGGCGCTACCTGGGGCGCTATTGTGGATTGGCATGCTGATGATGCCGGAATCTCCGCGCTTCTTTATTCGCCAGGGGCGGGCCGACAAGGCGGTGGAAGTATTGAGAACGCTACGTCATCCGCAGGAGGTGGAAGCGGAAATCCGTGATATCGAACGGGTAAACCAGGTCGATTCCGTGCACGGAAGGTTCATTGACGAGGTCAAAAAGAAATGGGTGCTTCAATTGATATTGATTGGCCTGATGATCGTCCTGGCGACTCGAGTTACCGGGGTGAATACCATCATGTACTACGCACCGACGGTGCTGAAGGCGACCGGCCTTGGCGATGCCGCTGCGGTAACCGGCGCGGTCGCCAACGGCGTGGTCTCGATACTGGCGACACTGCTGGGCATGCTGTTAATCGGTAAACATTCCCGGCGCAAAATGTTCTTTACCGGGCAGATCGGTGTCACCCTCAGCCTGGTATCGATCGGCCTCTCGTTTAAGTTCTTTTTTCACCTTGAAACGATTGAAGGCGTTAGCAGCCTGCACGCGAACTTTGCCGGTGCCAGCTACATCATCCTTGGCTTAATGCTGATGTTCCTGATTTTTATGCAGGGCTGGATAGCGCCGGTCTTCTGGCTGATGCTGGCCGAAATTTATCCGCTACGGATGCGCGGCCTGGGGATGGGATTATCGGTCTTCGGCCTGTGGATCTTCGACTTCATCATCCAGTCGGTATTCCCGATTTTACTTAACCACTACGGCGGCGGCATGACCTTCGGCGTCTTTGCTGGCACCAATCTGATCATGTTGATGCTGTTGGTGAAATATCTGCCGGAAACCCGCGGATTAACCCTTGAGCAAATTGAGCAAAAATTCAGATTCTAAATTAGCGACATGGAGGAACATATGACTGTGAATATCGGTTTAATTGGATTGGGAATGATTGGGCGCGATCATCTACAGCGCTTCCGGACGGTGATTAAAAACGCCCGCGTCAGCGCCGTATGCGATATCAACCGCGAAGTTACCGATGGTATCGCCCGCGAATATGGTGCTACGGCATGGTATGACGCCGTAGAGATGATCCACTCCGATGAGGTCGATGCGGTCTTTATCTGCTCTATCGGCCCGGTTCATCAACAGCAAATCCTCGCGGCAATGAAGTTGGGGAAACCGGTGTTTTGCGAGAAACCGCTGACCCCAACCGCTGCAGAAGCGCAGGCGGTTATTGATGCCGAAGTCGCCCACGGCAAACGCCTGCTCCAGCTCGGCTTTATGCGTCGCTTTGACCCCGGTTATAACCAGCTAAAGGCCACGCTGGATAGCGGTGCGCTGGGCGAGGTTCTACTCATGCACTGCGCGCACCGAAACGCCTCAGTGCCGGAAAGCTACACCCTTGAGATGGCCATCAATGACTCGGCGACCCACGAAATCGACATTATTCGCTATCTGCTAAATGAAGATATCGTTTCGGTGCGTGTGGATAAACCACGCAAGAAAACCCGCCGCGCCTGTGCCCATTTGCAGGATCCGCTGATCGTGATTTTTGAAACTGCCTCCGGCGTGCGTATCGATGATGAACTGTTCGTGAACTGTGATTATGGCTATGACATCCGTTGTGAAGTGGTGGGGGAGAATGCGATTAGCGCATTGACCGAACAGTCGCTATGTACCACGCGTTCGGCACAGGGTTACGCCCGCGCCATTGCCAGAACTTGTATGGAGCGTTTTGCCACCGCCTATGACCGTGAAGTACAGCACTTTATCGACCGGGTCAGCGCGGGAGCCGCAATGAGTGGGCCTTCATCCTGGGACGGTTTTGTGGTGGCGAAAGTCTGCGATGCTGGCTTAGCGTCGCTACGCGATGGCCAAACCCACCGCGTTACGCTGCCGGAATGCCCGGCGTTGTATCGTTAATCAGCCAGCGGCGCGGAGAAAAACCATGTTAACCCTGAAGCAAGACGACATTTTTATTGGCTGTCGGGCGAATTCAAAACGCAAGGCGCTGCGTATTGCTGCCGATGCGCTACAGGCCAGCGGCTACGTGGGCGAAGGCTTTTTCGCCTCAATGGTTGAACGGGAAAAAATGCTATCAACCTGGCTGGGCGCCGGCGTGGCCATGCCCCACTGTGCGAAAGACGGCATCGACCAGGTCCTGCAAACCGGTTTTCAGCTGTTTCAATTCCCCGACGGCGTGGGCTGGGGCGAGGGGAAGGTGGCTTTTCTGGTGGTCGCCGTGGCGGCAAAAAATAACCAACATATCGATGTTATCGCCGATCTGGCGGATCTGCTCGACGATGAAGTCAAAACGACGCTACTGGCCGCTGCCGACAGCAAAGAAGCGTTTATGCAGGTCCTCGACGATACAAAATAAACAAGGATAGAAAATGAAACTGGCACTCTGTACCGATGTTCTTGCCGAGCTGAGTTTTGTGCAAATGCTCGATCGCGTGAAGCAATATGGCATTAGCGGTGTTGAAATGACCGCCGGCGGCTGGTCGCCCTGTCCGCATGTTGCCACCGATGAACTGCTGGCTTCCCCATCGAAGCTGGCGGCGTTCCGCGGCGAGCTGGAGAAGCGCGATATGCGAATCGTGGCGCTGAACTGCTCGGGTAACCCGCTGGCGCCGGGCGCATTAGGCGAGAAACACACCACCAGCAGCTATAAAACCCTGGAGCTGGCGGGCAAGCTGGGAGTCAAGAAAATCGTCATGATGAGCGGCCTGCCGGGTGGTTGTGCAGAAGATAAAATTCCCAACTGGATCACATCGACGGTCTCCTGGCCGGACTATATGCCGGGGGTTATCGACTACCAGTGGAATCAGGTGGCAATCCCCTGGTGGCAGAACTTCGCCCGCCATGCCGCCGAACACGGCGTGGAGCAAATTGCGCTAGAGGAGTTCCCGAGTCAGCTGGTTTATAACCCCTCCACGTTGCTGCGCCTGCGGCAGGCGGTGGGCGGTATTATTGGTATGAACCTCGATCCGTCCCATCTGATCGCCATGGGCGCAGACCCGATCGCCGCGGTGCGTAAGCTGGAAGGGGTGATCTATCATGTCCATGGCAAAGATGCGCGCATTGAGCGCGGGCTGGCTGAGGTTGATGGTCTGCTGGAATATAAGCCGGTAACCGACACCAAAAACCGCACCTGGAATTATGTTGCCGTCGGCTGCGGCCAGGATCTGCAGTGGTGGAAAACCTTTTTCTCGGGGCTGCGCATGACCGGTTACAACGGCGATGTTTCGCTGGAAATGGAAGATTTGACGATGAGTGTTGAGGCGGGTTTGCGGACCTCGATTGATGCGCTCAACGCCTCGCTGAGTCAGTAAGTACGGGTCGCGCCCTCTGTAGGGGGAGGGCGCGGCGCGTTTTTAGTTGAGTGGATTCTAACTTGCTGTATTTTACGGTCTATGGATGTCATTCATCAGGACCGTTGAATCGAGTATGTGCGCCACTAAACGACAGAAAGCGACCGCTAGCGATGTTGCCTTATTAGCTGGGGTTTCAAAATGGACGGTATCCCGTGCGTTTACCCCCGGGGCTTCTATTCAGCCCAATACCCGGGAGGCGGTGATGAAAGCGGCCAAAACGCTTGGCTATCGGCCCAATTTGTTGGCCCGCAGTCTGACGCAAAAGCGCACCCATATTATCGGCGTGGCGGTTGATGAACTGCGTAACCCCAATATGGTGCTGCTCCTCAATGAAGTGACCCGCCAACTGCAAAGCCGTGGCTACATGGCGCTGCTGATTAACGTTTCCGAACAACAAAATAACCGCATGGCGATGTCGCTGGCCTATCAACTGCAGGTCGACGGCATTCTGTTTATGGCAACAGTACTGACACCGGAGCTTATCGCCATTGCCACTGAAATCCATCGCGTACCGCTAGTGCAGATTGGCCGTAATACCGATCATCCCGATATCCAGGTTGTTAATATTGATGGCGCGGAAGCCGGAAGGGAGATCGGTGAACTGCTGCTGACGCAGGGGCACCGTTCGTTTGGTTATCTGAAAGGGCCGGATACCGCATCCCGCCATCTGAGGCGTAAAGAGGGCTACGAGATGGCTCTGGAGCAGGCCGGTTACGCGCTGAACTGTGAGTTAATTGCCGGGGAATATTTACGCCATCGGGGCTACGAAGCACTATGCGCCTATCTTGATGAGACGCCCGTTGCGCAGCGCGTAACCGCGCTGTTTTGTGAAAACGACATTCTGGCGATCGGCGCTCTGCAGGCGTTACGTGAACGCGGCGTGACCATGAGCATCGTCGGATTCGACAATATCGAAGAGGCATCGGCGCCGGAATGGCAGCTCACTACCTACGATCAGCGGCGCGAGCGGTTGGTGGAAGAGGGTCTGAACCGGCTTATTGATGGCGTTATTGGCGATCCGGAAAGCTGGCGACGCGGCGAGCTGGTGGTGCGCCAGTCTCATCGCCGCGGGTAAGACTCAGGGCAACTTGCATAGCTGTTCGGCCAGCGCCTGACGAAATCGCGAGGTAAGTTCCGCTGCGCCCGGTAGCTGTTCCGCGAGCGTAATCGTTTTGTCCGCGCGGTAGACCTTACCGCTGCCGAGCAGCGCCTCGATATCATTGGCCGCCTGATGCGCGGCCTGCAGATCGGCATCCAGTAATATCACGGCGTGAGCCAAGACGATGTGACCCTGGCTTTCGGCTACGGGCCGCCAGTATTGAGCGGTACCGGCAATCTTGCGCGCGTTTTCTCCCTCACCGCAGGCCAGATTATAGCGGCCGTCGCAAAAAGAACCGCTGACGGCCTGAAAATGGCTTTCGACGCCAAGAGTCGAAAGCGTGCGTTGCAATATTCCACATAACAACAGATAGATGGGTTCGGCGGCCTCGCCTAATGGCTGGATTACCGGCCAGGCAAGACTCAGGTTGAGGATCCCCGGTCCCTGCGGCACCAGCCCGCCTCCGGATCGACGCATCCACACCGGCCAGCCACGGGCGGCAAAAGATTCACTGACGGTGGCCAGATTGGCGAATTTCCGGTAACTGCCGGGAACCACGAACCCTTGCGGCGCCTGCCAGAGTTGAGCGACGGCTTCGCCGCGGCGCGCGCGCTCGAACAGAGGCTGTTCGGCAAGCGTGGGATCATCGCAACGGACAATCGGTAATCCGCCGGTATTGAAGCGGATGGGCAAACAGCCTGCGTTATGTGGTTCGCGCATAAAGCCTCCCTTTTTATGCCGGATGGCGGGTTTTCATCAACATCGCCGTAACGGCGGAGAGCAGGCAGCCGACCGTCAGATAAATCGCCACGCTATGCCATGACCCGCCAGAGAAGGTGACCAGCGCGGCGGCGATAAATGGCGTAAAACCTCCGCCGACCACGCTGGCCACCTGGTAGCCTACGCCTGCGCCGCTGTAACGATAGCTGGCGCCAAACATTTCGGTAAACATCGGCTGCTGTACGCAGACCACCATATCATGGGCGATGTTGGCCAGCATCAGGGCAAAAAACAGGATCCAGAACAGCGAGTGCTGCTCCAGCGCCATAAAGAAGGGGAAGCCGCTTAATGTTCCGATCAGCGCCCCGGTAATATAGATACGACGGCGGCCAAACCTATCCGCCAGCCACGCAAAGCAGGGAATGGTAATACAGCTAATACCGCCCACCAGCAACCCAATATTGAGGAACAGTTCACGCGGCAGGCCGAGATTTTGTGTCGAGTAGTTGAGGGCGAAGGCGGTCACGATGTACATCGTTAACAGTTCACACAGGCGCAGGGCGATGATCAATAAGAAGGCGCCGGGATGGCGCGCCAACGCTTCCAGTACCGGCAGGCGTTTTTTCACCGCGGCTGGCGTTTTCTGCAGCTGTTGTTCAAATTCTGCCGACTCGCTCATGCCGTTGCGGATCCACAATGCCCCCAGTACCAGCACTACGCTAAACAGGAATGGCAGGCGCCAGCCCCAGCTAAGGAACTGCTCATCGGTGGTGAAACTGCTGATAAGCGATACCAGCCCAGTAGAGAGTAACAGACCGACGCCATAACCCACCTGCACGCCGCTGCTATAGAACGCCTTTTTGTTTTTTGGCGCGCTTTCAACCGACAGCAATGCCGCGCCGCCCCATTCGCCGCCGACGGCGAAGCCCTGCACTGCGCGTAAAATAACCAACAAAACCGGCGCCCACCAGCCAATCTGGTTAAAGGAAGGCAGTAGGCCGATGCAGGCGGTGGCGATCCCCATCATCCACACGGTCATCATCAGCATGCGCTTACGGCCTAAACGGTCGCCGAAATGGCCGAAGATAATGCCGCCGAGCGGGCGGAAGAGGAAGCCGACGCCGAAGGTCGCGAAGGCTGCGAGCGTGCCCATCGCCGGGCCAATTTGTGGGAAAAATTCGCGGTTGAACACCAGTGCGGCGGTAATGCCGTACAACAGAAAATCGTACCAGTCGACGACGGCGCCGGCAAAGCTTCCCCATGCCGCACGACGAGCGCGATGAAGAGAAGCAACCCCCTTGCCGGAGTCGGGAGAAATAAGCGTTGAGTCCATGCCTGTCCTGTTTGTTGTTAACTTGTTATTATTTGAATGAGACGCTTTCTTATCTTTGCGCCGTTAGGAGATTACCGCGCATAAGCGCAGCTGAAAAGTTTTTTACCAGCATGAAAGACAATAAAGTAAAAAATGTCTAAATCGAACATTTAATTTCCACCACTGGCGTGGGTTAACTGTTGACCATAACTACTATTTTATTTTTGTGGTCCTACTGGGACAGCTTTTAAGAATTCACGTAAATGGTTTACAATTACTATCTCCAACGCTGGATATGGTGGGTGATATGCGTCTAATTTTTGCAGTTTTATTATATGTTTTGGTTTTACCCAATGCTTTCGCAGAAAAACTGCCTGCGCCAACAGGTAAACCCGTTTTAACCATTTCAGGAAAGATTACCAATACAAACGAAGGTGATACCGCCGTATTTGACATTGCCGCGCTAGAAAAATTGGGCAATGAGACAGTGATCACCACCACTCCGTGGTATTCAGGGAAAGTGCGCTTTGATGGTATTTCACTTAGCAAACTTATGGACTTAGTGGGCGCGCAAGGTAAGACGGCGAAGGTGATGGCCCTTAACGATTATACCACTGAGGTACCAGTGGAGGATTTTCATAAATTCCCGGTGATCCTGGCGCTGAAGATGAATGGTGAATATATGCGCATTCGTGACAAAGGGCCTCTTTTTATTGTTTATCCCTACGATAGTAGCGCGGAGTTACAGAACCAAATCTATTATTCCCGCTCGGCATGGCAGGTTTCAAAGATTATAATTGAGTAAGGCTCTGATCTTGAATCGAATACTCACTGCCATTATTTTGTCGCTTTTTATCGTCACCGGATACATTACCTATCTGGTGCATGAGCGGCAGAGTGAGCTGCAAAAATTAACCCGTTATACCGACTCGTGGTCTGTGTCTCAGATGGTCTCCGAATACATGCGTCTCGAGGCTCGTTTAAGTGCCCTGGCGCTGAACGTGAAGGGGACCGACCGCGATGAGGTACGCCTGCGCCTGGAAATAATGATGAGTCAGATCGAGCTGCTGCAACAGGGCGATCTTGGCCAGTTCATCAGAAAAAGCGAGCAGCGGCAGGCAACGGTGACCAGTCTGATTCAGATCCTCGATCAACTCGATCGGCAACTGGACACCATGACGCCTGAGCAGATGGTGACTCTGCTGCATACCATGAGTAAGTTAGATGGTCCGATGACCTCACTGGCCTCCATGACCCTGGCGCAGGACTTTGATGTCGTTAATCTTACGCACGATAAGATTCAGCATCTCTATTACATCTATTCGGTGATTTCAATCTTGCTGATTACGATGTGTATCACTCTTGGGCTATTGATGCTTCGGCAAAATAACAACTTGCGCCGCGCTCATGTGCGCATGAAATTGCTCGCGAATGATTTGCAGCTATCGAAAGAGAAACTGCAGGTACAGAACCGCCGGTTGCAATATGATGCTTATCACGATTCGTTAACAGGCATGCCTAATCGCCTCTCTTTCTGGCAGAGGCTACAGGAAGTCGTCAATCATGTGAAACCTTATCATGGTTGCGCAGTGGTTATGTTGTTCGACCTGGATAATTTTAAAGATGTTAACGATACCCTGGGGCATGATGCTGGTGACAAACTGCTGCAGGAGCTCGCCAGCCGCCTGTCGTTCTTCCGTAAAACATCAGAGACGCTGTACCGGCTTGGCGGCGACGAATTTGCCCTGGTATCGCAGGATCTGAGCGAAGAAATGGCGCTGGAGCGGGCGGATGTGATCCGCGAGAAAATCAGCCAGCCGTACCAGATCTACGATTCATTAATTAACATCGGGGCTTGCATTGGCATCGTAATCTCCGATGCTGAAAGCCGCACTGATTACTTATACAAATGTGCCGATCTGGCGTTGTATGAAGCGAAAAAATCCGGTGCGGGACATGTGGAGATTTTCCGTCCCGGCATGTTGCAACGTTTACAGGACAACAAATCCTTTGAGGACGATCTGCTGCATGCGCTGGAAAATGACCAGTTCAAGGTTTACTACCAGCCGATCGCCGACACGGTGTCGCGTGAAATTTATGGTTACGAAGCGCTGGTTCGCTGGTTTCATCCGCTGCGGGGCATGGTACCGCCTACGGAATTTATCCCGGTGGCGGAGAAAACCGGCCTGATTAACCAACTTGGCGAGTGGGTGCTGAAGACCGCCTGTGAGGAAGCGGCCCGCTGGGAGCAACCACTGAAAGTTTCGGTTAACGTCTCACCGATTCAACTTATCAATACCTCACTCACAGACACGGTGGTTGCGGTGCTAAAGAAGACGGGCCTCGACCCGCGGCGCCTTGATCTTGAGATTACGGAATCTGATGTATTTAACGAAAATACGCGCTCGCTGGAGATCCTCAGCCAGTTACGCGAGCAGGGGATTCAGATTTCGATTGACGATTTTGGCACCGGGTATTCGTCATTGTCACGGTTAAGTTATTTCCCCTTTGATAAGATCAAAATTGATCGCTCGTTTGTGGTCAATATACCTATGCAAAAAGATGACCTCGATATTGTGCGCCTGATCATCAGTATGGGGAAAAGCTTACATATGCGCATTGTCGCCGAAGGTGTTGAAACCGAGGAACAATTAACCTCGCTGCAACAATTGGGTTGCGATCTCGTTCAGGGCTATTTAATTGGCAAGCCGGGGCAGTTAAATAACAACTGAAACAAGATAATCCTCAGTCTTTAAACTGGCGCCGGTGAACTATCACTGGCGCTTTTTTATATTTTAAATAACGATAATCCGTAATGGGTATAAATAGTGGTAGGTAAAATAGATTCGAAAAAATAATACCTTAGCAATTGAAAGGGGTATATGATATGCAATATATCGTTCCATTCGCGGCGCTATTTCACGGCGCGGAAAGAGAGGCAAATCATGCAACGAATCATTATACCTACCCATTATGTTCAGACCCGTTCCACCCCCATGTGGACCAAAGAGACCGCGCCCGCGTCCATCTGGAAGCGCCATCTTGATGCCGGTACGCGACAGGGCGTCTACCCGCGTTTATCGGTGATGCAGGGCGCAATACGCTATTATGGTTATGCCGATGAAACGAGCCCAGACCCTGTTGAAACGATGACTATTGAAGCGGGGCAGTTTGGTGTCTTTCCTCCGGAAAAATGGCACTGCATTGAGGCATTAACTGACGATACTGTATTTAATGTCGATTTTTACGTCGACCCTAAAATTCTGATTGAGGGATAAGTTGAGTCTATGAACAGTGAAAATAAAGGTTACTCATTAGCGATAGTCAATAACAACAATAATGAAAAACGAGAGAAAACTTATCTCAAGCCGATGGCGCTTTATGTCCCTGATATCGCGGTTCAGGCAGTAGCGGAATTGCTTCACGATCTTTCAACCGATAACGCACAGGGCAAAGGGTTCAGCCTGATGGTGACGAACAATAATAACGGTGTATCGGTAGATAAAGATTTTGCTGCAATCGAGGCGCTTCAGGATCCACTGCATGCCGCTGATGCGGTGAAAGAGCTCATCAATATTGTGCGCGGTTATGAGTCTGACGAAGAGACTAACGTCTGCGGTTGGTAAAAATTCAGTCAGGCAGATATCGTCCGATATCTGCCTCTATCTCTGGTTTCAACTCATCGCTATCTGCTGCAGTAACCAGTCCCGCAAGGCGCTGATATCGGCGCGCTGGGCTAACTCTTGTGTCGCCACCAGATAATAGTTTGCTCCCGGTAAGAACATTTCAAATGGCGCCGTTAATACCCCGCGTTGCAACAGATCGCGCGCCAGCAGTTCGCTGGCAATCACCACGCCTTGTCCCGCCACCGCCGCCTGTAGCGCATGCGTCTCGTCGCTGAAGGTTAACCCTGCGTCGATATTCAGCTGCGGTGGTCCGTAGCGGCGTTGCCAGTTCTCCCAGCCCGGCGAATCTGCCGGAACGTGACGATGTTCAACGTGGAACAGGGTCGCGTGATGCAAATCCTCCAGCCGTGTAATACCCAGCGCGGGGCTGGCGACGACGATAAATCGGTCTTCATGTAGCAAGGTACAGTGCAGTTCGCGCTCCGGCGTTTCACGATAGCGAATCGCGACATCCACGCTGCGCTGGTTGAGATCCACCCGTTCGACGCTGGTATGTAGCCGCAGGTCAATGGCGGGGAATTTCGCTTTAAATGCTGCCAGTCTCGGTACCAGCCAGTGAGTCAGAAAGTTGGAAGTCGTGGTGACGGTGAGCGACGGCGGCTGGTGTGAGCGAACAATTTGCGCGGTAGCCACTTCCAGCGCGCTAAAGGCGCGCTGGGTTCCGACATAGAGAATTTCGCCGCTTTCGGTAAGGCTGACGCCAAGGGCATTGCGTTCACAGACCCGGCACTCCAGCACAGATTCCAGCAGCTTGATTTGATGACTTACTGCGGTAGCGCTCACCCCGAGCATATCGGCGGCGCGTTTAAAACTGCGGCAGCGGGCAACGGCATGAAAGGCGCGTAGCGCGCCCAGCGGGGGGAGACGGTTTTTTCTCATGGCTGAGTTTTTCTCATCTATGGCTGAAATCTATGCGTTTGTGTGGGTAATTATACAGGCGCTAGTCTACTGAAATGTGAAATAAGAGCTGAATTTAATTCATCATCGTTTGAGAATGTCAGGAGTGAAAAATGAGTATTTTCCTGCACCCGCGTGCTGCGGTAGCGACATCCGGTGCTGAACCGCGTGCGCAAGCTATCGCGCTAAGCAGCTTATTCGCGGCAGGCGCGCTGTTATTGAGCATTTCCGCCATCATCGGCGCTATCGCCAGTTTGGCGTTGCTATTGGCGCTGGCGGGAGCTTTTGCTGTTGGCTATGCAATCGGGCGTTGGCAGCCGTGGCCAGCGCATTATAGCGTGACAATATCGTGTTATGCCTTTGTGCTGTCCGCTATAGGTTGGTTGCTGGTTCTGGTGATATGGAATAGCGAACACGGTTGGCTGGAGCTCATTCCGGGAATCGTCTTTGGTGGATTAGGGCTGGGCATTGTCTGGCAAACCCATGCGGCAGAAAGAGGTTTTTTGGGGATGATGCCGAACATCCCGACGATAGCGAGTATCGTTTTTATTACCCTGGCGATTCTGCTAACCAATCACTATGCCGATTCAGGAAAGGGAGGCTTTGTCTACGCTCTGGCGGTGCTGGCGGATCTGGCGTTGCTGGGTGCGGTGCTGGTGAAAATCAGGCTGCAGGATGAGCACAGCATCAAATACGAATGATCGAACGCGTAGATAATTTCTGAATAGAGATAGATTGAAAGTATTGCGATAAGAAAGCAAAAAGCCTGCTCGTAAGCAGGCTTTTCTGAATCTGGCTCCTCTGACTGGACTCGAACCAGTGACATACGGATTAACAGTCCGCCGTTCTACCGACTGAACTACAGAGGAATCGTGTGAACGGGGCGCATGTTAGCGAGTGTGTTACGGGATGTCAAAGGAGAATACGTCTTTTGCGATCGTTCGCTGGTAAATTCAGCAGTAGCGGTGATTTTATTACTTTTTAAACGAAAATTTGAGCGAATTCAGAGGGATGAAAAGCTAAAGTTGTGGAAATAAAAAAGCCTGCTCGTAAGCAGGCTTTTTTGAATCTGGCTCCTCTGACTGGACTCGAACCAGTGACATACGGATTAACAGTCCGCCGTTCTACCGACTGAACTACAGAGGAATCGTGTGGAGTGGTATCTTAGCGGCGAAAAAATTTTTGTCAAACATCAATTCAACTGCAGCGTCACGCCTGCCGCATCTATCAACAATTTGTCGTATTTGCCGACAATTTACCAGGAAAAATACTTTGCAGGATTAGCATTTCTCAATCATCATTTGAAATGTTGTTTCAACTCTTCTCACTAAGGTCTCCCTTGAACGTCACTTCAGCAGTACGCCAGGCCGTAGCGCGCACGTCCTGGTTTAAAAAGCGCAAGAGCTATCGTGTGCTCTACTGGCGTGAAATCAGTCCCCTTGCCGTACCGATCCTGCTGGAAAACGCCTGCGTATTATTGATGGGCGTGCTGAGTACTTTCCTTGTAAGCTGGCTCGGCAAAGAAGCGATGGCCGGGGTGGGCCTGGCCGACAGCTTTAATATGGTCATCATGTCGTTCTTTGCCGCGATTGATCTTGGCACCACCGTGGTAGTGGCCTTCAGCCTCGGCAAGCGCGACAGAAAACGGGCGAGGGCGGCTGCGCGGCAATCGCTGGCGATCATGACCTTGTTCTCAATCGTGCTGGCGGCGGTTATTCACGCCTTTGGCCAGCAGATTATCGATATCGTTGCCGGCGACGCCACGGTTCAGGTTAAAGCGCTGGCCCTAACCTATCTCGAACTGACCGTGCTGAGCTATCCAGCGGCTGCCATTGCCTTAATTGGTAGCGGCGCGCTTCGCGGCGCGGGGACCACCAAAATACCGCTGTTGATTAACGGCGGGATGAATATTCTCAATATTATTATCAGCAGTATCCTGATTTACGGCATCTTCTCCTGGCCGGGGCTCGGCTTTGTCGGCGCCGGGTTGGGGCTGACTATTGCCCGCTATATTGGCGCGTTGGCAACCATTTGGGTATTGATGACAGGTTTTAACCCGGCGCTGCGTATTTCGCTGAAGAGTTACTTTAAGCCGTTTAACTTTGCCATTATCTGGGAGGTGATGGGTATTGGTATCCCGGCGAGCATCGAATCGGTACTGTTTAACGGCGGCAAGCTGCTGACGCAGATGTTTGTTGCCGGTATGGGGACCAACGTCATCGCCGGGAACTTTATTGCCTTCTCGGTGGCTTCGTTAATTAACCTGCCGGGTAACGCGCTGGGATCGGCTTCTACCATTATTACCGGTAAACGGCTGGGGAAAGGGCAGGTTGGTCAGGCGGAACGTCAGGCCTGGTTCGTGTTCTGGCTGTCGACTATTATTCTGACGCTTATTGCCTGGGGCACCGCGCCGTTCGCTGGCCTGATCGCTTCGTTCTACACCAGCGAAGAAGACGTAAAAGTGGTGGTTAAAGAGTTATTGTGGCTCAATGCCCTGTTTATGCCAATTTGGTCGCTCTCCTGGACCTTGCCCTGCGCCTTTAAAGGCGCGCGCGACGTGCGTTACACCATGTGGGTGTCGATGCTGGGTATGTGGGGCTGCCGGGTGGTAGCTGGCTATACGCTGGGGATTATGCTGGGCATGGGCGTCATCGGCGTCTGGCTGGGTATGGTGCTCGACTGGGCGGTGCGTGGCCTGTTGTTCTATCGCCGGATGATCACCGGGCGTTGGTTGTGGAAGTACCCGCGATTAAAGGCTCGGCTGGAAGAAAAGTCATGAATATACTGGATAAGTGTTACTTTTTAGACGAAGTGAAGAATAAATCGGCAAACGAACACCATTATAAAAAACATCTTTGACATGGCTGAGCGTGGTCGCTAATATTCGCCCCGTTCACACGATTCCTCTGTAGTTCAGTCGGTAGAACGGCGGACTGTTAATCCGTATGTCACTGGTTCGAGTCCAGTCAGAGGAGCCAAATTCAGTACTTCATGAAGTCACGCTTCGTGAAGTTATCAAAAAGCCTGATGATGCTAATGTATCATCAGGCTTTTTTGTTTTACTGGTCAGATGGGGTCAGCCTAAGGTATTGAGACAAACCACATAGTCAGGTTTGTCTCAGCAAGGGATTAGGGTTTTAGTAACCGGGTAACCAGCGCGGCAACTTTATCATTGTGGCTATGGGCGATATTAAAGCGCATATAGCGTAGCCCTTCTGCTTTTTGACAAAACAGCGTACCTGGCGCCAGAGCCAGACCCTGCGCTAATGCTCTTTCAGCCAGCGTTTCACTATCGATATGTTCAGGCAATTCAGCCCATAAAAACAACCCGTAAGAATGGACGACCGGGAAACGACAACCTGCTTCCTGAAGCCAGCTTTTTACCCGCGAGGAGACGTCACTCAAATTACCAATAAGCCGGCGCTGATGGCGATTATAGCTACCGTCACGGAAGAATTGATGTAATGTCTGCTCGGTAAATTCACAGGTGACGCCGCCAGTCTGCTGTTTTAGCTGTACTAATTTTTCAGCCAGCAATGGGTTCGTTGCAATATAGGCAACCCGCATATTGGCGCTCAGCAATTTTGAGAAGCCGGATATATAACTGGCATTAGTGAGCCCGGCAAGCGCCGACATTGGCTTGGTTGCCGGTTCCATCAGGTCATGATACAGGTCATCTTCAATGAGATGACAATCGTAGCGGTTTAATACGGTGATTAAAGCAAACATCTCTTCCAGACTATAACTTTGCCCGGTGGGGTTGTGCATTAGTCCGGAGGTGAGATAAGCCCTGGGCCGGGACTCTTTTAATAAGGTTTCAAGCTCATCAATATCAACCCCTGTATGGCCGCGAGGGATAAAGACAACATTGGCCTGATGCTGACTCAGACTGGCGCGAAAATTGAAATAGCAAGGGTCGTCAATCAGCACGGTATCGCCAGGTTTGATCAGAATACGGAACAGCATGTCGATGGCATTCATGGTGCTATTCGCCATAATAATCTGCTCAACCGGTACGCTAATTCCCGCCTCATTCATTTTCATCTGCAGTGTTTTTCTCAATGGAAGGTATCCTCGTGGATTACCGTACTCAGAAAATTTTAGCTGCGGTTTGCGGATAATTTGGCGTAGCGCTTTACGGAAAAACTCAGTATCCAACCACTCTTCAGGCAAAAAACCGCATCCAGGACGAAGAATATCGCTACTTTTTGCAAAAGCGTGTTTCAGTCTTGAATGCAGATCGGGGCTGACTAACGAAAGAGGCTTGTCGGCGTCAATCTCAGTCGTTTGCCGTGCATGGCTGACAAAATATCCTCTTCCCTGAATAGAGGTGATCAGTCCTCTGGCACGCAAACGTTCCAGTGCTTCCACAACGGTAAATTTACTGGTTTCAACCTGGTCGCAGAATTCCCTCAGGGAAGGTAAACGACTGCCTGGTAATAATTGGCCGCCGATGATTGCCGCGCTGATAAAATCAACAATCTGGGTGACTTTGGCAGTGCCATTCACCAGTTGTAGTTGGGATAAGCTAAAAATGGGGCTACCTCTGATACTTGCCTTGACTCTTCGAACTGTACCGGAGATTTTACCTGTAAGGAAAGCGAATATTTCGCTAAACATTCTATGAACAGTACTACTCTAACGCGATATATCTTTAGCCCATCAATTGTGGTTCTGAAGATGAGTGTATGACAGCGGCAAAAAATAACTTTTATTTATTATTTATCAAAAAGTTGGGAACGTCTTCCGCCCAGCTATTGTTACTACGGATGGTCTCTGCAATTGCCCTGTTTTCCCTGCTCGGGCAGGCCAATGTTTGGTTAGACACGGCCAGTAATGCCTTACTGGCTTTTGGTTATCGGTTTCTGTTGATATTGACCCCATTGACGCTAGGTCTGTTTGGTCAACGTGCATTAATAGTTACTCTGTCGGTGTCGCTGCTGGGAATAGTATTATTAGCACTAAATGTTGCAACGGGCGTCAATTGGCTGGCGGTGGTCCTCTTTAGCTATGGTGTCGCCGTGCTGGGTTATATCGTGAAGAATGATGCGGCCAGAACCCCGGCAGGAGCGGCTAATAATAAAATTATGCTTAATCTCGGCAGTCTGTGTGCCGGGTTATTATTACTCTATCCGCACTGGAGTCCATTATTATTTTATATTGTAATTGCTGCTTTATTGCTCGTTTGTTTACCAACCGCACGCCATTTTAGTTTATCAAGTGACCTGACGGCGCAGACGCTACTGACGAAGAACTTTGCCAAATCTGGAAAGTTGAAATGGGTATTAGCAGGGATTGTTACTGGGGTTAAATTATTTGCGGTATTCTCTATCCTGCCGCAGGAAATTCTGGTTCATCGACAGACTCTACCAGCCTGGTATGGCATGATGATCATCTTTAACAGCGCAATTGTTGCATTAATACAGATACCATTAATGGCGCTTATTAATCGCAGTGGCGATAAAGCAATGCTGATGTCGATAGTGATTATACTTCTTGGTTTGATCGTTTTGGCAGTACCTGGCATTTTCCATGTTTATACTTTTTGGGGAGCAGCGGTATGGCTAACAATACTATCAATTGCTGAATGTGCATTGAGTTATATTGACTATTGTGCAGCGCAAGAAAATTCTCTGTTAATAAAAGAGTTGTCCGTCAGTCTTGGCGCAGGATTAACGGTTCTGGTTATGCGTTATTTTCCGGTGGCGATTAACACAGAAGTGCTTTCTTTAATTTCTATTGTCGCGTTATTACTTTGGCTGTGGAAATATAAGTACTCATCAAATAAATTCTATAAGGAAAATATAGATGCCGTCAGTGATGTTTGTGAAAAGTGAAACTGAATTCACTTTCAGGGATGTGGTGAGCCTTTTAGAATGCAGGGAGAACATGAGGTTTGGTTGTAAAACTGGAAACTGTGGGTTGTGTCGAGTCAAGGTATTATCAGGGATGGAGAATATCACGGGCAAGACTTTAAAAGAGAAACGTTTATTCAAATTGCTTGGTATAGAAGATCAAACGGTGCGGCTGGCGTGCCAGTGCAAAATCAGGATGTCTCCTCGCGCGGCACAATTTCTTACTCACCGACAACCTCGCCATTGAGTGGTGTGGTCTTTGGCGAGCAAACGAAAATCGCAAGAATCATTGAGTCAATTTTTAATACCTGCACAGTGGAAGCCTTATCATGAATACGCCATGCTTTATTGTCGTTGGATATAATAACGTCAGAATTTATGATGTTGCTAAAATTCGCGTTGAGGCACAAAAATATTTTGACGCCAAAGTTGTATTAATTACTGAGAAAAAAACAGCAAGCGATGAGCAATTTGCTGATCTGGTGATTGAAACAACGCTTGAAGTTACACAACTCCCGGCCTCAGCGGATGTCGTTCATCAATATCTGGCAACCGAATCACTTTCTCCCATCGGTATTTTACCATTTTCCGATCGAGGTGTTCCTTTGGGGGCGCTGCTGGCGCAAAAGAACAGACTACCCGGCGCGCTGCCAGAACAAGCAAAAGCAGGGCTGGATAAGCAAATATTCCGTCAACTGGATACCAGGGCTTCATTCCATCCCGCCGGTTATCGGACGGTAACCAGCCAGCCGGTAACATCATTGAATGAACTTAAAGATCTGGTCGATTCGTTAGGCGGTAAGGCGTTTATCAAGCCAGCGAAGGAGGGCAATAGCCGCGGGTGCCAGGTGATTGAGTATATTGAGCAATGCGAGTCTATCTGGGCTTCACTGGCGCCTTATCGCGAAGCAGGGATCCTGGTGGAATCTCTTATCGAAAATGCGAAAGAATTTAGTTGGGATAGTGTGGCGGGTAAGCAGTGGATCACGGAAAAGCATACTACTGAAGGCCACTACCGTGCGGAGTATCAACAGGTGGTGCCTGCCTGTTTGACCCCGGCGGATGAAATACTGCTGCGTTCTGCAGGCGAACATATGCGTGAACTGGTGTCGTCGTCGAATGGCGCCTGGCATAACGAAATATTTTTACTTCCCGGCGCGACGGCCGCTGTTGAAACCAATATGCGCCCTGCCGGTATGCATATTTGGGATCTGGCGATGTTGAGCTTTGAAAATTTCAATCCATGGCTGCTGTGGCTATGTTGGGCTGCGGAGGGTAAATATACGGCTGAGCCGCTCAAACAGAACTATTACTCTGGTATCCGCATGCTTCGGGCCCGCGTATCAGGAACCTTGCAGGCATTACCAGATGTTGAGCAATTGGCATTGCAGGCGGGTATTACGCTTCATGAAGCCAGCTTTTCAGCCAAAATCGGCGACATCCTTAATGGCGAAATTAAGACGAATGCCGATTTTATTGGCCATATCATTTTGCGCGATAGTAGCCATGAGCAGTTACTCAATTCATTAGAGACGCTGGCGACGGCTATTGAGTCTGCCGCTGAAATTAGCTAAGCGCGTGGAGCACAAATGAAATCCTCTTTTATCTGCCACGATAAACGTAGTCTGAACTATTTGCTGTCGTTGTTCATATTCAGCCTCGGCAGCTTTATTATCAATCCTTACTATGCCATTTATGTGTCAGATAATTTAGGTTATGGCGTGGCATTTGCCGGTGTGTTGGTCTCAATTAAAGTCATTTCACAGCGCGTTTTCGCTTTATTTGGCGGCAGCATGGCTGATATTTTTCCTGCCGTTTATGCCGCCCTTGCCGGGGTGGGGGTGCGCGCGCTGTCGTTTGCGCTTCTGGATTTGAATGCGAATCATGAGATCCTGCTCGTTTCTGCGGTGATGAATGGTATTGGCGGGGCGCCGGTCGCTGATAGTCGAGCTCTCGGCTAGCCTGTTTAATCCAGCGTTATTCCCCGTTTTTGCCCTGCAATTTTTCTTTATGTATTTTTACTCTCATATTGAGTACCTGTTGCCAATATTTATCACCCACCAGTATAGCGAGTATTTTGTTAGCGTGGTTTTCTTCGTTAATACCTTGTTCGTTATTTTCGCACAGACGGTATTTAGCCGTATTTTTAATGAATTACGTGCCGGTATTGCATGGGGCGCGATGGCGCTATTTCACTGGTGGCGGCTGGCGGGTTATTTGCGGCCAACGCCATCAACAGCGTCATACTCGAGTACTTTAATTTTGCAGCTGTCTGGCTGGTGAATTCGGTAATCGCCGCAGCCCTGGGGGGCTTCTCATTGTATCGATATTATTTATCCCGAACGCTGGCTTATTCTCGCTAGATTTGCGGTATACCCGCTTTGCATGATGCCATACAAAGCGGGTGGGCGGATTAACGGAACGGCGGTTCGTTGAAGGTACGCAGCTTGCGGGAGTGCATATGGTCGCCCTCGGCGCGCAGCAGATCGATGGCGCGGATCCCTATCTGCAGATGCTCGGAAATTGCCCCTTCGTAGAAGCGGTTCGCTTGTCCCGGTAGCTTAATCTCGCCATGCAGCGGCTTATCGGAAACGCACAGCAGCGTGCCGTAAGGTACGCGGAAACGGTAGCCCTGCGCGGCGATGGTGGCGCTTTCCATATCGATGGCTACCGCCCGGCTAAGGTTAAAGCGCAGCGCCGAGGCGGAATAACGCAATTCCCAGTTGCGATCATCGGTGGTCACCACCGTACCGGTACGCAGACGTTGTTTGACCTCTTCCCCCGGCATGCCGCTAACCTGTTTAGTGGCGTCATACAGCGCGCGCTGCACTTCGGCGATACTCGGGATGGGAATATCCGGCGGCAGCACCGCATCCAGTACGTGGTCGTCACGTAAATAGGCATGCGCCAGTACATAGTCGCCTATCGACTGGCTCTCACGCAGACCGCCACAGTGACCAATCATCAGCCAGACGTCAGGGCGCAGCACCGCGAGATGATCGCAAATATTTTTGGCATTGGCCGGGCCGACGCCGATGTTGATCAATGTAATGCCCTGACCGTCGTTAGTGATCAGGTGCCAGGCCGGCATCTGGTGTTTTTTCCATGCCAGATCGGAAATCGCCTCTTCCGGTGCCTCCGTGTCGGCGGTGATCCAAATCCCGCCCGCACAGGAGAGGGCAATGTACGGGCTATCCGGATCGAGGATCTGGCTACAGCCCCAACTGACGAATTCATCGACGTAACGCGTGTAGTTGGTAAACAAGACATACGGCTGGAAGTGTTCAACCGGCGTGCCGGTGTAGTGCTTCAGGCGTGCCAGTGAAAAATCGACGCGGCGGGCGTCAAAATGCGACAGCGGATAATACTCGGTGGCGTGGAACAGACCATCGGCGGTTTCATCGCCAATTTGTGACAGTTCGGTGGTCGGAAAATAACGCGTTAATCCGGCGCTCATCGAGCGATCCAGCGTCAGCGCAGAGCCATCAATCACGTAAGGGAAGGGAATTTCGTGCTGCGAATTGCCGACGCTAATATGCGCGCTGTAATCCTGATACAGCAGAGTTAATTGTTCCAGCAGATAAGCGCGAAAGAGTTTTGGATTGGTAATGGTGGTGGTGTAGCAGCCTGCATGGGTGAATCGCCCCCAGGCTCGGGTTTTTAAGGCTTTGTGCTCGGCGCCATCCCACGAGACAGACAATTGAGGATAGACGAATAAGCCTTCAGCACGGGCTATTTCATCAGGAAGAATATTGTGGTGAATGTACTCGCCAATGGCCTTACGCAACGCGTTAACCGCTCTTTCATACTGCGCTTCCAACTGGGAAAGCGCCTGCTCCGGGGTCAGACTGACGGCCTTCTGGTTCATCATTCGCTCCTTGTTTCAGGTCTGCTGATACTGACGATAGTATGCTACAGCGTGAAAATGGCGAAGGAAAATTACTGTCCCGGATAAATATTCAAACTCGTTGATAATAAAAGCTTAGCCACCCAGGATCAGGCTGTCTGTGCCCAACGTTCGGCGCTAAAATTACTTGCGCTTATCACTCTTAATGTCGCCGCGCCGTTATTGTTGATGTAATAAAGCGCATTAGGGCCAGGCGTTAACTTGTCGCCTTCCTGCAGTCTGCATCGGCTTTCGATTTCAGCAATCACCACGAACTGACCGCTCTGTAGAACCACGCAAGTCGTTGCTGTAGAGGAATTTTTCCGTACTTTCTTTACCCACCACTCCATGTTTTCACCCAGGCTTGTTACACTCAGAATGATAATTGCCGTGTTATCGTTTTAAAGACAACTGAAACTACCCATTGGTTTAATTTACGTTTAGCTGACGTTGTTAAATCTTAACTCGGCGATGCAGCGGGACAGGCAAATAACACCTATGGCTTTGATGCGATTTAACAAGATTCTGAATCAATCTGGATTAAGGATAGTCTCGCTGGCGAAAAAAGCGCTGGTCGCCGCCGCTATTGTTGTGGTGGTGTTTTTCATCGGACGAATCTATGAATCGGAACGCGGCCCCGCGTTGCAGCGCTGGCATACCTGGTCTGGGGATGAGATGACCGCCGGTGAAATCGACCGCGCCAGCTTTGCCAGCTATCTCAAGCGGGAAGATGAAATATTTGCTGATTTGCGGCGTGAGGTCAGTGACCAGCTATCAGCCGCTGACAAAACGCCGCTAAATCGCTTTTATCGCGACAGCCTGGTCTACCCACAACGCTTTACGCCAGACTGGAATCGCTCCTTTATCCTACTGCCATCCGGCAAACCGCGTGGGGCGGTGGTGTTGCTGCATGGATTAACTGACTCTCCCTACAGCGTGCGCTATCTGGCGGAAGAGTATCAACGGCAAGGTTTTGTCGCGGTGGCGCCGCGCTTACCCGGCCACGGTACCGCGCCTGGCGCATTAACCCACGTTGATTGGCAACAGTGGCTGGCGACAACTCGCCTGGCGGTACGAGAAGCGACGCGACTTGCCGGTGGGGATGTGCCGCTGCATCTGGTGGGATATTCTAACGGCGGCGCGCTGGCGTTGAAGTATGCGCTTGATGAACTGACCGATAAATCGCTGGTCAGGCCGCAGCAGATTATTCTACTTTCGCCGATGATTGGCGTCACCGCTTTCGCCCGTTTCGCCGGGCTGGCTGGCCTGCCTTCGGTGTTTCCCGCCTTTGCGCGCGCGGCGTGGCTAAACGTCATTCCGGAGTTTAACCCTTATAAGTACAATTCATTTCCGGTAAAGGCAGCGCGCCAGTCGTGGCTGCTGACCCAGGCCTTACAAAAACAGATTATCCAGGCGGCGCAGAGCCAGCGGCTAACTTCTATCGCGCCGGTGTTAACCTTTCAGTCGGTGATTGATTCTACGGTCAGTACTCGGGCAGTGGTTGATTCGTTATACCGCTATTTGCCGGACAACGGCAGCGAACTGGTGATTTTCGATATTAATCAGGCGGCGAACCTGCGGGCGCTGTTTCGCCCGGCGACTTATTCGGCGGTGAATACCTTGTTACCTCCGGCGCCGCGTCCGTACTCCACGACGATCGTGACGAATGCGACTCAGCACACCCTCGATACCGTCGCGCGCCTGACGCTGGCGGGGCAAACCGCCGAGAGAACCCAGGCGCTGCATTTGTCCTGGCCGCAGGATATGTACTCGCTTTCGCATATCGCGGTGCCGTTCCCCATCACCGATTCGCTGTATGGCCGCGAGCCGACGGAGAAAAACCTTAGCGGTATTAGTCTTGGCACCATTTCGCTACGCGGCGAGACCGCAACGCTGAGCGTCGGTCTTGATACGTTAATGCGCGCCACCTCTAACCCGTTTTTCCCCTACCTGCTGCAGCGGATTAATCAGCGTCTACCGTTGGGCTCAGAACACCAGGATGTGCAATACCGTCCGCAGCGCAATACCGATGAGGGCGGCAGGGGCGACGAAGCGGAAAAGACGCACAAATCTTGAGCTGACGCCAAGGAAAATGCCGATGCCGGGTAGGTCGAAGGTCTGGATGAGCAGCCCCGCGGAGGCGTTAATCTGGCTGAGCGTCACTTTTCCCTGCTGCGCCAGCTCGGAGATAACCCCAAAATAGGCGGTACCGCCAGCCACACATTTCACCAGCGCGGGCAGAACGAAGTTTTCCGGGATATGTAGCCATTGCAGCAGCGGCATCAGCACGCGCTGCAGCATTTCGATGACGCCAGCCGCCTGCATCAGGCCGACGATGGTCAAAGATAAAATCAGCATCGGCACGGCGCCAAGCGCCAGGCGGATAGCGTCGGCGCCGGCGCTATTGATCACCGCAATCAGCCCGTGATTATTTTGTTCACTTTCCGGGAGCACTTCTGCCCGGCTGCTCTCGACAATGGATAACTTACGCCCGGTGGCGTACCAGCAGACCGCTGCGGCGCAGAGTCCACCGACAATAGAAATGGTGATTGCGGCCAGCCAGTGCAGGCCGAACGGCGTTAAGGGGTAGAAAACGTTGCCCTGGCCCATGGCGAACACCATCGCCAGGGTGGCGGCCATTTGTCGGTCGGAAACACCACGTTTATCCATAATCGCCAGCGTGGCGAGCGGGGCGGCAAAACTCACAAAATTTATCTGAATCAGCGCGAAGGCGCTCATGCCGGTCAACCCAAAGGGTTTTAGCAGCGGCGCCAGCCAGCGCACGATGATGTCGAGAATTCCGCGGACTTCGAGATATTTCATTATGATCAGCATGACGACCATAATGGGTAATAAGGTATAAAGCGCTACGTCGACGGAGGATTTCCCCGCTGACATAATGATGCCGATGACATCCATTTATCTATCACTGTATGCAGGTCAAATAGTTCGCGCCATCATAATCCCGAAGGGGCGAAATGAACAGCTAGCACAGGCAGGTAAGAACGGTGCCTTCACTGAAGTGATATTCGCCGCTGAACGGGCTACCTGCGGGAAAGGCGTCGCTGAGCGTTTTATTGAGGTGTAACGTGAAATGCTGTTTTGCTGGGTCGAGTGCGACTATGGCGGCGGCATCAAAATCAAACATCTGCTGTACGCGCGGATATAGTGCTTTGAACAGGCTCTCTTTGGCTGAGAAAGCCAGCAGCAGTGCCCACTCCATATCCAGCCCACAACAGGAAAGCAGCGTCTGTTCCGTTCTCGAGACAAACATATCGGCGCTTTCCAGCATGACCCCCGGTTGCAGATGCTCGATATCGACCCCGGGATACCGGCCGTTGGCTTCTGCGATAACCACCGCGATGGCGGTATCTTCGCTGTGCGAGACGCTTCCTCGCCAGCCTGCCGGCCAAACTGGCGCGCGATCGGCGGCGCTTAACACCGGCTCTAAGCAGCCGGCTTGTCGCAGTAAATAGTGCGCACAGTAGCGCCCGGCCAGATATTCGGCTTTACGTTTTACGACGGCGCCCGCAAGAGCAGAAGGGAACGGGACGGCGTATTGGTTGAAAAGTGCGTCCTGTAATTGTGTCCTGGCGAAATGTACCCGACAAAATTTTAACGCCGGGTCAGCGCGAAGATAGCCGCACTCGGCATGCTGAATAAAAGGTAAATCGCGGAAGGTGTCGGTAACGATAAACATGCAGGATCATCTGGTGAAACGAACGATGACGCTACCTTAACGCAAGTGATAATCAAAGCAGAAGGTGTATAAAGCAAATAAAAGCAAAAAGCCTGCTCGAAAGCAGGCTTTTCTAAATTTGGCTCCTCTGACTGGACTCGAACCAGTGACATACGGATTAACAGTCCGCCGTTCTACCGACTGAACTACAGAGGAATCGTGTGAACGGGGCGCATATTATCGATGACTTAGGGTGTTGTCAAAGGCTGAATCGCCATAAAGCGTTCGACTGCTGACAATTTCAACAATCAAAACCCTTTTAGAGTAAACGCCAGCGGAAATGCACCGAAATGGTGCATTTATACCCCTAATGGGGCATATCATGCGCTCATGGAAGCCAGCAGTATTATCACTAACCCTTATTTTACCGCGCCAGCAGGGCGGTGAGCGGCTACGTAAAACCTGGCAAGCATCTTGCAAAATCCCTGTAACTTAATGGCCAGTAGTGGCATTCCCTTACAGGAGGCAAAATGAACTTAAGACGACTGAAGTATTTTGTGAAAATCGTCGATATCGGCAGTCTGACCCAGGCCGCTGAAGTCTTGCATATCGCACAACCGGCGCTGAGTCAGCAGGTAGCGACCCTGGAAGGTGAACTGGAGCAGAAACTGCTGATCCGCACCAAACGAGGCGTTACGCCAACCGAAGCGGGGAAAATTCTCTATACCCACGCGCGAACCATTTTGCGTCAGTGTGAACAGGCGCATCTGGCGGTACATAATGTGGGCCAGACGCTGAGCGGGCAGGTGGCGATTGGCCTTGCACCGGGAACGGCTGCTTCGGCGATCACCATGCCGTTGCTGCAGACCGTGCGTAATGAGCTTCCCGAGGTCAACGTCTATCTGCAGGAATGTAGCGGCAGCGTTTTAAATGACAAGCTGCTTGGCGGCCAACTGGATATGGCGGTGTTGTACGAACGTTCGCCGGTAGCGGGAGTGGTCAGCCAGCCGTTGCTAAAAGAGGATTTGTATCTGGTCGGCACGCAAAACTGCCCGGGACAAAGCGTTGATCTCTCTGCGGTGGCGGAGATGAGTCTGTTTTTACCGCGTGACTATAGCGCTGTCTGTGCCAGGGTGACGGAAGCCTTTACCTTACGCCGCCTGTCGGCAAAAGTGATCGGCGAGATCGAATCCATCACTACATTAACTGCCGCTATCGCCAGTGGAATGGGCGTTACCGTACTGCCGGAATCGGCGGCGCGCTCGCTGTGTGCTACGGCAAATGGCTGGATGGCGCGCATCAGCACCCCGTCGATGAGCCTGTCGCTCTCACTGAATACCTCGGCGCGCGGCGGTTTATCTCCTCAGGCTCAGGCGGTCAAAGATATCCTGCTGTCGCTGGTCAGCCGTCCTTCGTTGGAGAATCGTGAATTACAGCTGGTCAGTTAGGTTATATTCTTTTAAGGAATAAGTTGCTGGTTTTTATTATTTGTTTGCCGGGTAAACAGACTTTAACAATAGACATCATGTTATGTCTGAAGACCTGGGGGAAAAGGTGAATTTCCAGCAACTAAAAATTATTCGCGAGGCGGCCCGTCGGGATTACAACCTGACGGAAGTCGCTAATATGCTGTACACCTCGCAATCTGGCGTCAGCCGCCATATTCGTGAGCTGGAAGAAGAGCTGGGGATAGAAATCTTTATCCGCCGCGGTAAGCGTCTTCTGGGGATGACCGAACCCGGTAAAGCGCTGCTTTCCATTGCCGAAAGGATCCTCAACGAGGCCAGCAATGTTCGCCGGCTGGCCGATCTTTTTACCAATGACGCTTCAGGCGTATTAACTATTGCCACCACGCATACTCAGGCGCGTTATAGCCTACCGCCGGTAATTAAAGCTTTTCGCGAACTTTTCCCCGAAGTGCGGTTGGAACTGGTGCAAGGGACGCCGCAGGAAATCGAGGCGTTGTTGCACAACGGCGGGGCGGATATTGGTATCGCCAGCGAGCGCTTAAGTAACGACCCGACGCTGGTGGCATTCCCCTGGTTTCGCTGGCACCACAGTCTGTTAGTGCCAAAAGATCATCCACTGATTGAGGTTACGCCGCTCACGCTCGAGGCTATTGCGCGCTGGCCGTTAATTACCTACCGTCAGGGGATCACCGGGCGCTCGCGTATTGATGAAGCTTTCACCCGTAAAGGGCTGATGCCGGATATCGTCCTCAGCGCCCAGGATTCGGATGTGATCAAAACTTACGTGGAGCTGGGCTTGGGCGTGGGGCTGGTGGCGGAGCAATCCGGCGATGCTCGCGAAGCGGATACCTTTACCCGGCTGGAAACACGCCATCTCTTTGATGCCAATACCGTTTGGTTGGGGCTCAAACGCGGTCAGTTACAACGTAACTACGTCTGGCGCTTCATTGAACTGTGCAATGCTGGACTATCGCTGGATGAGATTAAGCGCCAGGCGATGGAGCCGGAGGAAGTGGCGATCGATTATCAAATCTGAGTGCGGCCAGCGGGCAAGCGGGAGGCGACAAAGCAGCTATAATTCATTCACGTGAGTCGCGACTGAGGAAGGGAAAATGATGGTGCGGCATATGAAGTTGCTTTGCTCTCTGGTGATGATGTTGGCCAGCCACAGCGCATTGGCGGTAAGTTATCCGTTGCCGCCGGAAGGGAGTCGTCTGGTTGGCAGCCCGATGAAAATTAACGTGCCCGAGCGTAATACCCAACCGCTGGAAACCTTTGCCGCGCAGTACGGGCAGGGGCTGAGCAATATGCTGGAGGCTAACCCCGGCGTCGATGTCTATCTGCCCAAATCGGGAAGCTCGTTGATTATCCCACAGCAATTGATCCTGCCTGCTACTGTACGTAGCGGTATCGTGATAAACGTCGCCGAGATGCGGCTTTATTATTATCCGCCTGAGGGCACTACCGTCGAGGTGTTACCGATCGGTATCGGTCAGGCGGGGCGCGAGACGCCGCGTAATTGGGTGACGGCGGTGGAACGTAAGCAGGAAGGGCCTACCTGGGTGCCGACGGCGAATACCCGTCGCGAGTATGCCAAAGAAGGTAAAACCCTGCCGGCGATGGTGCCCGCCGGGCCAGATAATCCGATGGGGCTGTATGCTATCTATATTGGCAGGTTGTATGCCATTCATGGAACGAATGCCAATTTTGGCATTGGCCTGCGGGTGAGCCAAGGCTGTATTCGCCTGCGCAACGATGACATCAAATACCTGTTCGATAATGTGCCCGTTGGTACGCGAGTACAGATTATCGATCAGCCGGTAAAATACACGACTGAACCGGACGGTAGCCGCTGGCTGGAAGTGCATGAACCGTTATCGCGTAATCGCGCTGAATTTCAGTCAGACCGTAAAGTACCGCTGCCATATACCCCGGCAATCCGTGAGTTTGTACAGGGCGCGGGCGTGAATGTCGGGCGCGCGGATTCAGCGTTACAGAGGCGCTCCGGGATGCCGGTGAATATTAGTCGTTCAGCGGTAGAAAGCAGTTTTTAACTGGCGTGGATGTTAAAAAGCAAAAAGCCTGCTCGAAAGCAGGCTTTTTAAATTTGGCTCCTCTGACTGGACTCGAACCAGTGACATACGGATTAACAGTCCGCCGTTCTACCGACTGAACTACAGAGGAATCGTGTGAACGAGGCGCATAGTAATGGCCTCGCATTTTAGTGTCAACACTAAATTTAACCAGCTGATTCAATTGGCGATATTTAGTTCAAAGCGGGTTTTTAATGAACAACGCGCGCGTCGTCTTCATCCAGTAGATCGTTTTCCCGTAAACGCTGTAGCGGATCCTGACGATAGAACTGGCAGAACCGCTGCCATAGCGCCGGGAAGCGAGGAGCGAATAGCTCCGGTGCGCTAAAGAAATATTCTGAGAGCACCGCAAAGCACTCAGCCGGATCGGTTGCCGCATAGGCATCAATGCTGGCGGCGCTTTCGCCGACCAGATCGATTTCATCCTGAATGTTGTTCATCGCTGCATGCAGGTCGTGTTCCCAACCAGCGACTTCACGCAAGGGAATAAAAGGGACGCCGCTGGCGCGATCGCCGTTACGTGAATCCAGTTTATGCGCGACCTCGTGCACCACCAGGTTAAAACCTGAGGCATCGAAAGAGTCCTGAATATCTAACCAGTTAAGGATAATGGGACCCTGCTGCCAGCTTTGCCCGGATTGCACAACGCGTTGATTATGCACCAGGCCGATGTCATCTTCCCATTCGTCATCGACGACGAAGGGCGCTGGGTAGATCAGGACTTCATGGAAGCCATCTAACCACTCAAGGCCAAGCTCCAGCACCGGCAGACAAAAGAGTAGGGCGACACGCGCGCTATGTAATGGGGTTAACTCAAATCCCTGTAGCGGCACCAGACGCTTTTGCTGTAAAAAACGTGCTGCCATTTGGCACAGTTGCTGCTGTTCCTGATGAGTGAGGTTTGCTAAAACCGGAATGGCAACCGCTTGTTCCCACGGGATTTCGCCATTGCCTGTCTGTTCTTCTGCTTTCCACGGCCATTTAAACATCATATCGCTCGCAAAGTCGTCACTTGAACTCAATTTAAGGGACTGGAGCTATTAAAATGCCAAAGAACCTGGCATTATAGCAACCTCAACAGCGGAGAGATGCCGGAGCGGCTGAACGGACCGGTCTCGAAAACCGGAGTAGGGGCAACTCTACCGGGGGTTCAAATCCCCCTCTCTCCGCCACTATTCAATCACTTACGCTTATCCTTTTCAGTGATGCATATCCCGCTGAGACAATCCCTTTACAAAAAAGCATAGCGCTGAAGCAGACAAGGGCGCCAAAGAATCTTCTCATTTTCTGACTCAGACCAGGACTAAATTTCAGCGTTTCCGCTCTCGTGCGCTCGCGAGTATCCCTTCCGCTGCTGAAGTGCTATTGAGCCACTTCCTTGGCGAAATTTAAATGAATTCAGTGAATTGATGCCGACGTCGCGCGAGGCAGTATTGGCTGACCGTTAAAATAAAAAAGCCTGCGCGTGGCAGGCTTTGGTCATGAGGGGATCTTAGAACTGGTAGACCAGACCCAGCGCGACAACGTCATCGGTGGCGATGCCGTTTGCGCGGTAGAAGTAGTCATCTTCGTCCAGCAGGTTGATTTTGTAATCAACATAGGTGGACATGTTTTTGTTGAAGTAGTAAGTCATACCCACATCAACGTATTTAACCAGGTCTTTGTCGCCGCTGTTGTACAGGTCTTTACCTTTAGACTGCAGATATGCAACGGATGGGCGCAGCGGTAAACCGTAATCATCGAACTGATACTGGGCAACGACTTCGAAGTTCTGCGTCTTGTTGGCAATACCGCCGCCGAGATAGCTGGTGGATTTACCGAAGGAGGTCATGTTGCGGGTTTCCGCGTACATCGCTGCCAGGTAGATGTTGTTAGCATCGTATTTCGCGCCTACGGTCCAGGCATCGGCTTTATCGCCGCCGGCGTATGCGCTGCTGGCAGAGGCAGCCACCTGATTGTTGGTACGATCGGAAGAAGCATATGCCGCGCCGAAGCTGATGCCCATACCGAAATCGTAGGAAGTAGAGATACCGAAGCCGTCGCCATTTTCACGCGCCAGTTTACGATCGCCACCGTTATTGGTGCCTTCGCCAGAACCCGCGTTTTCGTTATTACCCTGATACTGCAGGGCAAAGTTCAGACCATCTACCAGGCCGAAGAAATCGCTGTTGCGGTAGGTCGCCACGCCGTTGGTACGGCCGAGCATGAAGACGTCAGTTTGGGTGTAGGTATCGCCGCCGAATTCCGGCAGCACATCGGTCCAGGCTTCAACATCATAAATAACGCCGTAGTTGCGGCCGTAGTCCAGTGAACCGTAATCAGCAAATTTCAGACCCGCGAAACCCAGACGAGTCCAGGAGTTAGCGCCTTCACCTTCAGTGGTGTTAGCCTGAATATTGTATTCCCACTGGCCGTAGCCGGTCAGCTGATCGTTGATCTGTGTTTCGCCTTTCAGGCCGAAACGTACGTAGGTTTGGTCGCCATCTTCAGAAGCATCGTCAGTGAAATAGTGCAGGCCGTCAACTTTTCCGTAGAGGTCCAGTTTATTGCCGTTTTTATTATAAATTTCCGCAGAGTGCGCCGCGCCTGCTGCTAATAACGCTGGCAGCATAATAGCCAATACTTTTCTTTTCATTATGTATTCCCTTTAATCATAATTAATATGAATTGTCTAATTCCCTGTGGAATGACAAATCGATACTAGCCGCTTAAGTTCATTTTTAATTAAATAAAAAATGTAATAAAAGTATATTAAAATATTTCAAAATATTTATTTTATATTCAATATATGTATTTTCTATTTTTTGGGTAATGAATATTTCCGTGGCTTATTAGTGACTTATTATGGTTGTTGATACTAAAGGTTTTTTAATTTTTTATGATAATGATATGTGTATTGTAAATGGCATAATAATATCATCGGTTATAAAGTGATAAGTCATCATTTGAAATAATTTTGTTTGATAACGAACATTGCTGAATTTCAGCAAATCGTCTTATTTAAAAGCATGAACACAGCCGTAATATATAGGGGAGTACCGCTCCTGCGTTCACGGATGTCCAAAAGCGCTCAGTACTACACTCATGCTTCCAGATAAGCATGATAATTGTATAATGTGATTTGCGTCACAAATGTGTGGTTGACGATGATGCGTTGTGGTTGATGTATGGAGAAGGATTTAATGGACACGAAAGCGAAACGGGGGCCCGTTGGAAAGCTGGCGTTATGGGCTTTTTACGCTTTTTGCGCTTACTTTGTGTGGGCGATGGTACGGTACTGGTGGATAGTGGGGCGGATTCAAAGTGTTCCCGGCGCCAGCATTGATGGTGAATGGGGATCAACGGCGGGCAAATGGATTGGCGCGCTGCTGGGTTTTTTGGTGCTGGGGGCAGTGGGGTTAATCCTTGGGGCGATAGCCTGGTACACGCGTCCCCCTATTCAGGTACATGAACAGCGCGATTAAAGTTGCTATGCTCGTGGCTAGTCCCAGGCATCAGGAAACGCTCATGTTATTAGCTGAATGGCAACAACGATTTGAAAACTGGTTAAATACGCATCATGCACAGGAAGATGCGGCGCATGACATTTCGCACTTTCGCCGCGTCTGGAGTACCGCGCAGCAACTGGTCGACGAGAGCGGCGCTGACGAGTTGGTTATCCTGACGGCCTGCTACTTTCACGATATTGTCAGCCTGGCTAAAAACCATCCTCAACGTCATCATTCTTCACGCATGGCGGCGCAGAAAACGCGGTCTATCCTGCAAAGCGCTTTCCCCGACTTTCCAGACGACCGTTATCCTGCTGTTATGCATGCCATTGAAGCGCATAGCTTTAGTGCGGCTATACTGCCACAAAGCGTAGAGGCAAAAATTGTCCAGGATGCAGATCGTCTGGAAGCTTTGGGCGCAATTGGCCTGGCCCGTGTCTTTGCCGTTTCAGGCGCGCTAAACACGATTTTGTTTGATGCTAACGACCCCTTTGCTGACCAGCGCGATCTTGATGACAAGAAATATGCTCTCGACCATTTCCAGAGCAAATTGCTCCGTCTGCCTGAGACCATGCAAACGGAGCAGGGAAGAGCCTTGGCGGTGCATAACGCCCAATTTCTGGTGCAATTTATGGCGAAGCTGAGCGCCGAACTGCGTGGCGACCCGTTGTCGTTGGATGAAGCGGTTTTACGCCGCTTTGCGCCAGCGGTTTAAATCCGTTGCGACTATTTGTGGTACTCTCTGCAAAAATTGTCCGTGCTGGTTGAGGTTATGCCGCAAAATTTATCCCAAGAAAACCTCCTGTCTTTACCGTCAGGGGAACACGCGCAGGCGTTGTTGCGCCAGTTGATGACGATATATGATGTCAAAACCCTGGTCGCACAGCTGGTCGCGGTTGGCGACCAGCACTGGAGCCCGGCGATACTCAAACGGGTGGCGACGGTGAGCCGTGCGGCAAGTAGATTGACTAACGCGGAGTGCGCTCATCTGGCGAGCCTGTTACCGGCCCCGCCGCGCCATCATCCGGACTATGCCTTTCGTTTTATCGATCTCTTCGCCGGCATCGGCGGCATTCGTCACGGCTTTGAAGCTATTGGTGGGCAGTGCGTATTTACCAGCGAGTGGAATAAACACGCCGTACGTACCTATAAAGCTAACTGGTATTGCGATCCGCAAGAGCACAGCTTTAACGCCGATATCCGCGAAATCACTCTCAGCCAGCGCGCCGATATCAGTGATGAAGAGGCGGCGAAGTCTATCCGTGAGGCGATCCCGCAACATGATGTACTGCTCGCGGGCTTCCCCTGTCAGCCTTTTTCGCTCGCGGGAGTATCCAAGAAAAATGCCATGGGGCGCGCTCATGGTTTTGCCTGTGAAACTCAGGGAACGCTGTTTTTTGATGTCGTTAGAATTATTGCCGCCCGCCGTCCGCCGATCTTCGTGCTGGAAAACGTCAAGAATCTGAAGAGCCACGATCAAGGAAGAACCTTCCGTATTATCATGCAGACGCTGGATGAACTAGGCTATGAGGTGGCGGATGCCGATCATGCGGGCGTCGATGATCCAAAAGTGATCGATGGGCGTCATTTCTTACCCCAACACCGTGAGCGTATCGTGCTGGTGGGTTTCCGTCGCGATTTACAATTGCATGAAGGATTTACGCTGCGCGATATCGCCAGCCTGTACCCGCCGCAGCGGCCGACCTTTGGCGAGTTATTGGATCCTACCGTCGATGCTAAATTCATCCTGACGCCGGTTTTATGGAAATATCTCTACCGTTACGCGCGTAAACACCAGGCGCGTGGCAACGGTTTTGGCTACGGTCTGGTCGACCCGACCAATCCAGGCAGCGTTGCGCGAACGCTTTCGGCGCGCTACTACAAAGATGGCGCTGAGATTCTGGTCGATCGCGGTTGGGATAAGCCATTGGGCGAAAAGCACTTTGACGATCCACAAAATCAACAGCGCCGCCCGCGGCGTTTAACGCCGCGTGAATGCGCACGGTTGATGGGGTTCGAAGCCCCGGGAGAATACCGTTTTCGTATTCCGGTTTCCGATACCCAGGCCTATCGCCAGTTCGGCAACTCGGTGATTGTTCCGGTGTTTGCCGCGGTAGCGAAGCTGCTGGTGCCGCGAATTTCCGAGGCGGTAAAGCGGCGCGTTGCAGGAGATAGCGATGGCGGACGTTCATGATAAGGCCACCCGTAGTAAAAATATGCGCGCTATTGCGACCCGCGATACGGCAATTGAGAAGCGGCTGGCGGCGCTGCTAACGCAGGCCGGATTCACTTTTCGCGTTCAGGAGGCATCGCTACCGGGGCGGCCTGATTTTCTGCTGTCTGACTACCGCTGCGTTATTTTCACCCATGGCTGCTTTTGGCATCATCATCACTGTTATCTGTTTAAAGTACCGGCGACCCGTACCGATTTCTGGCTGAAAAAAATTGGCGCTAACGTGCAGCGCGATCGCCGCGACCTGGTGATGTTGTTAGCACAAGGCTGGCGGGTGCTGATTGTCTGGGAGTGCGCGCTCCGCGGGCGGCAGAAATTAAGCGATGAGGCTTTATGCGATCGTATGGAGGAGTGGATCTGCGGCGGTGGAAATTGCGCGCAGATCGACACTCAGGGCATTGGTTTTATCGATCCGATTGACAAGGCGTAACGGTGGAGCGGGCAGGGAAGAGATATTTACCCAGCGTCACCAACACGACCGCGAAAATAATCACCGCCAGCGCCAGCCATTCGATAAATGAGAGACTTTCGCCGCCAAATCCGGTCCCCAGCAGCACGGCGACAACCGGATTGACATAGGCATAGCTGGTAGCAACCGCCGGCGTTACGTTACGTATCAGATACATATAGGCGTTGATGGCGATAAGCGAGCCAAAAATGGCCAGATACGCAACGGCAAATATTCCAGACCAGGAGGGCATTTGAGCGAGTTTTTCGCCTGAGAACCAGGATGCTGCGGAAAGCACCATCCCTGCCGCCAGCATTTCAATAGCACCCGCCATCATCCCGGTTGGTAATTCAATACGGGAACCGTAAACCGAGCCAAACGCCCAGCTCAGGGAACCAATCAGAATCAGCAATGCGCCCCAGGGATTGCCACTGAGGTTGCCGCCGCTATTGAGCATCACTATTCCCGCCAGACCGATCGCAATACCGAACCATTCCAGCTTGCGCGTAGCAATGCCAAAAAAACGGCTGAAGCAGAGCGTAAACAGCGGTACGGTGGCGACCATCACCGCTGCGATGCCTGATGGTACATGCTGATGTTCTGCAAGGGTGACGAAGCCATTGCCGACGGCAAGCAACAGGATGCCTATTAGGGCCGCATTAAGTAGCGGCCGGCGGGCCGGGAGTTTATGGCCGGTGGCCAGTAAATAGATAAGCAACACGCCGCCGGCAGAGAGAAAGCGGATCCCGGCCATCATCAACGGCGGCCAGCTGGCAACGCCAATAGCGATAGCAAAATAGGTTGAACCCCAAATGATATACAGCGCAAACAGCGCGCCGATAAGGGGTAACAGCTGACGGGTAGACATACTTCCTCGCGACGAAAAGAGATAGAAAGGGAACATATAGTTAACGTGAAAACTAACGTGCTGGCGAGCGCTTTCAATGTGCTTTTTTTGTTATATTTTTGTTGACTAATGACATCTCTGGGCGAGAGGGCACTTTTGCCTCATACTCTATGTTTCATAAACAGAAATTGAAGGAAGCACATTTTGGCGGGAAGTAGTCTTTTAACCTTATTGGACGATATTGCCACGCTGCTGGACGATATCTCCGTCATGGGAAAACTGGCGGCCAAGAAAACGGCTGGCGTACTGGGCGATGATCTTTCTCTCAATGCGCAGCA
Source organism: Klebsiella sp. JN_Kp122 (assembly GCF_040062085.1). Taxonomy (NCBI): domain Bacteria; kingdom Pseudomonadati; phylum Pseudomonadota; class Gammaproteobacteria; order Enterobacterales; family Enterobacteriaceae; genus Klebsiella; species Klebsiella sp. JN_Kp122. The sequence goes on from NZ_JBEAHW010000048.1 coordinate 136,376, forward strand.
GGTCACAGGCGTAAGAGCTAACCGCGAGCTCCCGGTGGTATGGGGAGTGGCAAAAGGCTCGTTCCTGAATAAAGTGATTCTGGTGCCGCTGGCGTTACTCATCAGCGCCTTTATTCCCTGGGCCATTACGCCGCTATTGATGCTGGGCGGCGCATTTCTCTGCTTTGAAGGCTTTGAAAAAGTGCTGCATAACCTGCACGCGCGCAAGAATAAGGAGGATCCGAAATTGCGCCAGCAGCGGCTGGAAACGCTTGCAGCCCAGGATCCGCAGGCCTTTGAGCGCGATAAAGTAAAAGGGGCGATCCGTACCGACTTTATCTTATCAGCCGAAATCGTCGCGATTACCCTGGGTATTGTAGCTGATGCGCCATTGCTTAATCAGATCCTGATTTTATCCGGCATCGCCATTCTCGTGACCGTTGGGGTTTATGGCCTGGTGGGCGTCATTGTTAAGCTCGATGACATGGGATATTGGCTGGCGGAGAAGAAAAGCGCACTGACGCAGTGGGTTGGAAAAGCGCTCCTGGCCATCGCGCCGCGATTGATGAAAATTCTGACTTTCGTCGGTACCCTGGCGATGTTTCTGGTTGGCGGCGGTATCGTGGTTCACGGCGTAGCGCCGCTGCATCATTTCATCGAGAATTTTGCCCATGGGCTAAGCGGAATGCTGGCATCCACATTGCCTGTGGCCGCTAATCTGGTGCTAGGATTTATCATTGGCGCTATCGTCTTTGGCGTCGTTAAAGCTATCACCGCGTTACGCGGTAAAGCGAAATAAATCCCTGCGCCGGCTACGCAAAATGGGCCGGGGTCGTCTAAGGTGAAACAGTTTCTTCCTGATACCGGAGGCAAAAATGGTCTTGTTGGTCAGTGATGAAGTCAGACGAAAAAACGGCGGGCCGCGAATGGTCGTCACCGGCATTGCCGACGATATGGTCGAGTGCCGGTGGTATGACGGACAGGTCGTACAGCGTGAAGCCTTCCGTGAAGATGAGTTGGTCCGCGGCGAAGGGCAACATTCGCAGCATAATTAGATGTGCAGCGCCCGCTGGTGCGGGCGCTTTTAATATTGATTACGTTCGGACAAGGAGCGTTGATGTTGTTGGTTTCTTTGACCGTACTGCGAGTAAATAATGGATAAGCCGCTCTGGCCAAAAAAGTTTCATCGCCTCTTCAATCCGGGGCGAGTGGTCAATATCTGTTTCATCGTGGTGCTGTTCTTTTCAACGTTGCTCATCTGGCGAGAAATCCGCGTACTGGAAGAAGCCTACGTCGCCAACCAACGTAATAATCTTGAGAACGTGGCCCATGAAATGGATGGGCTGTTGCAATTTAATCTCAATCGTCTGCTCTTTTTTCGCAACAGCATGCAATCAGCACTGGAGAATCCGCTGGATTTCGCCATTCTGCGCCGGGCCGAACAGGAGTACATCAGTAAACGTCATGATCCCATCTGGTCAGTCGAGCTAAACAACCGGCGTACTCTGACGGTATACGGGGTTTCAGATTCTTTTGTCGACGCTGATGATCTGTTGTCGCGTAATAATCCTCAGGCCAGCAATGAACTGATGGCTACCCTTGAGCTGGGCTATCTTCTGCGTTTGACCAATAACAACAGAATTTTCAGCGAGCGTATGTCCTACGTTTCTCGCAGCGGGTTTTATACCACTACCGATGCCCCGCGCAGTTCCAGCCAGGTGCTGGCGCAGTTCTCGCGAGATACGGGGTCAGCATGGTTTATGCGGCAAACCCAGCGTGATAATCCAGGGCGAGGGATCCTCTGGCAAACGACTCAACAAGAAGACGGGTATACGCAACCGCAGGTGGTTACGGCCTCGATCCCTCTTGATTATGAGCACTACTGGCTGGGGGTGCTGGCGATGGATTTTTCCATCCGCGACCTGCAGAATTTTCTGGTCAGTGCGGTAAAAGGAGGGCAAATGGGCGAGTATCAACTGTATGACAAGCAGCTCAATTTGCTCGCCTCTTCGGCGCCGGATGATGTCCTGACGCCGCTCTCGCCAAAGGAACAAGAACAACTTCGTTATGCGTTGACCAATGATAACCATGGCGGCATACGTCAGTTAACTCGCTATATCAGTTGGGAAAAGATCCGCAACTTTGACGGCGTACTGTTGCATATTCATACTTTGAAGGAAGGAGTGCGTGGTGATTTCGGGACGATTTCCATCGCACTGACCCTGATGTGGTTAATGTTTACCCTCATGTTGATTGTGTCGTGGGGGGTTATTCGCCGTATGGTCATCAACATGAGCGTGTTGCAGGCGTCCCTTGAGTGGCAGGCCTGGCATGACGCATTAACGCGGCTGCTAAATCGCGGCGCTCTGTTTGAACGGGCGATCGCGGCGGCCCGAAGCTGCCGGCGGAATAATCAACCGATATCCGTCATACAGCTGGATCTGGATTATTTTAAAGGCATCAATGATAAACATGGTCACCAGGCAGGGGACCGTGTTTTGACGTTGGTTGGCAGTACTATTATGGGACAGATTCGCGAGCAGGATATTGCCGGACGCGTTGGTGGTGAAGAGTTCTGTATCGTTCTACCCAATACCCAACTGCCGCAAGCGCGTGCGATTGCTGAGCGTATTCGTCTGCGTATCCATAGCCGGGAGATATTGTTGCACAATAGCGTTAGTTTGCGGATCAGCGCCTCGCTGGGGATCAGTAGTAGCGAGACATCAGATGAGTTTAACTTTGAGGAGCTGCAGTCGATTGCCGATCATCGCCTGTATCTGGCAAAGCAGAATGGACGTAATCGGGTTTGTTCGGCTGGGTAGGGCCTGGTAATGTGAGGATGCTCACCTTTATTGCCGCGTTGTTGCTCTTCGGTATGGGAAAATTCTTAAAAAATGCATGGCGCAAGCATACCGTTCGTAAAAGAACGATAACAGGCAAGCCTTGTCGCGCCTGGGTTATTAAATAGGTTGTACATATAAGCCGCATTTCTCAATAATTCTCATCATGAATACTTCTTGTCATGCAAAATAATTGAGGATAATGTCTTCCATGCATCGGATTTCCCGGTGTAACGAATTTTCAAGTGCTTCTTGCATTAGCAAGTTTGATCCCGACTCCTGCGAGTCGGGATTTTTTTCACCTGAGCTTAGCGATTGGCTTCAGTAACGCTAAAGTCATGAATATCAAGCTCAAAGGCTTCGGCCAGCTCGCGCCATGTGTGTTCATCACGGCCATCGATACTGACATGATGCGGATCATCTTCACTACGATGTACTTCGCTTTCGCTAATCTCATTGATCGCCGCCAGCAGGGCATCGACATTAACGTCAATCCCGTCGGTATTCATCACACCGTGGTCTTTAGCGGATTTCATCATCACTACCTCGCTCGGCTCTGAAAGGGCCTCTTTAAGTATAGACGGTCTATAAAAACGCCAGTTGCGCTGGCTGAACGCTGCGTGAAGTCAGCTTTTGTTCTACACTGGCTCAAAACGAGAGGAGGCGAGTTATGCAGGTAAACGATCGTGTCACGGTAAAGACCGACGGTGGCCCACGTCGATCGGGGGTAGTACTGGCAATTGAGTCGTTTAGTGAAGGAACCATGTATCTTGTAGCGCTGGAAGATTACCCGCTGGGGATCTGGTTTTTCAATGAAGTGGGGCACCCGGACGGCATCTTTGTTGAGAAAGCAGAGTAGGCCCCCATTCAGAAACTGGCGGTAATCGCCGCCAGTTTGCCATCAGCGCATATTGACGTAAATGCCGGAAGTAATGTTTTCAGCCAACCGAACAATGTGGTAAATCACCTGTTTATTGTGTGTCTGGATTTTTTTCTTAATATTACCTTTATGTGACGAAACGGTTTTTGCTTTGATATTCATCTGCCTGGAAATATGTGAAGTAGCGTGGCCGGCCATCCACATTTGCAGCATATTCGATTCGGCCTGACTGAGCGATAGAGTGGGAATGCGGGTGCGTAATTGGTTTAGATTATTGGCGCTATCGGTCTGCAGATAATTACCCAGTATGTTATCAAGGTCTTTCGGCGTAAGGGATTTTGAGCTGATAAGTAAATTCTTGCGTACAAGTAAATAGTGATCAAAATGGATGTTGGCCAGCGACATAAAAATAACAAATAGAGTATCGGGGTAGGTGGTAATGATGTCGCGGATAAGTTGATTGCTCTCTTCGTGATGTATAAAACAGTCTTCGTTGAGAAACACAACCGCCGGACGCAGCGATTCGCAGCGCTCTTTCAAACTCTGTGCGCTACGCACCTCAATGATATCGCGCTTCTTTATTCCCCGGCTTGCCAGATATCCGGTTAAACCTAGCCGGGTATAGCTGCACAAATCCATGATAATCGTTGACATGACCCATCCTCAATCAACACGTAACGATAATTCATCTGGCCCAGGCCGTGTGATGAAGTCCATTTTTGTAACACCTGACTTTATGCGGAAAGCATTAGCCAAGCTAAACTATTCGCTAATAATACTCATAATTTGCCAGGAATATTCTCAAAGTAAAGCCATAGAAAAAGAATAAACAGACCCTGACAGTAATAATGCCCGGTGTCGCGGCATGTCGTCGCCAGAATTGTAATTTATTTTCGGATTATCCTTATGGAGGAGCAGCCTATTAAATTGGCGTTGGCTGTATTCTATTCAAAAAATGCATTTGTCATTCAGGTTTCATACAACTAATAATAATCGGTAAGAATAAATGCTGAGATTGACGGCGAAGCTAAGCAACGGGAGCATCGCGCAGGGGTGGCGGCCTTAACGCTTTAATGCCACAATACTTTTTTATCGGTTTGTGGGATGGATGATGAAAAAGATTGTTATGGCTGGCGCGCTGCTTACCCTGGCCGGATGCGTTCAGGTTGATACCTATGAGGCGGTGGTCAAAGCGCCGGCGCCGGCAGGGCTGGAAGGGTTCTGGCAATCGAAGGGACCGCAGAGCGCAATGGTAAGTCCTGAGGCGATTGCGACGTTTATCGTTACCAAAGACGGAGATACTCTCGATTGCCGTCAGTGGCAGCGGGTAATTGCTGAGCCGGGAAAATTAATGAACCGCGACAATCAGGTTTATAATGTGACCAGCAGCCTCGATATTTATCCTATTGAACGTACTGGAAACACGCTGGAATACGATCGAATGACGTTAACCCGTGTTGAACGCTTAACGCCGGAATGCGAGCAGGCCTGGAAAAAGAACCAGACGGCGAGTACGACCGCGCAGTAATCGATGTTGGCGGACCGGCTATAAAGCCAGCCCGCTGACCTCAAAGCACCTCTTCAATCACCCACACGCTTACGCTGCCTGCATTACAGGTGAATACGGCATTGCCCTCGTCATCAGTCTCAATAACCTCTTGTCGATTATTGAGAAAATCCTTCCAGCGTTTATTGGCATAATTCTCGCCAAGCGGTAACGTTTTCTCGCCATCGTCGCCGTTGGAGAGCACCACTACGCAGCCAGGATGTTCATCGGTGCCGCTGCGGCTGAAGGCGATACAGTTAGGATGATCGAACCACAGCGTTTGTACGCCGTGGGCGAAACGCTGACGCGCATCGATGAGTTCGTGAAGCTGCTCGATAACCGGCATCTCGATGGAGTATGTCTGGCCATCTCCGCCGGTATCTTCATAACTTGCGCCAAACAGGTCGGCGTAAAATACCGAGGGAACACCGTTTTCACGCAGTAAAATCAGCGCATAGGCTAATGGCTTAAACCAGGCCTCGACCGGCGCTTCCAGCGCCTGAAGCGGTTGGGTGTCATGATTTGTGACCAACGTGACCGCATGGAATGGGTCGGCTTCCACCAGCGTCCCGGTGAAGATTTGACTCATGTCGTAATCGCGGCCCTGACGCGAGGCTTCATGGAATTTCATCTGCAGCGGCGCATCAAACAGCATGGTATTACCGTCAACAAGGTCGATGTACTGCTGTAGCTTATCCACCTCGTGTGACCAGTATTCGGCAACAATAAATAGCGGTTTATCGGTGGCCCCCTGCACATGCTCAATCCACTCTTTATAAAACCATGCCGGAATATGTTTGACGGCATCCAGGCGGAAACCATCGCAGCCGGTCTGTTCAATGACCCAGCGGGCCCAATATTTTATCTCTTCGGTCACGGCATGGTTACGGAAATCGATATTTTCGCCCATGAGATAATCGAAGTTGCCCATTTCATCGTCGACCTGATCGTTCCAGCCATCGCCGGTGTAGTCATTAACAACTTTGAATACGCCATCTTCATCGGGATTTTCGATATGGTCGATACCGCTAAAACATTTATAGTCCCAGATAAATTGTGAATATTTGCCACCGCGGCCCGGAAAGGTATAGCGGGTCCAGGCTTCACATTCGATGATTTCTTCCGCGATTTGCGTGCGGTCCTGTTCATCAACGCGTTGTACGCGGATGCGTTCTTTCTCATCGGCGCCCATCTTGTGGTTTACGACGACATCAAGAAGTACGGCAATTTGATGTTCTTTTAGCGCATTAATCGCCGCTAACAGCTGAGCTTTATCGCCGTATTTGGTGGCAACCGATCCTTTCTGATCGAATTCACCGAGGTCGAAAAGATCGTAACTATCGTAGCCAACTGAATAACCGCCGGAAGCGCCCTTATAGGCGGGCGGCAACCAAATCATATTAATGCCAATTTCATTGAGATTTGGCGCAAGGGCTTCTACTTCCCGCCATAACTCGCCACCTTCCGGGTAATACCAGTGAAAACATTGCAACAACGTGGGATTTTTCATCTTCCATGCTCCTGGCGTCATCAAGCTGACCTTTGCAGTATGGGAGATAACTGGCAAATATGAATAATTTCGTTGCTTTTTCGCTATACCCTAAATGGCCGCATATATAATAAATTGGCATAAGATGTAGCGGATAGATGTTGGTAGGCTGCTGCTAAACGCCTTACACTACACGAAAATCTCATTATATTCGGGGTATCTATGAAATTAGCACTTCTGGGTCGTCAGGCGCTGATGGGCGCAATGGCCGTAGCATTGATGGCTGGTGTAAGCGTGAAAACCTTCGCCGCTGAAAATCTGCTTAATCAGGTCAAAGAGCGCGGCACGCTACGCGTTGGCCTGGAAGGTACATACCCGCCGTTTAGTTATCAAGGCGATGATGGCAAATTGACCGGTTTTGAAGTTGAGTTTGCCAATGAACTGGCGAAACACATCGGGGTGAAAGCAGACCTCAAACCCACCAAATGGGACGGCATGCTGGCTTCTCTTGATTCTAAACGTATTGATGTGGTGATTAACCAGGTCACTATTTCCGACCAGCGTAAGAAAAAATACGACTTCTCCACCCCTTATACTATTTCTGGTGTTCAGGCGCTGGTGAAAAAGGGTAACGAAGGCGTGATTAAAACCGCGGCGGACCTGAAAGGTAAAAAAGTCGGCGTTGGTCTGGGTACCAATTATGAAGAGTGGTTGCGCCAGAACGTACAGGGCGTTGATATCCGCACCTATGATGATGACCCGACAAAATATCAGGACCTGCGCGTAGGCCGTATTGACGCCATTTTGGTTGACCGTCTGGCAGCGTTGGATTTGGTCAAGAAAACGAACAACACTCTGGCTGTAACCGGTGAAGCATTCTCCCGTCAGGAGTCCGGGGTGGCGTTACGTAAAGGAAATGAAGATCTGCTGAAAGCGGTGGACACCGCTATTGCAGATATGCAGAAAGATGGCAGCCTGAAGGCGCTTTCAGAAAAATGGTTTGGTGCTGACGTCACTAAGTAACGTCTGAAGATGAAAAAAGGCGCTGATAACGGCGCCTTTTTTTATTTCGCCAGCAACTGCGTGCATAATAAGGATAACTGAGTCTGGAGGTGCCATGTCACTACAAAATTTAACGCGTTTTCCGCGCCTGGAGTTTATTGGCGCGCCGACGCCGCTGGAATATCTACCACGCCTGTCCGATCATCTCGGACGGGATATTTTTATAAAACGCGATGATGTCACCCCCATGGCGATGGGAGGAAATAAACTGCGTAAGCTGGAGTTCCTCGCCGCCGATGCGCTGCGCGAGGGCGCTGATACGCTGATCACCGCAGGGGCGATTCAATCGAACCATGTGCGCCAGACGGCAGCCGTGGCTGCGAAACTGGGGTTGCACTGCGTCGCGTTGTTGGAAAATCCGATAGGCACGCGTGCTGAAAATTATCTGACCAACGGTAATCGCCTGCTGCTGGATCTGTTCAATACTCAGGTTGAGATGTGTGATGCATTAACCGATCCCAACGCGCAGCTTGAAGAGCTGGCGACACGTATTGAAGCTCAGGGATACCGTCCATATGTCATTCCGGTCGGCGGATCTAACGCCCTTGGCGCGTTAGGTTATGTCGAAAGCGCACTGGAAATCGCCCAGCAATGTGAAGGCGCGGTGGAGATCTCTTCGGTAGTGGTTGCCTCCGGTAGCGCGGGTACTCATGCCGGGTTGGCGGTAGGCCTGGAACAGCTGATGCCAAATGCAGAATTAATAGGGGTGACCGTGTCACGTAGCGTTGCCGACCAGTTGCCTAAGGTGGTGACGCTGCAGCAGGCCGTTGCCAACAGTCTTGAGCTGCAGGCCAAAGCGGAGATTACCTTGTGGGATGATTATTTTGCTCCCGGATACGGTACGCCCAATGAAGAAGGCATGAAAGCGGTGAAACTGCTGGCGCAGCTGGAAGGTATCCTGCTGGATCCGGTTTATACCGGAAAGGCCATGGCCGGGCTGATTGACGGCATTAATCAGAACCGCTTTAAGGATGAGGGGCCGATTCTGTTTATCCATACCGGTGGCGCGCCCGCGCTGTTTGCTTATCATCCGCACGTCTAATGCAGAATAAATCGAATGCAAGAAAGTATCCAACTGGTCATTGACTCCGCGCCTTACCTGTTAAAGGGCGCAGTTTTTACGTTACAACTGAGCATCGGTGGTATGTTCTTCGGCCTGCTGCTGGGATTTATCCTCGCACTGATGCGCATGTCGTCAATCTGGCCGGTCAGATGGCTGGCGCGGATGTATATCTCTATTTTCCGCGGCACCCCGCTGATTGCCCAACTGTTCATGATCTATTACGGTTTGCCGCAGTTCGGCATTGAGCTGGATCCGATTCCGGCGGCGATGATTGGCCTGTCATTGAATACAGCGGCCTATGCGGCGGAAACGCTGCGCGCGGCGATTGCCTCTATAGACAAAGGGCAGTGGGAAGCCGCCGCCAGTATCGGCATGACGCCGTGGCAGACTTTGCGTCGGGCTATTTTACCGCAGGCTGCCCGCGTGGCGCTGCCGCCGCTCTCTAACAGCTTTATCAGCCTTGTCAAAGATACTTCGCTGGCGGCGACGATTCAGGTACCGGAACTGTTCCGCCAGGCACAGTTAATTACCTCACGTACGCTGGAAGTATTTACGATGTATCTGGCCGCCTCGCTGATCTATTGGGTGATGGCGACCGTACTATCCACCTTGCAGAATTATTTTGAAAATCAGCTGAATCGCCAGGAGCGTGATCCAAAATGAGTGCGATTGAAGTCAAAAAACTGGTGAAAAAATTCCACGGGCAGACCGTGCTGCACGGTATCGATCTCGAGGTTCAGGAAGGGGAGGTCGTGGCGATTATCGGCCCGAGCGGCTCTGGTAAAACCACGCTGTTGCGCAGCATTAACCTGCTTGAACACCCCGAAAGCGGTACCATTCGCGTAGGCGATGTGACTATCGATACTTCGCGTAGTATTGGCCAGCAAAAAGGGTTGATCCGCCGTCTGCGACAGCATGTTGGCTTTGTGTTCCAGAACTTCAATCTTTTCCCGCATCGTACGGTGCTGGAAAATATTATTGAAGGGCCGGTTATCGTCAAAGGCGAAGATAAGAACGAGGCCATTCCTCTGGCGCGTGAACTGCTGGCAAAGGTAGGGTTGTCGGGAAAAGAGAATAGCTATCCGCGTCGTTTATCCGGCGGGCAGCAGCAGCGTGTGGCGATTGCCCGCGCGTTAGCAATGCGCCCGGATGTTATTCTTTTTGATGAGCCAACTTCTGCATTGGATCCAGAGTTAGTGGGCGAGGTACTCAACACCATCCGTCAACTGGCGCAGGAAAAGCGCACCATGGTTATTGTCACCCATGAGATGAGTTTCGCTCGCGATGTCGCCGACCGCGCCATTTTCATGGATCAGGGGCGTATCGTCGAACAAGGTAAGGCCAGAGAGCTATTTGCTAACCCGCAGCAACCTCGTACGCGCCAGTTCCTCGAAAAATTTCTCATGCAGTAACACTTCTCTCTCATCGTGGTCCTCACAATTGGCTGGGGGCCGCGATCGGACAACCTGCCAATCACCGCCGTTGCTGGCGAGGCAGAACATATTTTCTTCCTTAGTTCGATAAATAATCGTCAGCGAAAATCGAATAATGCGATGGCTACGTTATTTTATACATATAAATAAGATTTATGTGTTAGTTTTATGTATTTATAATAATGATTATCAATCAGGGGTTATTTGGTAGGTTATGAGGGACATTGATTTTTTCAGCTGGCGGCGGGAAATGCTGCAACAATTCCAGTCAACTCATGATGGGGATTCGGTTTATAACCTTCTCCAACAGCAAACAGAAGAACTGGAATACGACTACTACGCACTCTGTGTGCGCCATCCGGTGCCTTTTACACGCCCGAAACTGACGTTGCAATCAACTTATCCTCAGGCCTGGATGTCACATTATCAGGCGGAGAATTATTTTGCTATTGATCCGGTATTACGCAGAGAAAATTTTCTTCGTGGACATCTACCATGGAATGACCAGCTTTTTTGCGAGACCCCAGAATTGTGGAATGGCGCGCGCGATCATGGTTTAAATAAAGGCGTGACGCAGTGTCTGACCTTGCCAAATCATGCGTTGGGCTTCTTATCGGTTTCTGCTAAAAATGCGCAGCCGGGTCCGTATCACGAGGACGAATTAGAGTTACGTCTAAGAACGCTGACCGAGCTTAGCCTGCTGGCGTTGCTGCGGCTGGAGGATGAAATGGTGATGCCGCCGGAGATGAAGTTTAGCCGGCGCGAGCTGGAGATCCTAAAATGGACCGCAGAAGGAAAGACCTCGGCAGAGGTGGCGATGATATTGTCTATTTCAGAAAATACGGTCAATTTTCATCAGAAGAATATGCAGCGGAAATTTAACGCCCCTAACAAAACGCAAATTGCCTGTTATGCCGTCGCAACAGGATTAATTTGAGCGAATCGCTCGTTCTGCGTGTCAGACGTGAAACCGGCTGTCAGCGATCGCTTTCAGCCGGTCCTTTCTTACTGACGGTAAGCTTGTTTAATTTGCTTAACGGTGCTGGAGAATACGGCAGCCTGAGCCTCATCTTCCATCTGCGCGATTTGCTTTTCCATTTTAATAATCACGCGGCCAGCATCTGCCTGACCCATAGCCTGAAGCATTAGCGTCAGCAGGGCTTTCAGGCAGGAGACTTCCTGCGCCAACTGTTGATTATTTTCTGCAGTGGAAAAATCTGGTGTGCTCATCGATATCCTCGTTTGCTATCAGCGCTGTCGCGCAATACTAAATGTTAAGGCGGCGCAGTATACCACAAGCGGTAGAAAAAAAAGGAGCGCGTGATTTGTGTTGCTGATGTTGCGCGCTGAGCGGTTAAATTTACTGAATAATATCTGTTCATCTAAGTGCTCATCGTTAATATTTTCCGCCGCTTTTGGCGGAAGTTAATTATTGTTACATCTTTCGAATCCTATTAATCCGCAACCCGTTCTGTTGCTTTTTTTGCGCCTTCTGTAGGGTGAATGTTAAAAAAGAAACATAATCCAACTATATGTTCTGTATAGGTTTCCACCTGGTGTGGAGACAAATTGCCATAAATGGGAGGGAAATCTTCTTCAGGACACTTTTTGGGCTTTTAAAGTTACGATAAAACCCGGTAATATATGGGAGATAAACTATCAGTAGCGTTATCCCTAATTCTGGAGATTATTCCTTTGATCAACGTACTTCTTGTTGATGACCACGAACTAGTGCGCGCAGGGATACGACGCATTCTGGAAGATATAAAAGGGATTAAAGTTGTCGGTGAGGCCTGCTGCGGCGAGGATGCCGTTAAGTGGTGCCGTGCGAATCCTGTGGACGTCGTCCTGATGGATATGAACATGCCTGGTATTGGGGGGCTTGAAGCGACGCGAAAAATCGCGCGCTCCATTGTCGATACCAAAGTGATCATGTTGACCGTGCATACTGAAAATCCGCTGCCTGCGAAGGTCATGCAGGCTGGCGCCGCCGGTTACTTAAGTAAAGGTGCTGCCCCGCAGGAAGTGGTAAATGCGATTCGTTGTGTTGCTTCGGGTCAACGTTATATCGCTTCCGATATCGCCCAACAGATGGCGCTCAGTCAGATTGAACCGGAAAAAACGGAATCACCGTTTGCCAGTTTGTCTGAACGTGAGTTGCAGATTATGCTGATGATCACTAAGGGCCAAAAGGTCAATGAGATCTCAGAACAGTTAAATCTGAGTCCCAAGACGGTGAATAGCTATCGTTATCGAATGTTCAGCAAATTAAACATTCATGGCGATGTGGAGCTAACTCACCTGGCAATTCGCCATGGCCTGTGCAATGCGGAGTCGTTAGCAAGTCAGTGAGTGATGTTTTTGACGCAAAAGCTTTCCTCAAGACGGTGACCAGCCAACCGGGCGTCTATCGTATGTATGATGCTGGTGGTACCGTCATTTATGTTGGCAAAGCAAAAGATCTGAAAAAGCGCCTTAGCAGCTATTTTCGCAGCAACCTGGCTTCGCGTAAAACCGAGGCTCTGGTGGCGTTGATCGCGCAAATTGACGTGACCGTTACCCATACCGAAACGGAAGCGCTGCTGCTTGAGCATAACTACATCAAGCTGTATCAACCGCGTTATAACGTGCTGCTGCGTGACGATAAATCCTATCCCTTTATTTTCCTCAGCGGCGATACCCATCCACGACTGGCGATGCACCGTGGCGCTAAACACGCCAAAGGCGAATATTTTGGCCCATTCCCTAACGGCTATGCCGTTCGCGAAACGCTCGCGCTGCTGCAAAAAATTTTCCCCATTCGCCAATGTGAAAATAGCGTCTACCGCAATCGCTCTCGTCCCTGTCTGCAATATCAAATTGGCCGTTGTTTAGGACCGTGCGTCGCCGGACTGGTAAGTGAAGAAGAGTACCAGCAGCAGGTAGAATACGTGCGGCTGTTTCTCGCCGGGAAAGACGATCAGGTATTGACGCAACTGATTGCCCGGATGGAAAAGGCCAGCCAGGCGCTTGAATTTGAAGAAGCCGCCCGCATCCGCGATCAGATCCAGGCGGTACGTCGGGTGACGGAGAAACAGTTCGTTTCCAATAATGGTGACGATCTGGATGTTATCGGCGTGGCTTTTGATGCCGGAATGGCCTGCGTGCATGTGCTGTTTATTCGCCAGGGTAAGGTTCTCGGTAGCCGCAGTTATTTCCCGAAAGTTCCGGGTGGCACTGAGTTGGGTGAGGTAGTGGAAACCTTTGTGGGGCAGTTCTATCTACAGGGCAGCCAGATGCGAACCTTACCGGGGGAAATTTTACTCGATTTCAACTTGAGCGATAAAACCCTGCTTGCGGATTCGTTGTCCGAGCTGGCCGGTCGTCGGGTGAATGTGCAGACTAAACCCCGCGGAGACCGCGCGCGTTATCTGAAGCTGGCGCGCACCAACGCCGCCGTTGCGCTTACTACCAAACTGTCGCAACAATCAACGGTCAGCCAACGTCTGCAGGCTCTGGCGACACTACTTAAGCTGCCGGCGGTGACGCGGATGGAGTGCTTTGATATCAGCCATACCATGGGGGAGCAAACCGTCGCATCCTGCGTGGTGTTCGATAGCAATGGTCCGCTACGGGCGGAATACCGTCGCTACAATATTACCGGTATTACCCCTGGTGATGATTACGCGGCCATGAATCAGGTATTACGACGCCGGTACGGTAAAGCAATTGAAGAGAATAAAATCCCGGACGTTATCCTGATAGACGGCGGTAAGGGCCAGCTTGGTCAGGCCAAAGCCGTGTTTGCCGAACTGGATGTGCCATGGGATAAAAATCATCCGCTACTGCTGGGGGTGGCGAAGGGGAGCGATCGTAAAGCCGGGTTGGAGACGTTATTCTTTGAGCCAGAAGGTGAGGGCTTTAGTCTGCCGCCGGATTCTCCTGCTCTGCATGTTATCCAGCACATTCGCGACGAATCCCACGATCACGCTATCTCTGGGCATCGTAAAAAACGGGCGAAGGTGAAAAGTACCAGTACACTTGAGACGATTGAAGGTGTTGGCCCGAAACGTCGACAGATGTTGTTGAAATATATGGGGGGTCTGCAGGGGTTGCAGAAAGCCAGCGTAGAGGAAATTGCACAAGTACCGGGTATATCTCACGGACTGGCAGAAAAGATCTACTACTCGTTGAAACATTAGGGGCTCTGTAGCACCATAGGGCTAATTAACACTTACAACATACAGTTACCCGTTACCATGCGATTTAATATTCCGACGTTGCTCACTCTGTTTCGCGTTATTCTGATACCGTTTTTTGTGCTGGCGTTCTATCTGCCTTTTAGCTGGGCGCCTTTTGTCTGTGCATTGATTTTCTTTGTTGCCGCTGTTACCGATTGGTTTGATGGCTATCTGGCGCGTCGCTGGAACCAGAGCACTCGTTTTGGCGCCTTCCTTGATCCGGTTGCCGATAAGGTGATGGTGGCTATTGCCATGGTGTTGGTCGCAGAACACTATCATACCTGGTGGGTGACTTTGCCGGCAGCGACAATGATCGCGCGTGAAATTATTATTTCTGCTCTGCGCGAGTGGATGGCTGAGCTGGGTAAACGCAGCAGCGTAGCCGTATCATGGATTGGTAAAGTGAAAACGACGGCCCAGATGGCGGCACTGGTCTGGATGCTGTGGCGGCCTAATGTGTGGGTGGAGTGGGCTGGTATCGTTCTGTTCATGGTTGCTGCGGTGTTGACGCTGTGGTCAATGTTACAATATTTGAACGCTGCGCGCGGCGATTTGCTTGAACAGTGATCGTTTCGACGCAAATTTCAGCAAACGACACGAAGTAGCGAAAAATACCGTTGACTCACCGCGTGAGATAAGTAGAATGCAACGCATCGAACGGCGGCACAGTCTTCCAGACGATAACAAAATCAAGTGATTAGCTAATCTACTTGATGATGCGGGAATAGCTCAGTTGGTAGAGCACGACCTTGCCAAGGTCGGGGTCGCGAGTTCGAGTCTCGTTTCCCGCTCCAAATTAAAAGCATCGGCAGTAGCGGGTGTTTAGGTATTAAAGGCGCGTTAGCAAAGCGGTTATGTAGCGGATTGCAAATCCGTCTAGTCCGGTTCGACTCCGGAACGCGCCTCCACTTTATATCCCGAGCCCGGATGGTGGAATCGGTAGACACAAGGGATTTAAAATCCCTCGGCGTTCGCGCTGTGTGGGTTCAAGTCCCACTCCGGGTACCATTGGGATAAAGTAGAATAATCAAAGCAATAAGCAGTGTCGTGAAACCACCTCCGGGTGGTTTTTTCATTTCCGAAGCGTCATTTCCTGACATCATTCCTAATATACTCCACCTGCAGAGATAGACTCTGAGTGCTATAAACGTTATTTGTCCTATGACAAAACCTGCGGTGCTTGCTACGCTTAACGGGATTTTCGAACCAGGCAACAGGAGTAGGGGAAATATGTTTACCGGATTGTGTGCTTTTCCGCTGACGCCGATGCGCAACAATGAAGTAGATAGTCGCGCGCTAATAAAAATCATCGAACGTCTGGTCTCGGCGCGAGTTGATTCGCTGGGCATTCTGGGCTCAACCGGCAGCTACGCCTATTTGAGCCGCGAGCAGCGCAAAATGGTGGTCCTGGCGGCAAAACAACATGCGCAAGGGGTCCCGATGATGGTCGGGATAGGCGCGATGGCGACGGATATGATTCTACGTCTTGCTGAGGATGCTCAGCAGGCGGGGGCGGATGCTGTGCTGCTACCGGTGCTGAACTACCAGCCTCTGACGGATGATGAGGTGTTTACACTGTTCCAGACGGTTAACCGCCATGTGTCGCTACCTATTTGTATCTATGATAACCCGCGCACCACCCACAGAGCCTTTTCTGATGCGCTTGTTGAGCGTATTGCTTCGTTATCCAATATCGCATCAATCAAGATCCCCGGTTTGCCGGCCGACCAGGCTGGCGTCAGAGTGGCGACGCTTCGTCAGCGATTGCCGCAGCGAGTGAGTATTGGCGTCAGCGGCGACGCTTTTGCCGCGGCAGGGTTAAACGGCGGCTGTAATCTGTGGTATTCCGTTTGCGCCGGTCTGTTCCCGCAAATTGCCCAAAATATTACCGCAGCAGCGTTAAGTGGCGAGCGGCAGCAGGCATCGGCACTAAGCGAACGGCTGGAGCCATTATGGGCATTGTTCAGACAGCACGGTAGTCTCAAAGTGATTGCCGCTGCCGCCTCTATTCTTGAACTAGCCGAAGTAGAGTGTTTACCGCGACCGTTGGCCCCGCTCTCCGCGGAGGCCATTAACGATGTCAAATCGGTCATGGATAAGCTGGATCTACGCTGAAGTTTACCGCCTTTCCCTTACCTATGTTTATCAGGTAATTCGCCAGCCATTTAAGGTAATATATCACTGGCGTTAATGTTAACGCTGTATTGATATTCTTTGGGTATGTGATGCCTTTATGGCAATGATAACTATATATGAGGGATCTTATGGCCACGTTGCTTGAAAGCTACGGGAACTGTTTTCGAAAATATGCCACTTTCCGCGGCCGATCCGCGCGCCAGGAATATGTGGTTTTTACCATTGCTAACTTTATATTGTCCGCGATCCTGGGATTGATCCCCGTCGTTGGCGGTATCTTCGGGTTAATTATTATCATTCCGGGGATCGCGGTTGCGGTGCGTCGTTTGCACGATCTCAACAAATCCGGCTGGTGGTTGCTGGCGCCCTACGGCATTATGCTGATCGGTCTGATTGGTATTGCCGCTACCGTCGAAGAGGGTAGAGCCGCAGTATGGGTATGGGTGATCGCTCTGGGCGGCCTGGCCGCGTTGGTAATGTCGATTTGGATGATTTTTACCCGTGGTACCGTTGGCAGCAACCGCTTTGGTGATGAACAGAACGATGACAACAGCGGCGGTAATACGATGGGCAAGAGTTCTGCCGCGGATGATGTCAGAGAGCGCCTGGCACAGGCTAAGAAAATGCTTGATGACGGCGTTATTAGCGCAAGTGAATACGAAGTGATGCGTGCTAATATCATTAAAGATATGTAACCGATCCGCCGCCGGGCTTGCCCGGCGTTAATAAATTCACCTGTGTGAGCGAGAGCGGGTGGTTTTCTCCTCCCATTTTCGCTACTGTAAGCGCCATTTTTCTACCATCATGAGCCTGTAATGAAAACCGGACCCCTGAACGAAAGTGAACTTGAGTGGCTGGATGAGATCCTGTCGAAATATGCCACCGAGGGCGCCATCCTTGATGTCTCCGAACTTGATGGTCTGTTAACGGCTATCTTATCCGGGCCGAGCGAAATCGAACCAGCGCAGTGGCTGCTTGCTATCTGGGGCGGGGCGGATAATGTACCGCGCTGGGCTAACGATCGCGAGCGCGACCGTTTCGTTAACCTGACGCTGCAGCATATGAGCGACATCGCTGAACGCCTGGCTGACTATCCGGAGCAGTTTGATCCGCTGTTTGGCACCCGCGAGTTTGAAGGCCAGGAACTGACCATTGTTGAAGAGTGGTGCTTCGGCTATATGCGTGGCGTTGCCCTCTGCGACTGGTCGACGTTACCTGCGGAACTGCAGCCACAGCTTGATGCCATTGCGCTGCACGGAACAGAAGAACGTTTCGAAGCGCTCGATACGCTGACCGCGGATGAATTTGTCGAAAGCGTTGATAGCATAAAGCCCGCCGCGCTGGCTTTATATAATTACTGGATGGAGAACGCTCAGCCGACGGCCGTGCAGCAACCGGTAAGAAATGAGACCAAGGTGGGGCGTAATGATCCTTGCCCCTGCGGTAGCGGCAAAAAGTATAAGCAGTGTTGTTTAGCTAAATAACAAAAGGGGCCAACCAGGCCCCTTTTGTTTACCCCACAGCGGGTAATAATCCTGCCACAATGCAGAATTGAATGGCCACTATCGCCACTCCACAGCCCAATACCAGCCAGAGCGCAATCGAGCCGCCCGGAACACGCCAGGTTGCCTGTGGGTGCAGTTTTCGGCTTTTCATTACTAATAATGATGGCAACATCAGCGCCAGTACGGCGAGCGCCACGCCGGCGTAGCCCAGCGCCATCACGAAACCTCGCGGATAGAACAGGGCGAAAGCCAGCGGCGGCAGGAAAGTGATGACGCCGCTCTGTATACGTCCGGCAGGGGTGTTTTTACGCTGGAACAAATCTGCCAGGTAATCAAACAAACCCAATGCGACGCCGAGGAAAGACGTCGCCAGAGCGAAGTCGGCGAACAGATGTACCGCCACCTCTACATGCGGCGAGGCGACAACGTCGCGGATTGCTGCCAGCAGGCCGTTCAGGCCGGAATTCTGCGCCAGCACGGCGGTAAAGGCCGGAGAGTCGATGCTGCCAAGCGTGGCGAGTTGCCAGAAAATATAGGCGACCAGTGGAATAAAGCTACCGATGATAAAGACGCGGCGCAGTTTACGAATATCGCCATTCAGATAGCTAACGATGCTGGGAATACTACCGTGAAAACCAAACGAGGTGAAAATCACCGGAATAGCGGACAGCGCCAGGCCTTGCTGTAACGGCAGAGTCAGGAGATTTATCTGGTGAATATGCGGCAGGAGCAGCACCAGCATCACCGCAAGGAAAATAATTTTGGCGCTAAATAAAAAGCGGTTAAACAGATCGACCAGAGAAGTCCCTATGCACACCACTGTGCCGCCAATGCCGGTAAAGAGCAATACGCCGGCAGAAGGCGGTAGGTTCCAGTTCAGCCACTGATTCAGACTGGAGGCCAGCAGCTCCCCAGCGCCGCTGATATAGGCCGCCGTAAGCGCATACATCAGAAAAAGCATACAGAAACCGGTGACCCATTGGCCGTAGCGGCCGAGATAGCGCGCCGCCAGTGAGCCTAACCCCATATCCGCAGGGACATGCTGATAGACTTCCAGCAGCAGCAGGGCGGTATAGCACATCAGCGCCCACAGCGAGATCAGTAATACCAGGGTGACGCCAAAACCGACTCCCGCCGAAGCGAGCGGCATCGCCAACATACCGGCGCCAATGGTGGTGCCGGCAACGATTAAAATACTACCCAGAGTGCGGTTCTTCACGCTTTTCTCTATCTATGAAGGAAGGAACGAATAATTATGTCGCGCAGAGTATGTGAAATGAGTGATTTCGTCAAATGATGGTTACAAGTGGTGTAATTATATCTTTACGTCTCTGGAGGGCAGAAAAGACTGCGTTGGCGCAAAGCCGCCAGGCGCATGCTGATATATGCTGCCTGCTTTACAGGAGGAGTTATGTCATCTATTCACGGTCATGAAGTATTACAGATGATGATCGCATCGGGCGAGTCGTACAGCGTTGCCAGTCTCGAAGCGGCCATTAAGAGGCAATTTGGCGAAGATGCTCGCTTTCACACCTGTTCGGCGCAGGATCTGGACGCGGCGCAGCTGGTGACGTTTTTGCAGCAGAAAGGTAAATTCATTGCGGTGGAAGAGGGTTTCAATACCAGCGAGAGTAAAATTTGCCGTCATTAAGCGCGCGGCGGCCAGGGCGGCCGCCGCTGTGGGAATTAGTTTTGCGTGTCGAGGGTTGCCAGTTCTTTATCGATAAAGTACAGGCCTTCACCGCTTTTACCGGCAAGGGTCAGTTTATCAATAACAGATTTGAATAATTTCTCTTCTTCATGCTGTTCTGCTACGTACCATTGCAGGAAATTAAAGGTCGGGTAATCCTGATTAGTCATCGCGGCATGCGCCAGTTCATTAATTTTTTGCGTAATTAACTGTTCATGTTCATAGGTCTGGCGGAACAGTTCATCAAGTGAAGCATATTCGGCAAACGGCGAGCTAATGGCGTTAATACGCGGCAGGCTGCCGGTATCGGTCAAATAGTCGAACAGGCGCTGCATGTGCGTCATTTCTTCCTGCGCGTGGCGGCGGAGAAAGGCGGCTGCACCTTCAAAGCTATGGTAGCTGCACCATGCGCTCATCTGCTGATAAAGCAAAGAAGAATAAAGCTCAAGATTCATTTGCTCATTAAGTTTTTCGATCATTTCTGCTTTCAGCATGGCGTCCACTCCGGAAATAAAGATTAAATCATAATGTGCCGTCACTATAATTTGTTAGTAATTTATTTGCAAAAAGTAAATTAAAAAATTAATTATTAAAAATGCAAATGGGAATAAAACGCATTGGCAATATAATAATAAATGAGAATGGTTTTAATTTGATATTTATTTCGTAAATTATCGCGTGAAGCGAAACGACGAATATTTAATGTTCTGAACCTGAAAGGGGAAAACTGGGCTGAGGGAGGCTCAAAATGTGACGCGCTAAGATTTTTGTAAAACAGCTTTTCATAAAGTTTGAAAACGCATTTATGAAGTAGTAGAGTCCTGTTAACGCTAACGAACTATCGGGCCGTGCCCGCAGAGCATTCAGGAGAGTGAAGCATGAAAATCGCACTGATGATGGAAAACAGCCAGGCCAGCAAAAATGCCATCATCCTCAACGAGTTAAACGCCGTTGCCGATGAAAAAGGCTTCCCGGTTTACAACGTAGGAATGAGCGATGAGCACGATCATCATCTCACCTATATCCATCTGGGAATCATGGCCAGCATCCTGCTGAATTCTAAAGCGGTCGATTTCGTGGTGACCGGTTGCGGCACTGGCCAGGGGGCGCTGATGTCATTGAATATCCATCCGGGAGTGGTCTGTGGTTATTGTATTGACCCTGCGGATGCCTTCCTGTTTGCCCAAATCAACAACGGTAACGCGTTGTCTCTGCCTTTTGCTAAAGGCTTTGGCTGGGGGGCGGAATTGAACGTGCGCTTTATTTTTGAGAAGGCGTTCACCGGCCGTAATGGGGAGGGGTATCCGCCGGAGCGTAAAGAGCCGCAGGTCCGCAATGCCGGGATCCTGAATAAAGTGAAAGCGGCGGTGGTGAAAGAAAATTATCTTGATACCTTACGAGCTATCGATCCGGAACTGGTAAAAACCGCCGTTACCGGGCCGCGGTTCCAGCAATGCTTCTTCGAAAACTGCCAGGATAAAGAAATCGAAGCTTTCGTACGCCAGATTATAGGCTAATAGGGCTTTTCAAACAGGCCTGCATCACTACGCGGGCCTGTTTGTTATGGTCGTGTTTTACTGGATACCGTGCTGCCGGCATCTCGCGTAAGATGTAGCGTATCAATCATCCCTACCAAACAAATCAGCGCAATAAAGACAAACGCCAAGCGGAAGCTAATTCCCGGTAGAGTCGTCAGATTCAACCACTCGCTCAACTGTTCACCGATGCGGATGCCGATGGCGCCGAGAGTGATACCGAGCCCAACCGCCAGCTGTGAAGCGGTGCTGAACAGCGTATTGGCATAACTCATCTGCGCGGAAGGAACGTCGGCAAAAGCGAGCGTACTGACGCCGGTAAATTGGATGGAACGGAACACCCCGCCAAGATAGAGGATCAACATTATCAGCCATACCGGCGTTTGCGGCGTTAACAGCGCGCAGGCAAGTAGCGAGGCGACATTCAGCGCACCGTTAATCAGCAATAAGCGGCGAAACCCCAACCAGCGGATGAGCGGCGTGGTTGCAGGCTTGATAGTGAGATTGCCGACAAAAACGGCCAGCACCAGCAGTCCAGAATGAAAAGGATCCATGCCGAAACCCACCTGGAATAGCAATGGAAGCAGGAATGGGACGGCGCTTATCGACGCGCGAAACAGTGAACCGCCGTACATGGTTACCCGGAATGTAGGAACCTGCAAAGCGTCCAACCGTACCATTGGCCAGGCGGCGCGGCGGAAATGGCGTAGAGCGAAAAACATACAGCCGATACCTGTCGCCATGAGCGCCAGCGTTTGCCAGCTCTGTGGCTGTCGGTCGCCGAGTCGTTCCATCGCTGCCACCAGGCTTATCATCGCCAGTGACGTCGTCAGAAAACCGGGTAGATCGAAGGGGCGGCGTTCTTCTTCACGGATATTGGGAATGATGCGTAGCGAGAGCGCCATCGCCAGTAGCCCGAGCGGCACGTTAATAAAAAAGATCCAGTGCCAGCTGGCGTAACTGGTAATGAAACCCCCGAGCGGCGGGCCGATTATCGGTGCGACCAATGCCGGCCAGGTCAGCGTGGCTATTGCCTTGATGAGCTGATCTTTGGGAGTGGTGCGCAATACCGCCAGGCGCCCGACGGGGACCATCAGCGCGCCGCCAACGCCCTGTAGAATGCGCATTGTCACAAAGCTTTCGATGTTGCGCGATAAACCGCAGAATACGGAGGCGAGGGTAAAAATGGCGAGGGCCAGAGTAAACACTTTCCGCGCGCCGAAGCGGTCGGCGATCCAGCCGCTGGCGGGGATCAGTACCGCGAGGGTGATCAGGTAGGCGCTGATGCCAATATTGAGCGCGACCGCCGCTACGCCAAAATCCTTCGCCATATCAGGCAGGGCGGTAGCGATGACCGTGCCATCGAGAAATTCCATAAAGAAAGCGCCAGCCACCAATAATGCCGGGGCGGAAAAAGCGCCTGTTTTTGGCGTAATTGTTGTTGTACCCATTGTGTCGTTGCCATAGCAAAATGAATAAGTATCTTTGCGGTACGTTTTCTTTTCGCCGCTCCCGCACATGTTTTTTTATCTGGTGCGATTTAGGTTACTATTACGCTCCTGAAAATAGGAGTAAAAAATGTCTCAACCTTTCACTGAACAAGATGAGTTGGTTTCCGATGTCGTCGCATGCCAGCTGGTCATCAAACAGATCCTTGATGTGATTGACGTTATCGCCCCGGTCGAAGTGCGCGAAAAAATGGCGACGCAGTTAAAAGCGATTGATTTTGCGAGTAACCCTGCTTCGGCGGATCCGGTGACGCTGCGCGCAGTACAAAAGGCAATTGCACTGATTGAACTGAAATTTACCCCGCAGGGTGAAGCGCACTAGCTCTAACTCTGAGAAGTTGATTGTCTGGCCGTTCCAGTCTGGAACGGCCAAATTCAGCTAGTGCTGTTGTGGCGAGATGAGATTAAGTAGTCGACGGTCTGTCTGCTCCATACCGAGCCCGGCTTTATCAGCAGTGCGTATTTCTTCAAGGACGGTTTGCAGTAACAGCCCATCTTGCTGCTGCTCTTTCTCCAGCAGGGTCAAAAAACGCCACGTCGTGTCATCGCGCTGCGCTTTTGCTTCCTGCGCCAGGCCGGACAGCATGCTGCTACGTTGCTGATACTCTTCGAGAGTTTTGGCAAACACTTCTTCAAGCGTTGTGCATTGCGGGGGATAGCTTTCGTCGGCTTTGACAATTGGCCAGGCGCCGGCCTTTTTCATATAGTCAAAAACCTGCATCATTAACGTCACGCTGGATTGCGCACGGGTGCGCAAGAAGGTTGCTGTGCCGTTGAGACGCTGCTGCGCGCACCATTCACCTAAATGTAGATAAACATTTGATGCGTGAAACTCAAGATTAATCTGGGTATTTAATTTCTGAACCATTCCTGGAACTGCCATAACAATATCCTTATTTATCCGCAAGGGAAGTATGACGCGCTACCATCGCCTCGCACAGGCGAGTTTTGCAAGCGCAACGCAATAGGCAGGAAATAAACACGGTGCAATCCATTTGCACGTGACTATTTATTTATATCTGCCGATACATCAAGAATACCCTTATGTGCCGAATAAGAAAACTCTCAACATGCGTTATTTACGATTTGTTACAACATCAGTTTTACTGCTTGTTTTAATTGTCTTTTTTGTGGATTTAAATCGTAATGCATTGAATTTAAATGGTTATATTTAAGGGGTCGTAGGGCTAGTAAATTTGTATTAATGAATTTGATTTAACGGTAAATTCATATATCGATCATAGCTTATTCATTATTCGAAAATAGCGAGAGGATAATGAACTTGTGATAGATCATCTTTTGTTGGAAGTGGAAGAATAACATATAAGCTGGCGGCAAATCGCAGGACAGAGTAGCCCGGGATGGCGTTAGCGAACCTACAAGGATAAGTCTGCTGGTGATATGGATTATTGTGCCACGCATAACGCTAATTGTCTGACAATTAGCGTTTTTTTTATGTCATTTTTTGCTGAATTTATGTACGCAACTACTGTAATTCTGCGGTGTGATGACGCTCTCGTATGGATAAATAATTTCCAGTTAAAACTATTTTAACAACGGCAATATTGATTGCGATTTTTCTAATGCCTTGTTTTAAGACCGATAAAAAATTTAAGTCCGATTTTCCCCTACAGAAAAGCGAATTAAAGCTGGAGTTTACCATGCACAAATTTACTAAAGCGCTGGCGGCCATTGGCCTCGCGGCGGTTATGTCACAATCAGCTATGGCTGAAAACCTCAAGCTCGGTTTCCTGGTGAAGCAACCGGAGGAGCCCTGGTTCCAGACCGAGTGGAAATTTGCTGATAAAGCCGGTAAGGATTTGGGCTTTGAGGTGATTAAAATCGCGGTGCCAGATGGTGAAAAGACGCTTAATGCGATCGACAGTCTCGCCGCCAGCGGCGCGAAGGGATTTGTCATCTGCACGCCGGACCCAAAACTGGGGTCGGCGATTGTTGCGAAGGCTCGCGGCTATGACATGAAAGTTATCACCGTTGACGATCAGTTTGTGAATGCCAAAGGTAAGCCGATGGAGAGCGTGCCGCTGGTCATGATGGCCGCCAGCGAAATCGGCGCTCGTCAGGGGCAGGAATTATATAAAGAGATGCAAAAACGCGGCTGGGATGTGAAAGATACCGGCGTGATGGCGATTACCGCCGATGAACTGGATACTGCCCGCCGCCGCACCACCGGCTCGATTGACGCGCTGAAAGCAGCGGGTTTCCCGGAAAAACAGATCTATCGTGTACCGACCAAATCTAACGACATTCCAGGAGCGTTCGATGCCGGTAACTCCATGTTGGTGCAGCATCCGCAGGTTAAGCATTGGTTAATCGTGGGTATGAACGATAACACCGTGCTGGGCGGCGTAAGGGCAACTGAAGGCCAGGGCTTTAAAGCGCCGGATGTTATCGGCATCGGTATTAACGGTGTCGACGCGGTGAACGAGCTTTCGAAAGCCCAGCCGACGGGGTTCTATGGATCTCTGCTGCCAAGCCCGGATATCCATGGCTATAAAACCAGTGAGATGCTCTACAACTGGGTGACCAAAGGCACCGAGCCGCCGAAATTTACCGCCGTGACTGACGTGGTGCTGATTACCCGCGACAACTTTAAACAAGAGTTGGCGAAGAAAGGGCTGTAAGGCCGGGTTCATTCTGCCTCCCGCTCTGGCGGGAGGTTATGCGTAGAAGAGCGGAGTCGTTATGCAACAATCTATCCCTTATCTCTCATTTCGCGGTATCACCATGACGTTCCCGGGCGTTAAAGCACTGTCTGACATCAGCTTTGACTGCTATCGCGGGCAGATCCACGCGTTGATGGGTGAAAACGGCGCCGGGAAGTCCACCCTCTTAAAAATTCTCAGCGGTAACTACATTCCAACTGCCGGGCATCTGCAAATTGATGGTCAGCAAATGGCATTTACGAATACTACCGCTGCGCTAAATGCTGGCGTAGCGATTATTTATCAGGAACTTCATCTGATCCCGGAAATGACCGTTGCCGAGAATATCTATCTTGGTCAGTTGCCGCATAAAGGCGGCATTGTGAATCGGTCTTTATTGAATTATGAAGCGCGGCTGCAGCTGGAACATCTGGGACTGGATATCGACCCGGAAACGCCGCTGAAGTATTTGTCGATCGGCCAGTGGCAGATGGTGGAGATCGCCAAGGCGCTGGCGCGTAACGCGAAGATTATTGCGTTTGATGAACCAACCAGCTCACTCTCTGCGCGCGAAATCGACAACCTTTTTCGCGTGATTCGCGAGCTGCGTGAAGAAGGGCGAGTGATTATTTACGTCTCGCACCGTATGGAGGAAATTTTCGCCCTCAGCGATGCCATTACCGTGTTTAAAGATGGCCGCTACGTGCGGACCTTTGACGACATGCGGCTGGTGGATCACGATGCCCTCGTGCAGGCGATGGTGGGGCGTAATCTTGGCGATATCTATGGCTGGAAAGCGCGTGAATATGGCAGCGAGCGGCTGCGACTGGATCAGGTTAAAGCGCCAGGTGTCAGAATGCCAATCAGTTTATCGGTACGCAGCGGTGAAATTGTCGGCCTGTTTGGTCTGGTCGGCGCCGGGCGCAGCGAACTAATGAAGGGGCTGTTTGGCGGCAGTAGAATTACCAGCGGTCAGGTCTATATTGATGGTCAGGCGATAAGTATTCGCAAACCGGCGCAGGCGATTCAGGCGGGCATGATGCTGTGTCCGGAGGATCGTAAAGCCGAGGGCATCATTCCGGTACATTCGGTGCGTGACAACATCAATATCAGCGCGCGGCGTAAGCATATTCATGCCGGCTGCCTGATTAACAATGCCTGGGAAGCGAGTAATGCCGAACAACATATCAAATCGCTCAATATCAAAACCCCGGGAGCTGAACAGTTAATTATGAATCTCTCCGGTGGTAATCAGCAAAAAGCCATTCTGGGCCGCTGGTTGTCGGAAGAGATGAAGGTGATTCTGCTTGATGAACCGACCCGCGGCATTGATGTCGGCGCAAAGCATGAAATCTACAACGTTATCTATGCGCTGGCCGCTTCTGGCGTGGCGGTTGTTTTTGCCTCCAGCGACCTGCCAGAGGTGCTCGGCGTCGCCGACCGCATCGTGGTGATGCGCGAAGGTGAAGTGGCCGGTGAATTGCTGCATGAAGATGCGAATGAACAGCAGGCGCTGAGCCTTGCGATGCCTAAAGTCAGCCAGGCCGTAGCCTGAGTAAGGAGTGAATGATGTCATCTGTAACTACGCCGAGCGCCGCACGATCCTCCTTCAGCTTCGGTCGAATCTGGGATCAGTTTGGTATGCTGGTGGTCTTCGCAGTGTTGTTCATCGCCTGTGTGATCTTTGTTCCCAACTTTGCCTCTTTCGTCAATATGAAAGGGCTGGGGCTGGCGATTTCCATGTCGGGAATGGTGGCCTGCGGCATGTTGTTCTGCCTGGCCTCCGGGGATTTTGATTTGTCAGTCGCTTCGGTCATTGCCTGCGCTGGTGTAACGACGGCGGTAGTGATTAACCTGACCGAAAGCTTATGGATTGGCATTGCCGCCGGGCTTTTGCTGGGTGCTGTCAGCGGGTTGGTAAATGGTTTTGTGATTGCGCGTTTGAAGATCAACGCGCTGATTACAACTCTGGCTACCATGCAAATCGTCCGTGGGCTGGCCTATATTATTTCCGATGGTAAAGCGGTTGGCATTGAGGATGAACGTTTCTTCACTCTGGGTTATGCCAACTGGTTGGGGCTGCCGGCGCCAATCTGGCTGACGGTTGCCTGCCTGATCGTCTTTGGACTGCTGCTGAATAAAACCACCTTTGGTCGCAACACGCTGGCCATAGGGGGCAATGAGGAGGCGGCGCGACTTGCAGGGGTGCCGGTTGTTCGTACCAAGATCATCATCTTTGTTCTTTCAGGTCTGGTATCGGCGGCGGCGGGGATTATCCTGGCTTCGCGCATGACCAGTGGCCAGCCTATGACCTCAATTGGTTATGAACTGATTGTGATCTCGGCATGTGTCCTGGGCGGCGTATCGCTAAAAGGCGGGATCGGTAAGATCTCTTATGTGGTGGCCGGGATCCTAATCCTGGGTACCGTGGAGAATGCGATGAACCTGCTGAATATTTCGCCATTCTCACAATATGTAGTCCGCGGGGTGATATTGCTGGCAGCGGTTATCTTCGACCGATACAAGCAAAAAGCGAAACGTGCGGTTTAATTGCGCGCAACTTTTAAGTCTACATCATAATGTGCCGCCGGCGCCCGCTGCGCTGGCGGTGACTATCAAAAATGGCGAGGCTGGTCACACTGTCTATACTTACATGGCTAACAATTAGTTAACAACCAGCGTAATGCTGGCCATGATAAGGAGGAACACAGGGTGGCTGACCAGATATCTGTACCGCCTGAGCTAACCGGAAACCACGCATTTTTTCTGGATCTTGACGGCACGCTTGCCGATATCAAACCTCATCCCGATCAGGTTGTTATCCCCGAAGACGTCCTTCAGATGTTGCGATTACTGGCACAGCGACAACATGATGCTGTGGCATTGATTTCAGGGCGCTCACTAACAGAGCTTGATGAACTAACCCGTCACTGGCGACTGCCGCTTGCCGGCGTCCACGGGGCTGAACGCCGCGATATCAATGGAAAAAGGCACGATGTATCACTGCCGCCGGCATTGAGCCGTGAGGTCGGCGAAGCATTAACTTCGGCGCTACAGGCGCTGCCTGGCAGTGAACTGGAGGATAAAGGCATCGCTTTTGCGCTGCATTACCGTCAGGCACCACAACACCAGAGCGCCATCCTGGCGCTGGCGCAGGATATCGTGCAGCGTTATCCGATTCTGGCCATTCAGCAAGGGAAGTGTGTCGTTGAGATCAAACCACGTGGCATTAACAAAGGTGAAGCAATCGCCGCATTTATGCGGGAAGCGCCTTTTGCGGGACGAAAGCCGGTATTTATCGGCGATGACCTGACTGATGAGGCGGGTTTTACTATGGTTAATCAATTAGGCGGAGTATCGATTAAAGTTGGACAAGGCGACACACAGGCGCGCTGGCGGCTGGCGAATGTTGCCGCCGTACATCAGTGGTTACGCCATGTTGTCGGCAATATGCAAAGCCTGGATGTATTCACTAACGGGAGGGATGACCATGAGTCGTTTAGTCGTAGTATCTAACCGTATTGCAACGCCAAATGATAAAAAGGCCAGCGCAGGCGGCCTGGCGGTGGGTATTTTAGGTGCGCTGAAAGCGAGCGGCGGCACGTGGTTTGGTTGGAGTGGGGAAATCGGTGATGATAGCCAGCCGTTGAAGAAGGTGAGTAAAGGGGATATTTCGTGGGCCTCATTCAACCTTAGCGAAGAAGATCACGAGCTCTACTACAATCAGTTTTCCAATGCGGTGCTATGGCCCGCATTTCACTATCGTCTCGACTTAGTCAATTTTCAGCGTCCGGCGTGGGAGGGGTATCTGCGGGTTAACGCCGCTGTGGCGCAAAAGCTGCTGCCGCTGCTAGCCGATGACGATATGGTATGGGTTCATGATTATCATCTGTTGCCATTTGCCAGCGAATTACGCAAAAACGGTGTGAAGAACCGCATTGGTTTCTTCTTACATATTCCGTTTCCAACGCCTGAAATATTCAATGCGTTGCCCCCGCATGCCGAACTACTTGAGCAGCTGTGTGATTATGACCTTTTGGGCTTTCAAACCGAAAACGACCGGCAGGCGTTTGTTGATTGCGTCGCCCAACAAACTACCTTGTGCGAAGTGGGTCACCAGCAATACCGTGCCTGGGGTAAGACGTTCCGTACTGCGGTCTATCCAATAAGCATCGAACCTCAGGAAGTCGCGCGCAGCGCCAGCGGGCCGCTGCCGCCGAAGCTGGCTCAGTTGAAAGCTGAACTGAAAGGGGTGAAGAATATTTTTTCCGTTGAGCGCCTGGATTACTCCAAGGGGCTGCCGGAGCGTTTTCAGGCTTACGAAGCGCTGCTGGAAAACTACCCCCAGCATCGTGGGAAAATTCGCTATACCCAGATAGCTCCCACTTCGCGGGGTGATGTACAGGCTTATCAGGATATCCGCCACCAACTGGAAACCGCCGCGGGACGCATCAACGGCCACTATGGTCAATTGGGGTGGACGCCGCTGTATTATCTGAATCAGCACTTCGATCGCAAACTGCTCATGAAGGTATTTCGTTATTCCGACGTGGGCCTGGTCACACCGCTACGCGACGGCATGAACCTCGTGGCCAAGGAGTTTGTCGCCGCGCAGGACCCTGAAAACCCTGGGGTGTTGGTGCTATCGCAGTTCGCTGGCGCGGCTAATGAACTGACTTCCGCGCTCATCGTCAACCCCTACGATCGCGATGAAGTGGCGGCGGCGCTGGATCGCGCGCTAACGATGCCGCTTGCCGAGCGAATTATTCGCCATGGCAAAATGCTCAAGGCGATCGAGAGTAATGATATTGATAACTGGCAGGCACAGTTCGTTGCCGATCTAAAGCGGGTAAAGTCGCCTGAAGATAGCTGCCAGCAGCCAACCGTAGTTACTCCCTCCGCGTAGTCAAAACGGCTGATGCTTCGGCATCAGCTTATTCCAGGGATACCAACAGCACATCGACTCCGCTGCTGCCGACGATATTCTTCGCTGAACAGGTAGCGCGGGAAAACAGGCTCTGGTTATGGTTGCCGCAGATGACCAGGTCGACGTGATGCTGAAGGCAAAAATCCTTCACGTGGTGGCAAAGTTCGCCGCTGGCGATGGTCATTTTGCTGATAGGGTAGTCCGCCTGGGAGGCGAGTTCATTAAGAAAACTACGGGTCTCCTCCTGCATTATCTCTCGCAAATTTTCCATCATCGGCGCGGCGAACTGATTATACATTTCCGGATCTGTCGCCAGCGTAATCAGGCTGACCTGCGCATTGGACGGACGTGCGATAGACACCGCTTTATTAACCAACATGCGGCTTTCCGGCGTTGGGGCGACGGCGACTAACAGATGAGAGTAGGGCATCTAGCCTCCTTGAGATACGCAACGGGACCTTTCTTCCTTCTTTACTCCTAATTCCATTTTTCCACAAGGGTTATTCGCGCGGTTAAAAACGCCTTTTTCTGATCGTGTGGTATCAGATTCTGGCAGCCGACTCGCAAAAATGATTCTCTCTTTTGCTTTAAAAGAAACGCTGTTTTATAAATCGGTGACGCATGTTGCCCGCCCCTTTGTTTTTTTGCCACTGAATGATTGGTACTGGCAAAAACGCAAAGGTAAGCCGGTTTTCATGATCTTACTGTAGCCATGTATCCGCAAAACTTCGGTATAGCCCGTGGTAAGACCGAAGTTATCTAATAAAAAGAGACAGGATTTACGGCGATGAAAACACGAAAAATCGGTTTGGCTAATTATCTCGCCTATGGTTCCGGCGATTTTCTCGGCGCGGGAACCACCGCGCTGACCGCAGCATGGCTACTCTATTTTTACACCACCTTCTGCGGGCTATCGCCCATTGAGGCGACGCTCATTTTCGCCACCGCGCGCGTGCTCGACGCGGTCGTCAGCCCGCTGATGGGCTTCTTAACCGATAACTTTGGCTCTACCTGGCTGGGTAAGCGGTTCGGCAGACGCAAATTTTTTATTTTGCTCGGTATTCCCTGCGTTTTTAGCTACTCAATGATGTGGGTAGGCGATATGGGGTTCTGGTACTACCTCGCAACTTATCTGCTGTTTGATATTGTCTATACCATGATTCTGGTGCCCTACGAGACGCTGGTGCCGGAGATGACCGATGATTTCAAACAGAAGACCAAATTTTCCGGCGCGCGCATTTCCATGGCGCAAATGTCGGCGATATTAGCCTCGTTTTTACCGGGGATCCTGCTCACCCAACTGGGTAAAGATAACGCCAGCTCATTTTTTTACGCGAGCCTGGTCTTTTCGGTCCTGTGCGCGCTAATGCTGACCTTCGTCTGGTTTTTCACCTGGGAACGTCCGCGGGAAGCGTGGTCTGAAGCAGCGTTACGCGCGGAAGAAGAAAAGCGCAACTTAACGCTCGCGCAGAGTCTTAATCGCCTGTTTATTGAGCTCAGCTCTACGCTGCGAATTAAAATCTTCCGCCAACATCTTGGTATGTATCTGGGCGGTTATATCGCTCAGGACGTGTTCAACGCCGTGTTTACCTATTACGTGGTCTTTGTGCTGATGCAGGACGCTTCTGTCGCCTCTAACTTACTCGGCACGATGGCTATCTTCCAGTTCATCGCGGTTATCGCCATGATCCCGCTCTGCATTCGCTTTGGCCCGGCGCCTTCATATCGCATGGTAGTGGTGCTGTTTGGTTTGAGCTCTCTCTCTTATGCGGTGCTCTATTACGCGGGGCTAAGCGACGTCTATTCATTATTACTGCTCATTTCCGCTATCGCGGGTCTGGGACGCGGCGGCATTAACTACGTGCCGTGGAATACTTACACCTATATTGCCGATGTCGACGAAGTCATTACCGGCCAGCGTCGGGAGGGCATTTTCGCCGGTATTATGACGCTGACCCGCAAAGCGTCGCAGGCGGGGGCGGTGATGCTGGTTGGCATTATCATGCAACTATCGGGCTTTGTCTCCGGGCAAAAAATTCAGCCGGCAGGCGTCAGTCATACCATTCTGTTGATCCTTAGCGTCGGTACGTTGGTGGTGCTGGCCTGCGGCTTCCTGGTCTCCCTGCGCTTTAAACTCAATCTGCATACGCACAGCGTGCTCCGCGCCGAGACGATGGTGATGCGTGATATCGGTTACGCACAGCCCGAGCAGACGACTGCCGAAAACCGCGCGGTGGTTGAGCTGCTGGCGGGGATGCCTTACGACTGCCTGTGGGGTAATAACAACATTGGCTACCTGAATCGCAATAAACCTGCCGCCCCGGCGCTGAATCAGGGCGGCACTTTGAATTCGACATATACCAGAGGTTAAGAACATGAAAGTTTGGCCGGTCAAACATAGCCCATTACTGCGTCAGCCTGAGCGCTTTATCGCTCGCAGTGAGCTGCAGGCATTGATCCGTAATGTGACGCAAAACCTGGTGAATATTAAGGATGACAACGGGCAGTTTTTACTTCGGCTGGACGATGGGCGAGTCATCGATACCAAAGGTTGGGCCGGTTGGGAGTGGACCCACGGCGTTGGGCTGTACGGCATCTACCAGTATTATCAACAAACCGGCGATACCGCGATGCGCGATATCATTGACGGCTGGTTCGCCGATCGCTTCGCCGAAGGTGCAACCACCAAAAACGTTAATACCATGGCGCCGTTTCTGACGCTGGCTTATCGCTATGAAGAGACCGGGCGCCAGGAGTATCTACCGTGGCTCGATGGCTGGGCCGAGTGGGCGATGCATGAGATGCCGCGCACCGAGCAGGGAGGCATGCAGCACATTACCCTGGCGGAAGAGAACCATCAGCAGATGTGGGATGACACGCTAATGATGACGGTGCTGCCGCTAGCCAAAATCGGTAAATTACTAAATCGTCCGCAATACATTGAAGAAGCAACCTATCAGTTCTTGCTGCATGTACAGAACCTGATGGACAAAGAGACAGGCCTGTGGTTCCACGGCTGGAATTACGACGGTCGGCACAACTTTGCGCGTGCGCGCTGGGCGCGAGGTAACAGCTGGCTCACTATCGTGATCCCTGACTTCCTTGAGCTGGTGGATTTGCCAGAGGGGAGTGCGGTGCGCCGCTATCTGCTACAGGTACTGAATGCGCAAATTGCCGCGTTAGCGAAATGTCAGGATGAGAGTGGGCTCTGGCATACCCTGCTCGACGATCCGCATTCCTATCTTGAAGCGTCGGCGACGGCGGGCTTCGCTTACGGCATCCTGAAAGCGATACGTAAGCGTTATGTCGGGGCGGAGTACACCGAGGTTGCCGAAAAGGCGATACGCGGGATTGTGCGAAATATTTCACCAGAGGGGGAACTGCTGCAAACCTCGTTTGGTACCGGGATGGGCTCCGATCTCGATTTTTACCGGCAAATTCCGCTCACCTCTATGCCGTACGGCCAGGCGATGGCGATTCTTTGTCTGACGGAGTATCTGCGCAAATATTTCTGATAGCGGCATAGATTCCCCGGCCGCGTTGCGCGTACCGGGGCGACTAATAAAACAAACCCGGCTTTCACCGGGTTTGTTTTTTACATCCGCTCTACGGTCTCAATACCCAGAGTATCGAGGCCCAACTTCAGCGTCTTCGCCGTGAGCAGCGCCAGTTTCAGGCGGCTATTACGGGCCTCTTCGCTTTCGGCGCTGAGGATCGGGCAGTGTTCGTAGAAACCAGAGAACAGACCGGCCAGATCGTACAGGTAGGCGCACATTACGTGCGGAGTACCTTCACGGGCGACGACGGCCAGCGTTTCTTCGAACTGCAGCAGGCGGGCAGCCAACTGCGCTTCGCGATCTTCACTAATAACTACCGGCGCGGCAGCCAGCGCGCTTTCGTCGATACCGGCTTTACGGAACACCGACAGCACACGGGTATAGGCATACTGCATGTAAGGCGCGGTATTACCTTCGAACGCCAGCATGTTGTCCCAGTCGAAAATGTAATCGGTAGTGCGGTTTTTCGACAGATCGGCATATTTCACCGCGCCGATACCCACCGCATTGGCCAGTTTTTCCAGCTCATCGGCCGGCATATCCGGGTTCTTCTCGGCCACCAGGCGGCGTGCGCGCTCCAGCGCTTCGTCCAGCAGATCGGCCAGTTTGACGGTACCGCCGGCGCGTGTTTTGAATGGTTTACCGTCTTTACCTAGCATCATGCCGAACATGTGATGTTCCAGCGGTACGGATTCCGGTACATAGCCGGCTTTACGGACGATAGTCCATGCCTGCATCAGATGCTGATGCTGACGAGAGTCGATGTAGTAGAGCACGCGGTCGGCATGCAGCGTTTCATAACGGTATTTTGCGCAGGCGATATCGGTAGTCGTGTAGAGGTAGCCGCCATCCTTTTTCTGGATGATGACGCCCATCGGTTCGCCTTCTTTGTTTTTGTATTCATCAAGGAAGACCACGGTCGCGCCTTCGCTCTCGACGGCCATGCCTTTTGCTTTCAGATCGGCAACGATCCCCGGCAGCATCGGGTTGTACAGGCTTTCACCCATCACATCATCGCGGGTCAGGGTGACATTCAGGCGATCGTAGGTGATCTGGTTTTGCGACATGGTGATGTCGACCAGTTTACGCCACATCTGCAGGAAGTACTCGTCGCCGCCCTGCAGCTTAACCACGTAGCTACGCGCGCGCTCGGCGAACGCTTCGTCTTCGTCATAGTGTTTTTTCGCTTCGCGGTAGAAACCTTCGAGGTCGGCCAGCGCCATTTCGCCGGCGTTTTCCTGCTGCTGCTTTTCCAGATAAGCGATCAGCATCCCGAACTGGGTACCCCAGTCACCGACGTGGTTGGCGCGGATAACGCGATGGCCGAGGAATTCCAGAGTACGTACCGAGGCATCGCCGATGATGGTTGAACGCAGATGGCCGACGTGCATCTCTTTCGCCACGTTCGGCGCGGAGTAGTCAACAACGATGGTCTGCGGCTGTGGTTTCGCCACGCCCAGGCGCTCGGACTGAAGCGCGAGATTGACGTTGTCCGCCAGGAAGGCTGGATCGAGGAAAATATTGATAAAGCCCGGTCCGGCGATTTCGACTTTATTGGCAATGCCGTTCAGATCGAGATGAGACAGTACCTGCTCTGCAAGTTGTCGCGGCGCCATGCCCAGTTTTTTGGCCACCGCCATCACGCCATTGGCCTGATAGTCGCCGAACTGAACTTTTGCTGACTGGCGGACCTGAGGTTCGCAATCGGCAGGCGCGCCTGCCGCGATCAGGGCCTGGCTGACTTTTTCTGAGAGAAGAGCCTGAATATTCACCGGAATACCTTACTTTTAAGGCGCGAGAACCCCTGTGGGGCGGCGCCGGAACATGGACAAATTAAGGCGGGAGTATACTGCATTTGCGCCCCGTCGTCAGCACCACACGTAAGTTGCCGGGCAGCACGCTTAATCAATAACCATTCGTTGTTTCGGCGCACGGATTGGCGGTTGGTCGGGGCGGTGAAACAGGATAAATTAGCCTTTTTAGCGATCACCGAGGCGCAAGATGGCGAACTGGCAGCAAATTGATGAACTGAATGATATTTCGGCGGATTTACCGCGTTTTAGCGATGCGCTGCAAGCGCTGGCCGAACGGTTGGGATTGGAGCTTGCGCCGCTGGACGCCGACCATATTTCGCTGCGTTGTCATCAAAATACGACGGCGGAGCGCTGGCGGCAGGGGCTGGAGCGTTGCGGCACGTTACTATCGGAAAATATCATTAATGGCCGCCCCATTTGCTTATTTAAGCTTGCCGATCCTATCTGTGTCGCCCACTGGCGTTTTACGGTTGTGGAGTTGCCCTGGCCGGGTGAAAAACGTTACCCGCACGAAGGCTGGGAACATATCGAAATCGTTCTGCCGGGTGACCCGGAAACCCTCAACGCTCGCGCCCTGGCCTTGCTTTCCGATGATGGACTCAGCCAGCCGGGGATTTTCGTGAAAACCAGTTCGCCGAAAGGGGAGCGTGAACGTTTGCCGAACCCGACGCTGGCGGTCACGGACGGCAAAGTGACCATTAAATTCCACCCCTGGTCGATCGAGCAAATCGTCGCCAGCGAGCGATCCGATACTTAACAGTGTGAAGCCGCGCGGCGTCTGCGGGGAAAAATCGTGACATGCTGTGTTGCCCGTGATGAAAATGGAGAAGGAATCGATGTTACTGGAAGTTTGCTGCTATAGCATGGAATGCGCGCTGGAGGCGCAGCGTTGCGGCGCCGATCGCATTGAACTTTGCGCCGCGCCGCAGGAGGGCGGGTTAACGCCGTCGTTGGGCGTGCTGCGTTCGGTGCGAAACAATATCTCGATTCCGGTTCATCCGATTATCCGTCCGCGCGGCGGCGATTTTTGTTACACCGACGGCGAGTTTGCCGCCATGCTGGATGATGTAGCGACGGTCAGAGATCTGGGTTTTGCTGGTCTGGTGATCGGCGTACTCGATGCTGACGGCCAGGTGGATATCCCCCGCATGCAAAAAATTATGGCGGCGGCGGGGCCGCTGGCGGTGACCTTCCACCGGGCCTTTGATATGTGCGCCGACCCGCGTCAGGCATGGCATTCGCTTGCTGAACTGGGGGTTGCGCGTATCCTCACTTCTGGACAACGGCCAACGGCGGAGCAAGGTCTTGCAAAAATTATGGAACTAATTGCGCTGGGCGATACTCCAATCATTATGGCCGGAGCGGGAGTGCGGGCTGCCAATCTGCAAAAGTTTCTGCAGGCAGGCCTCAAAGAGGTGCATAGCTCAGCGGGGCAGTGGTTGCCATCGCCGATGCGCTTTCGTAATCCGGGGTTATCGATGTCCACCGACGCAGATGCCGATGAATATTGCCGCTATGCCGTTAACGGCGAGGCGGTGGCGGAAATGAAACAAATTATTTCAGCCGCGCGGGATTAGCCCGCGAAGCTAACCGTTTTTTGCTGCACATCATGTCGCCCAATATGATGATTGCCCGTACCAGGCCCCTGCAATTTCAACAGGGGCCTTTTTTTATCCCGCGAGCGTCAGTAGTCGCTCGAGGTCAATTACGCTCTGGCCGCGGCTGCTTTTTTCGCCAGTGACTGCTGCGTCTCTGGTTTAGTGGCGACGATCACCGCGCGCAGCGGCGCGGGATAACCTTCCAGCGTTTTGCTGCTGTCATGTGGATCGAGGAAGTCGGCGAGTGATTCCGTCGTCATCCATTCGGTGCGGCGCTGCTCTTCGCTGGTGGTGACGCAGGTATCAACAATGCGCACATCGATGAATCCGCACTTCTCCAGCCACTGTTTTAGCGCGGCGGCGGAAGGAATGAAATAAACGTTACGCATTTGCGCGTAGCGGTCGCCGGGCACCAGCACGGTGTTCTCATCACCTTCAATGACCAGCGTCTCCAGTACCAGCTCGCCGCCGGGGGCTAACTGATCTTTGAGCTGCCACAGATGATCCAGCGGGGAACGGCGGTGATAGAGCACACCCATCGAAAAGACGGTATCAAAGGCTTCCAGCGCCGGCAGTTGTTCGATGCCTAGCGGCAGCAGGTGCGCGCGCTGATCGTTGCCGATGAGTTTGCGTACCGCTTCAAACTGGCATAAGAACAGCTGCGTTGGGTCGATACCGACCGCCAGATGCGCGCCGGCGCCAATCATCCGCCACATGTGATAACCACTGCCGCAGCCGACATCGAGGATAGTACGACCGGTGAGATCGGAAAGATGCGGCAGCACGCGTTCCCATTTCAGGTCGGAACGCCATTCGGTATCGATATTAATGCCATACAGCGAATAAGGGCCTTTACGCCACGGCATCAGGTTTCGCAGCAGATTCTCAATTCGCAGCTGGTGGCCTTCGCTGAGTGGCGTTTCGCTTTCCGCCGTGACGCTATGCAATAGATCGAGACGCCAGGGCGCCAGCTCGGGCAGAAACTCAACGGCGCGTTCCCATTCGCGAAACTTGCCGTGCAGCGCTTCGCGTTGCCAGGCCGCGACCTGAGCGGGCAGCGTTTCCAGCCAGTGGGAGAGCGGCCCTTTCGCGATCAACTGATAAAAATTACTGAAGTCGATCATGCCCGTTCCTCGGATTTAACCGCCACCAATGAACCAAAGTTAAAGCACTGGAACCACAGTTCGGCATGTTCAAACCCCGCCTGGCGCAGTCGCGCTTTGTGGGTTTCCACTGAATCCGTCAGCATGACGTTTTCCAGCATGCTGCGCTTCTGGCTGATTTCCAGTTCGCTATAGCCATTGGCGCGTTTGAAGTCATGGTGCATGTTAAACAGCAGTTCGCCGACGTTGGCATCTTCAAAGCTGAATTTTTCGGAAAGCACCAGCGCGCCGCCCGGATTGAGCCCTTGATAGACTTTATCCAGGATCGCCTGACGTTCGCTCGGCTCGAGGAACTGAATAGTGAAGTTCAGCACGACCATGGAGGCATTTTCAATGGCGATATGGCGAATATCGCCCTCAATAACCTCAACCGGCGTCGGCGCTTTATAGGCATCAATATGACGACGGCAGCGTTCTACCATCGCCGGGGAGTTATCAATGGCGATAATTTTGCATCCCGGATGCGCGATATTGCGACGCACGGAAAGCGTCGCGGCGCCGAGCGAGCAGCCAAGATCGTAAACCTGAGTGTTTGGCTGAACAAAACGCTCAGCCAGCATGCCGATCATCGAAATAATATTGGAGTAACCAGGAACGGAGCGCTGGATCATATCCGGGAAGACTTCGGCTACCCGTTCATCAAAGGTCCAGTCGCCGAGACTGGCGATCGGCGCGGAAAAAAGCGTGTCGCGGTGAGACATAACGTTAAACCCGAAAAAACGAAAACGGCGTATTGTGCGCTAACGCAGGGAGAAAACCAACTCCCAGGGCATATACCACAGGTTAGCCAGCACCATCAGCAACAGCGAGCACCAGGTGGCGCTCATTCCGGAACGCCGCCAGCGGAACAGGCGATGATGGAAACCGTACGAGTGCATCAGGCGTCCGGCAATCAGCAAAATACCGCAAACGTGCACCATCCAGGTTAGCGCGCCGTT
Source organism: Klebsiella sp. JN_Kp122 (assembly GCF_040062085.1). Lineage (NCBI taxonomy): Bacteria > Pseudomonadati > Pseudomonadota > Gammaproteobacteria > Enterobacterales > Enterobacteriaceae > Klebsiella > Klebsiella sp. JN_Kp122. The sequence continues at coordinate 175,922 of NZ_JBEAHW010000048.1, forward strand.
CATTTCCATGAACAACAGCAGAATGAGCCCAATGGGGACGTATTCCACCGCATTGCCATGAACGCGAATAGCGACCTGTAGTTCACTAAAACCACCGTCGCCATAGCCGACGCGATACTGCATGCGCAGACGTACCACGTCGAAGGAAAACTTGATTAACAATAACGCACCCAAAACCGCATACAGCGCGCTGACCATACCCAAAACTCCCTTTAATTATGTCAGGTGGCTCCGACTATCATAGCAGGATATCAGAAAAGCGAGGATTGCTGCGGAATTGACGGCGCGGCGCCGACGCCCGGCAGCACCGCACGTAAATCTTCCCATAGCGTATCCACCAGTTCAGGCGCCTGGGCGATATCCGGGGTATGTAGAAACAGCCATGGCGTGGCTGACTGATGCCACTTTGTCAGCGTCTGTAACCAGACGCGAAATAATTCGCGATTCTGCGCCATATCGTCGCTGCCGATAAAACGCACCATCGGCTGCTCCGCGGTCATGACCGCGTGAACCGGAACTTTGGGTTTCTTTTTTTGCGCGTCAATCATCGCCGGGTTGCGCGCGACGGCGCTATGTACCGGGCGGCTATCGAGGATCACGCGGTTGGCGTTGCGCTGGTGCAAGCCACGATTAAGCTGTTGTTCAGCATCGCCTTTGGCGAAAAACTCAGGATGGCGAACTTCAACGCCGTAGGTGAAGTTTTTCGGTAGCGTATCGAGAAACTGCCACAGGGCAGGGAGGTCTCGTGGCCCGAAGGTGGCGGGCAACTGAAGCCAGTACTGGCCGATGCGCGATTCCAGCGGCGCCAGACGAGTAAAAAATTCGTGGCTTAAGTCGTCGCAGTCGCGCAGCGCCGCCTGATGCGAAATCGTGGCCGGGAATTTAAAACAGAACCGAAAATCATCGTGAGTTTGTTGATACCAGCGATCGACAATCTCGGCCTTTGGTAAGGCATACAGGGTGGTATTACCCTCCACGCAGTTAAAATGGCGGGCATACTCTTCAAGGCCGGTGATGCCAAGGCGCACCCATTTAGGGTGCGACCATTGCGGGAGCCCGATATAAATCATAAGGCGGTGAGAATGTCCTCAGTGCTGCGCACGCGGGCGATGCGCGGGAAGATATGGGTCATACTGCCCTGATGCTGTTCGGCGGAGGCGGCGCTGCATGCATCCTCGGCGATGACCAGACTGAACCCCAGTTCCCAGGCATTGCGGGCGGTGGATTCCACGCCGATATTGGTGGAGATACCGCAAAGAATAATGGTGTCGATACCGCGGCGGCGAAGCTGCAGTTCAAGATCGGTGCCGTAGAACGCGCCCCACTGGCGTTTCGTGACTTCGATATCGCTATCCTGTTTGCCGAGTGCCGGCGGATAGACCCACCAGTTTTCAGGTAATTTTACGGCGCCAGTCTGGGCATCTACCGGCTGTTTTAACGCTTCGGCGAAATCGGCGGACCAGCCCACTCGAACCATGATGACGGGCGAACCCTGTTGACGACATTTTTCAGCCAGCTTTGCCGCGCGCGTCACCACCTCGTCGGCGCGGTGCGGACCGCCGGCAAAAGGTAAAATGCCTTCTTGCAGGTCAATAATGACCAGCGCGGTCTTTTTCGCATTGAGTTCTAACATGGTATCCCCGTATCTTGTTCTCTTGTCAGGCCGCTACAATACCGTTGCTAATTCAGCTCAAGGGTAACAAATTTTGTTAATTTATGTGAGCACAAGCAATAAGCGCGCAGCAAAGCAGCGTACAAACTGCGTCGGGCTTATCGTCAGACAGAATTTCCAGTATAATAGCCGCCTTTTTTCATTCAGTAGTGACATTCAGCAAAGCTGCGACCTCGTCGCCTGCAAGGCAGGCAACATCCGCCTGCGGCTAAGTTAAGGGATATCTCATGCGTACAGAATATTGCGGACAGCTACGTCAGTCCCACGTGGGGCAGCAAGTGACCCTGTGTGGTTGGGTCAACCGTCGTCGTGATCTCGGTAGCCTTATCTTCATCGATATGCGCGACCGTGAAGGCATCGTGCAGGTGTTTTTCGATCCGGATCGTGCGGATGCATTAAAACTGGCTTCCGAACTGCGTAATGAGTTCTGCATCCAAATCACCGGCACCGTGCGCGCGCGTGAAGAGCGCAACGTTAACCGCGAGATGGCCACCGGCGAAATCGAAGTGCTGGCGTCTGACCTGACCATCATCAACCGCGCGGAAGCGCTGCCGCTGGACTCCAACCACGTCAACACCGAAGAAGCGCGCCTGAAATACCGCTATCTTGACCTGCGTCGTCCGGAAATGGCTCAGCGCCTGAAAACCCGCGCCAAAATCACCAGCTTCGTGCGCCGCTTCATGGACGATCACGGGTTCCTCGATATCGAAACCCCGATGCTGACCAAAGCTACGCCGGAAGGCGCGCGTGACTATCTGGTGCCGTCGCGCGTCCATAAAGGTAAATTCTACGCGCTGCCGCAGTCTCCGCAGCTGTTCAAACAGCTACTGATGATGTCCGGATTCGATCGTTACTATCAGATAGTCAAATGCTTCCGCGACGAAGACCTGCGTGCCGACCGTCAGCCTGAATTTACCCAGATTGATGTTGAAACTTCGTTCATGACCGCACCGCAGGTGCGTGAAGTGATGGAAGATCTGGTACGTAAGCTGTGGCAGGACGTGAAGGGCGTAGACCTCGGTCAATTCCCGGTGATGACCTTTGCCGAAGCGGAGCGTCGTTACGGTTCCGATAAACCGGACCTGCGTAACCCGATGGAACTGGTAGACGTAGCCGATCTGGTGAAAGCAGTAGAATTCGCCGTCTTCTCCGGCCCGGCTAACGACGCCAAAGGCCGCGTTGCTGCCTTACGCGTACCGGGCGGTGCGGCGCTGACCCGTAAACAGATTGATGAATACGGCAAATTCGTGCAGATCTACGGTGCGAAAGGGTTGGCCTATATTAAAGTGACCGAGCGTGCGAAGGGCCTTGAAGGCATCAATAGCCCGGTGGCGAAATTCCTCAACGCCGAAATCGTGGAAGCTATCCTTGAGCGCACCGGCGCGCAAGACGGCGACATGATCTTCTTCGGCGCTGACAACAAGAAAGTGGTTGCTGATGCCCTCGGCGCGCTGCGTCTGAAGCTGGGCAAAGACCTGAATCTCACCGACGAGAACAAATGGGCGCCGCTGTGGGTTATCGACTTCCCAATGTTCGAAGACGACGGTGAAGGCGGCCTGACCGCGATGCACCACCCGTTCACCTCGCCGAAAGATATGACCGCCGCTGAGCTGAAAGCCGCGCCGGAAGATGCTGTGGCTAACGCCTACGACATGGTCATCAATGGCTACGAAGTCGGTGGTGGTTCGGTGCGTATCCACAGCGGTGAAATGCAGCAAACCGTGTTTGGTATTCTGGGCATTAACGAACAAGAACAGCGTGAAAAATTCGGCTTCCTGCTGGATGCGCTGAAATACGGTACCCCGCCGCACGCCGGCCTGGCGTTTGGCCTCGATCGCCTGACCATGCTGCTGACCGGTACCGATAACATCCGTGACGTTATCGCCTTCCCGAAAACCACGGCTGCCGCGTGCCTGATGACCGAAGCGCCGAGCTTCGCGAATCCTGCCGCGTTAGGCGAACTGGGGATTCAGGTTGTGGCGAAAGAGGCAAAAGAGTCTCCGGAGAACAACTAAGATGTCATTCAAGCTGCCCGTCTCCGTTCTGGTGGTGATTTACGCCGAAGATACGAAGCGGGTGCTGATGTTGCAGCGACGCGACGATCCCGCTTTCTGGCAGTCGGTTACCGGCAGCCTGGAAGAGGGGGAAACCGCGTTGCAGGCCGCCGCGCGCGAAGTAAAGGAAGAGGTCGCCATTGATGTTGCTCGCGAGCAACTGGCCTTAATTGACTGTCAGCGTACGGTGGAGTTCGAGATATTTTCTCACTTACGTCATCGCTATGCGCCGGGCGTCGAGCGCAATACGGAATTCTGGTTCCGTCTTGCGCTGCCCCATGAGCGCCAGATTGTTTTCACTGAACATCTGGATTACCGCTGGGTTAGCGCGTCGGATGCCGCCGCGCTAACTAAATCGTGGAGCAACCGGCAGGCGATTGAAGAATTTGTAATTAACGCCGGGTAACTTCCCGCGGCGTTTGCCGCGGGAAGACGGCTTTTTTGGAGAGTTTTTTATGGCAGGTCATAGTAAATGGGCCAACACCAAACACCGCAAAGCGGCGCAAGATGCCAAGCGCGGTAAGATCTTTACTAAAATCATTCGCGAGCTGGTCACCGCTGCGCGTCTGGGCGGCGGCGATCCGGCATCCAACCCGCGTCTGCGCGCGGCGGTAGATAAAGCGCTGTCCAACAACATGACTCGCGACACCCTGAACCGCGCCATCGCGCGCGGCGTCGGCGGTGATGAAGACGCGAACATGGAAACCATCATTTATGAAGGTTACGGCCCGGGCGGCACCGCGGTAATGGTTGAATGTCTGAGCGACAACCGTAACCGTACCGTAGCCGAAGTGCGCCACGCCTTTACCAAAACCGGTGGTAACCTCGGAACCGACGGTTCTGTGGCCTATCTGTTCAGCAAAAAAGGCGTGATCTCCTTCGAGAAAGGCGACGAAGACACCATCATGGAAGCCGCGCTGGAAGCGGGTGCTGAAGACGTTGTCACCTATGATGACGGCGCCATTGACGTTTACACCGCCTGGGAAGAGATGGGCGCGGTACGTGATGCGCTGGAAGCCGCAGGCCTGAAAGCCGATGCTGCTGAAGTCTCAATGATCCCGTCGACTAAAGCGGATATGGATGCGGAAACCGCGCCGAAGCTGCTGCGTCTTATTGATATGCTGGAAGACTGCGACGACGTGCAGGAAGTGTATCATAACGGCGAAATCTCCGATGAGGTTGCCGCAACGCTGTGATGCCGGTAGCCGGTATTGCGGGTGAGTTATTACTGGAGGCGCGTGATGGCCATTATTCTCGGCATTGACCCGGGGTCACGCGTGACCGGTTATGGCGTGATTCGCCAGGTCGGACGGCAGTTGAGCTACCTTGGCAGCGGATGTATCCGCACCAAAGTAGACGATCTGCCGTCGCGGCTGAAGCTGATATACGCCGGCGTCACCGAAATTATTACCCAGTTCCAGCCCGACTATTTCGCTATCGAGCAGGTCTTTATGGCGAAAAATGCCGATTCGGCGTTGAAGCTTGGGCAGGCGCGCGGAGTGGCGATTGTCGCGGCGACGAACCAGGACCTGCCGGTTTTTGAGTACGCGGCTCGCCAGGTTAAGCAAACCGTCGTCGGTATCGGTAGCGCGGAAAAGAGCCAGGTACAGCATATGGTGCGTACCTTGTTGAAACTTCCGGCAAATCCGCAGGCGGATGCGGCGGATGCGCTGGCCATCGCCATCACCCATTGCCACCTCAGCCAGAACCTGGCTCAAATTAGCGAGACCCGGCTCAATCTGGCGCGAGGGCGGTTACGATAATCACAAATCAGGCTGGATATTCATCCAGCCTTTTTTTATGATAACGCATTAAACTTTCGGCCCTTTATTCAGGAGCGCTACGTGATAGGCAGACTCAGAGGCATCATTCTCGAAAAGCAACCCCCGCTGGTATTACTGGAAACCGGGGGCGTAGGTTATGAAGTCCATATGCCGATGACCTGCTTCTACGAGCTACCGGAAGCCGGCCAGGAAGCCATCGTCTTCACCCATTTTGTGGTACGCGAAGACGCGCAGCTGCTGTACGGTTTTAACAACAAGCAGGAACGCACCCTGTTTAAAGAGCTTATCAAAACCAACGGCGTCGGGCCGAAGCTGGCGCTGGCTATCCTTTCCGGCATGTCGGCGCAGCAGTTTGTGAACGCCGTTGAGCGTGAAGAAGTCGCCTCGCTGGTGAAACTGCCGGGTATCGGCAAGAAAACTGCCGAGCGTTTAATCGTCGAGATGAAAGATCGCTTCAAAGGCCTGCATGGCGACCTGTTTACTCCGGCCGCCGATCTGGTGCTGACCACGCCTGCCGGCCCAACTGCCGACGACGCGGAGCAAGAAGCGGTTGCCGCGCTGGTGGCGCTGGGCTATAAACCACAAGAGGCCAGCCGGATGGTGAGCAAAATCGCCCGTCCGGATGCTAACAGTGAAACGCTAATCCGCGAAGCGCTGCGCGCGGCGTTGTGAGGTAAGGGATGATTGAAGCAGATCGGCTGGTATCAGGCGACAGCATTGGTTTCGAAGAGGCCGCTGACCGCGCTATCCGCCCCAAATTGCTCGCAGAGTACGTCGGCCAGCCGCAGGTGCGTTCGCAGATGGAGATCTTTATCCAGGCGGCGAAACTGCGTGGCGATGCGCTCGATCACCTGTTAATTTTTGGCCCGCCAGGGTTGGGGAAAACCACGCTTGCCAATATCGTTGCCAACGAAATGGGCGTGAATCTGCGTACCACCTCCGGCCCGGTGCTGGAAAAGGCTGGCGACCTGGCGGCAATGCTGACCAACCTTGAGCCGCATGATGTCCTGTTTATTGATGAAATCCACCGCCTTTCACCGGTAGTGGAAGAGGTGCTGTATCCGGCGATGGAAGATTACCAGCTGGATATCATGATTGGCGAAGGCCCGGCCGCGCGCTCGATTAAAATCGATCTGCCGCCGTTTACCCTGATTGGCGCCACCACCCGCGCCGGCTCATTGACTTCGCCGCTGCGCGACCGCTTTGGTATCGTACAGCGCCTCGAGTTTTATCAGGTGCCGGACCTGCAGCACATTGTTGGCCGTAGCGCCCGTCATATGGGGCTGGAGATGAGCGAAGAAGGGGCGCTGGAAGTCGCCCGTCGCGCGCGCGGTACGCCGCGTATCGCCAACCGCCTGCTGCGCCGGGTGCGCGACTTTGCCGAAGTGCGTCACGATGGCACTATCTCCGCTGAGATCGCCGCTCAGGCGCTGGATATGCTCAACGTGGATGCCGAAGGGTTTGATTATATGGATCGCAAGCTGCTATTGGCGGTGATCGATAAATTCTTCGGTGGTCCGGTCGGCCTCGATAACCTCGCGGCGGCTATCGGCGAGGAGCGGGAAACCATTGAAGACGTGCTGGAGCCGTACTTAATTCAGCAGGGGTTCCTGCAGCGCACGCCGCGTGGCCGAATGGCGACGGTGCGCGCCTGGAATCACTTCGGTATTACCCCGCCGGAAATGCCCTGATGAAACCCGGTAGCTTTGCGCTACCGGGTAGCCTCTCAATCAACTCGCCGTTTTCTTCATCATACTCAGAACAAACAGCGCCGCTGCGCACAGCACAACCGAAGGCCCTGCTGGGGTATCGTAGAACGCCGAGAAGGTTAATCCCCCGGTTACCGCCAGCATACCCACGCCAACGGCTACCGCGGCCATCTGTTCCGGCGTGCGGGCAAAGCGGCGGGCGGTAGCGGCCGGGATTATCAACAGCGAAGTGATGATCAGCGCGCCGACGAATTTCATTGCCACGCCGATAGTCAATGCCGTCACCAGCATCAGCAGCAGCTTAACCCGCTGTAACTTCACGCCGTCAACAAACGCTAAATCAGGGCTGATGGTCATCGCCAGCAGGTTACGCCACTGCCAGAGCAATATCGCGACCACCACCACTACGCCTGATGCAATGGAGATTAAATCCTGTGGAGTAACGGCTAATAGATCGCCAAACAGATAGGCCATCAGGTCGACGCGCACGTTCGACATCAGGCTCACCACCACCAGACCGAGCGACAGCGCGCTGTGGGCCATAATACCCAGCAGGGTATCGACCGCCAGGTGAGGGCGTTTTTCCAGCCACACCAGGCCGCCCGCCAGCAGCAGCGTGACCACGATAACCGCATAAAACGGATTCACGTTGAGCAGCAGCCCAAACGCCACCCCAAGCAGCGAAGCATGCGCCAGCGTATCGCCAAAGTAGGACATTCTCCGCCAGACCACGAACGAACCCAGGGGGCCCGCCGCGCAGGCAAGCATCATGCCGGCTAGCCAGCCGGGTAACAGTAATTCAATCATTAGCGACCATTTCCCCGACGCAGTACAATCCGCCCCTGCAGGTCGTGGCGGTGATTATGTTGGTGACGATAAATGCCCAGCTGTTCCGCGCCGCGCGGGCCGAACATGGAGATAAATTCCGGGTGCATCGAGACCACTTCCGGAGTTCCGGAGCAGCAAATATGCTGGTTCAGGCACAGCACTTCATCGGTTTTGGCCATCACCAGGTGGAGATCGTGGGAAACCATTAAGACCGCGCAGTTCAGCTCCTGACGCAGTTGATTAATTAAATCATACAGCGCTACCTGCCCATTAACGTCGACGCCCTGGGTAGGTTCATCCAGCACCAGCAGTTGTGGCTGATTTAACAGGGCCCGCGCCAGCAACACGCGCTGGGTTTCGCCGCCGGAGAGTTTTTGCATTGGCGCATCGATAAGATGCCCGGCCTGCACGCGCTGCAGCGCCGGCATAATATCCTGCTTGCGCGTACCTGGACGCAGGCGCATAAAGCGGCTGACCGTCAGCGGCATGGTCGCATCAAGATGCAGTTTTTGTGGTACGTAGCCGATACGCAGATTTTTCTCGCGCTGGATAGCACCTTCGGTCGGCGTCACCAGGCCGAGCACTACGCGCACCAGCGTCGATTTCCCGGCGCCGTTCGGGCCAAGAAGCGTTAAAATTTTGCCTGGTTTTAGCGTTAGCGAAATATCAGACAACACGCGCCGCTGGCCGTAGACGACCGCGACTTTTTCCAGCGTTACAAGATTCGTCATGTCAAATTAGGGGTTGCACTAGCGATTGAATGTTATAATATCACATCACTTTCGCTCATTACGATGATTAGTCGCATTATGTTACATAAAAATACGCTTCTTTGCGCTGGACTTAGCGCCGCTTTTTTGTTCGCTCATGCCCCGGTAGCTAATGCCGCCGTCGTCGCTTCCATGAAACCCCTTGGCTTTATCGCTTCCGCTATCGCCGATGGCGTGACGGAGACTCAGGTGTTATTGCCTGACGGGGCTTCCGAGCATGATTATTCACTACGCCCGTCAGATGTAAAACGCTTACAGAACGCAGACTTAGTGGTATGGATTGGTCCAGAAATGGAAGCATTCATGGACAAGTCAACGCAAAGCATTGCGGAGCAGAAAAAGGTCACCATCGCCCAGTTGGATGGGGTGAAACCGTTGCTCATCAAAGGGACGGATGATGACGATGACGAACATGGTCACGAACATGCTAATGGCGAAAAAAGTGACGGCGATCACCATCACGGCATTTACAATATGCATCTGTGGCTCTCCCCAGAGATAGCGCGGCTCTCAGCGGTTGCAATCCACGATAAATTATTGGAACTTATGCCGCAGAGTCGAGCCAAACTTGACGCCAACCTGAAGGAATTTGAGGCAAAATTAGCCGCAACCGACAAACAGGTGAGTAACGAGCTGGCGCCGGTGAAAGGTAAGGGGTATTTCGTTTTTCATGATGCCTATGGCTACTACGAAAAACATTACGGTTTGACCTCATTGGGACATTTTACCGTCAACCCTGAAATCCAGCCTGGTGCGCAGCGTTTACACGAAATAAGAACACAGTTGGTTGAGCAAAAAGCGACTTGCGTTTTTGCTGAGCCACAATTCAGGCCAGCGGTCATCGAAGCTGTTGCCAGGGGGACCTCCGTGCGCATGGGAACCCTGGATCCACTTGGAATCGGAATTAAGCTGGGTAAAGACAGTTACCCTCAGTTCCTGAGCCAGTTGGGGCATCAGTATTCAAGCTGCCTGAAAGGAGATTAACGAGGAAGTGAATACGTGCAACAGATAGCCCGCGCTGTCACTCAGGCATTCAACAATCTGCCACGACCCCATCGCGTTATGCTGGGGTCGTTGAGCGTTCTAACGTTAGCGGTCGCCGTCTGGCGGCCCTACATCTACCACCCGGAATCAGCCCCGATAGTCAGAACGATTGAGCTGGAAAAAAGCGAAATCCGCTCTCTGCTGCCGGAAGCTTCCGAACCCATCGATCAGGCGCCGCAGGAAGAAGAAGCTATCCCGCAGGATGAGCTCGATGACAAATCCGATAGCGACTCCGGCGGCCATGAATATGTGGTTTCTACCGGCGATACGCTGAGCAGTATTCTTAATCAGTACGGTATTGATATGGGCGATATCGCTCAACTCTCCTCTGCTGATAAAGAGCTGCGTAATCTTAAAATTGGTCAACAGCTCTCCTGGACGCTAACCGCTGATGGCGATCTACAAAGCTTGACGTGGGAGATGTCGCGCCGTGAGACGCGTACTTATAACCGCGTCGCCAATGGTTTTAAAATGAGCAGCGAGCTGCAGAAAGGGGATTGGGTCAACAACGTCCTGAAAGGCACCGTTGGCGCCAGCTTCGTCTCCAGCGCCCGTGATGCTGGCCTTACCAGCTCGGAAATCAGCGCGGTCATCAAAGCGATGCAGTGGCAGATGGACTTCCGTAAGCTGAAAAAAGGCGATGAATTCTCGGTCCTGATGTCGCGTGAAATGCTTGATGGCAAGCGCGAGCAGAGCCAGCTGTTAGGCGTGCGTTTACGTTCCGATGGCAAAGACTATTACGCGATCCGCGCCGAAGATGGCAAATTCTACGATCGCAACGGTACGGGCCTGGCGAAGGGCTTCCTGCGCTTCCCGACCTCGCGTCAGTTCCGCGTGTCGTCTAACTTCAACCCGCGTCGCCTGAATCCAGTGACCGGGCGCGTCGCGCCGCATCGCGGCGTTGACTTCGCTATGCCGCAGGGCACGCCGGTGCTTTCCGTCGGCGATGGTGAAGTGGTAGTGGCGAAACGCAGCGGCGCGGCAGGCTACTATGTTGCCGTGCGTCATGGCCGAACCTATACCACCCGCTATATGCACCTGCGCAAGCTGCTGGTGAAACCGGGGCAGAAAGTGAAACGCGGCGATCGTATCGCGCTGTCGGGCAATACCGGGCGTTCTACTGGCCCGCACCTGCACTATGAAGTCTGGATTAACCAGCAGGCGGTTAACCCGCTGACGGCGAAACTGCCGCGTACCGAAGGCTTAACCGGTTCCGATCGTGCCGATTATCTGGCGCAGGCCAAAGAGGTTATCCCGCAACTGCGCTTTGATTAGCCTGAATAATCATTACAGAAAGCCGGCGCCCGTAATGCGCCGGCTTTTTCTTTTGTGCGATGAGTGACGTATCGCTAAACTAAGCCATTATCTTTATTGATTGAGCAGACCTTCTGCGGACCGGGCATGGAAACGAAAAAAAATAACATTGAGTTTATCCCCAAATTTGAGAAATCTTTTTTACTGCCGCGCTATTGGGGCGCGTGGTTAGGCGTTTTCGCCTTCGCCGGTATTGCGCTGACCCCTCCCTCTTTCCGCGATCCTATTCTCGGCAAACTGGGGCGTTTCGTTGGGCGTCTGGCAAAGAGCTCGCGCCGTCGGGCGCAGATTAACCTGTTGTACTGCTTCCCGGAAAAAAGTGAGCAAGAGCGTGAAGCGATCATTGATGCGATGTATATGTCGGCTCCGCAGGCGATGGTGATGATGGCCGAACTCGGCATGCGCGATCCGCAGCGCGTGATGTCCCGCGTTGACTGGCAGGGGAAAGAGATCATCGACGAGATGCGCCGCAATAATGAAAAGGTCATCTTTTTAGTGCCGCACGCCTGGGGCGTGGATATTCCGGCGATGCTGATGGCTTCGGGCGGGCAAAAAATGGCGGCGATGTTCCATAACCAGGGGAATCCGGTATTTGACTATGTCTGGAACACCGTGCGCCGTCGTTTCGGCGGGCGGATGCACGCGCGTAACGATGGTATCAAGCCATTTATTCAATCGGTTCGCCAGGGATACTGGGGCTATTATCTGCCCGACCAGGATCACGGCGCCGAGCATAGCGAATTTGTCGATTTCTTCGCGACTTATAAAGCGACTCTTCCGGCGATTGGTCGTTTGATGAAAGTCTGCCGCGCGCGTGTAGTGCCGCTGTTCCCGGTGTATGACGGTAAAACGCATCGCCTGACGGTGCTGGTGCGCCCGCCGATGGACGATCTGCTGGAAGCCGATGACACGACGATTGCGCGCCGTATGAACGAAGAGGTTGAGATTTTCGTCAGGCCGCATCCTGAGCAGTATACCTGGATCCTGAAACTGCTGAAGACGCGTAAGCCGGGCGAAACCGAGCCTTACAAGCGCAACGAACTGTTTCCGAAGAAGTAAGCTGTATGCTGCGCTGAGCAGGGCTACGGCGCCTGCATTCACCAGACCGTAGGCCGGATAAGGCGCAGCCGCCATCCGGCGCAAAAGCAGCTCCTTATCCGCGGATATTGCCCGGCGGCGCTGCGCTTGCGCGGGCCTACAAAACATTTCCGTATGCTACCATCGCCGGCATGTTGTGATGCCTGTATTTACCAGGATAACAAGCATAAAAAAGCCTCCGTAAGGAGGCTTTCCCATCACTGAAGGCGATTACTCAACGGTCAGGATACGGGTGGTGTTGGTGCTGCCGATGGTGCTCATCACGTCGCCCTGGGTGACGACCACCAGGTCGCCGGAGACCAGATAGCCTTTATCACGCAGCAGGTTAACCGCGTCGTGCGCGGCGGCAACGCCGTCGTTATGGCTGTCGAAATGAACCGGAGTCACGCCACGATAGAGCGCCGTCAGGTTCAGAGTACGCTCGTGACGGGAGAGGGCGAAAATTGGCAGTCCGGAGCTGATACGTGAAGTCATCAACGCGGTGCGGCCGGACTCGGTCATGGTGATAATCGCGGTAATACCTTTCAGGTGGTTGGCCGCATACATTGCCGACATGGCAATCGCTTCTTCGACATTGTCGAACTGGACGTCAAGACGGTGTTTGGAAACGTTGAGACTTGGGATCTTCTCCGCGCCCAGGCACACCCGCGCCATCGCGGCGACGGTTTCTGACGGATACTGGCCGGCAGCGGTTTCTGCGGAGAGCATCACGGCATCGGTACCGTCCAGTACGGCGTTCGCCACGTCCATGACTTCCGCGCGGGTCGGCATCGGATTGGTAATCATTGATTCCATCATCTGCGTGGCGGTGATGACCGAGCGATTAAGCTGGCGAGCGCGGCGGATCAGCGCCTTCTGGATACCCACCAATTCCGGATCGCCGATTTCCACACCGAGATCGCCGCGAGCTACCATCACCACATCGGAGGCGAGAATAACGTCGTCCATGGCGTCCTGGTCGCAGACCGCTTCCGCACGCTCGACTTTAGCGACGATTTTCGCATCGCAGCCAGCGTCACGGGCCAGACGGCGAGCGTAGTTCAGGTCTTCGCCGCAGCGCGGGAAGGAGACCGCCAGGTAATCAACGCCAATTTTTGCGGCGGTAACGATATCGGCTTTGTCTTTATCGGTTAACGCTTCTGCAGACAGCCCGCCGCCGAGTTTGTTGATACCTTTATTGTTAGATAGCGGGCCACCAACGGTAACTTCGGTGAAAACTTTCATCCCCTGTACTTCCAGGACCTTCAACTGCACGCGTCCATCGTCGAGCAGCAGGATATCGCCTGGAACGACGTCCGCCGGCAGGCCTTTATAGTCGATGCCGACTTTTTCTTTATCGCCTTCGCCTTTGCCCAGGTTGGCGTCGAGCAGGAATTTGTCGCCAATGTTGAGGAAAATTTTGCCTTCTTTGAAGGTAGAGACGCGGATTTTCGGCCCCTGCAGGTCGCCGAGAATCGCAACGTGACGGCCCAGTTTTGCTGCAATTTCACGGACTTTGTCTGCGCGGAGTTGGTGATCTTCCGGGGTACCGTGAGAGAAGTTCATGCGTACGACGTTAGCGCCCGCGGCGATAACTTTTTCGAGGTTGTTATCGCGGTCAGTTGCTGGGCCTAAGGTCGTTACGATTTTGGTTCTGCGAAGCCTTCTGGACATGTAATACTCCGTTGACTGAAACAACTTTGGTGTTGCGTGAACATGGATTCGGTAGCGCCAAATCCGCTAACGGGCGGAACTGCTACGCTGCCGGGACATAATTGGTCTCTGACTTATAATGACTATTATTGTTTATCACTACTAATGAGTAGTTCTTTATCAAAGCGCGATTCCTTCAGCGCTTCCTTGACCCTCTTCAAGTTATCTCTGAATTTTGCTCCACGGCGCAGGGTAAAGCCGGTCGCCAGCACATCAATCACCGTGAGCTGGGCCAGGCGCGACACCATCGGCATATAAATATCGGTGTCTTCCGGAACATCCAGGGTAATGGCCAGCGTCGACTCCCGCGCCAGCGGGGTCCCGGCCGAAGTGATGGCAATGACCATGGCATCGTTTTCACGCGCTAACTGCGCCAGTTCAACCAGGCTTTTGGTGCGTCCGGTATGTGAAATGATGACCACCACGTCATCATCGTTACAATTCATACAGCTCATGCGCTGCAGGACAATATCGTCGGAGTAGATGACCGGGACGTTAAAACGGAAAAATTTATTCATCGCGTCATGCGCGACGGCTGCTGAAGACCCCAGGCCGAAGAAGGAAATTTTCTTCGCCTGGGTAAGTAGATCCACTGCCCGGTTGACCGCGGACATATCCAGCGCATGATGTACCTGATCGAGGCTGGCCATCGCCGATTCGAAAATTTTCGCCGTATAGGATTCGACGCTGTCGTCTTCATCGACATTACGGTTAACATAGAGGGTACCGTGTGCCAGACTTTGCGCCAGGTGCAGTTTAAAATCGGGGAACCCCCGGGTTTCCAGGCTGCGGCAAAATCGGTTTACGGTCGGCTCGCTGACGCCGGCTTCCAGCGCGAGGGCCGCTATGCTTGAGTGAATGGCCTGCGCCGGTGTGGCAAGAATGACTTCCGCCACTTTGCGTTCAGATTTGCTAAGGTTTTCCAGTCGGGACTGGATTTTTTCCAGCATGTTCATTGTTTACAGGCGCTCATCAATGGAAACGATTTCATTAATGGGTGAAATCATCAGGCGTTTTAGCAAGAATATACCCCTCCGCAATCAGAAGCGGTGAGGAATGACGAGAAAAAATGTCGTTTTTTTTCATTACATGATCAGAGTCGTATTTTACTAACTGAAAACCAGACGAAACAACGAACATTCTTAGCCTGATGCCCAATTTGTCGGCGAACGCTTTTCCTCTATGTGCGGTAACGTCGGGAAAGCACCGCCAAGGGTTTCAGGAAATTCGTAAACACAGTACAGTGCAGCGTAAGAAAATTACAAATTTAGCCTGGCATAAGCACCAGACTATCAACTGAGGAGAATGACATGGCGGTAACGCAAACGGCCCAGGCATGCGATCTGGTCATTTTCGGCGCGAAAGGTGACCTCGCGCGCCGTAAACTGTTGCCTTCCCTGTATCAGCTTGAAAAAGCTGGCCAGATTAACCCTGAAACCCGCATCATCGGCGTCGGTCGCGCTGATTGGGATAAAGACGCTTATACCAAAGTTGTGCGTGAAGCGTTAGAAACCTTCATGAAAGAGAAAATCGACGAAGGTTTATGGGATACCCTGAGCGGTCGTCTAGACTTCTGTAATCTTGATGTCAACGATACCAGCGGTTTTACGCGTCTGGGCGATATGCTGGATCAGGAAAACCGCGTCACCATTAACTACTTCGCGATGCCGCCAAGCACGTTCGGCGCTATCTGCAAAGGCCTGGGCGAAGCGAAGCTGAATGCCAAGCCCGCGCGGGTGGTGATGGAAAAACCGCTCGGTACCTCACTGGAAACCTCCCGGGAAATTAATGACCAGGTGGGCGAGTATTTCGAAGAGTGCCAGGTTTACCGTATCGACCATTATTTGGGTAAAGAGACGGTACTGAACCTGCTGGCGCTGCGCTTTGCTAACTCCTTGTTTGTTAATAACTGGGACTGCCGCACTATTGATCACGTTGAAATCACCGTGGCGGAAGAAGTGGGTATTGAAGGCCGCTGGGGTTATTTCGATCAAGCCGGGCAGATGCGCGACATGATCCAGAACCATTTGCTGCAGATCCTGTGCATGATCGCCATGTCGCCGCCGTCGGATCTGACTGCCGACAGCATCCGCGATGAAAAAGTGAAAGTGCTGAAATCGCTGCGCCGTATCGATCGCTCGAACGTGCGTGAGAAAACCGTCCGCGGTCAGTACACCGCCGGGTTTGCGCAAGGTAAAAAAGTACCGGGCTATCTGGAAGAAGAGGGCGCTAACAAATCCAGCAACACGGAGACCTTCGTAGCCATTCGCGTGGATATCGATAACTGGCGTTGGGCTGGGGTGCCGTTCTACCTGCGTACCGGTAAACGCCTGCCGACGAAATGCTCCGAAGTGGTGGTGTACTTCAAAACTCCGGAATTGAATCTGTTCAAAGAGACCTGGCAGGAGCTGCCGCAGAATAAATTGACCATTCGTCTGCAGCCGGATGAAGGTGTGGATATTCAGGTGCTTAACAAAGTTCCAGGCCTCGATCACAAGCATAATCTGCAGATCACCAAGCTGGATCTGAGCTACTCCGAAACCTTCAATCAGACGCACTTAGCGGATGCCTATGAACGCCTGCTGCTGGAAACCATGCGCGGTATTCAGGCGTTGTTCGTGCGTCGCGATGAAGTGGAAGAAGCGTGGAAGTGGGTTGACTCCATTACCGGCGCATGGGCGGCCGACGGCGATGCGCCGAAGCCTTACCAGGCAGGTACCTGGGGACCGGTGGCGTCGGTGGCGATGATCACCCGCGATGGCCGTTCCTGGAACGAATTCGAGTAAGACTAGCGTTAATCCGGGAGAGTTATTTTACCGGTAACATGATCTGGCGCAGTCTGACGCATAATTTTTAATCTTTTAAGCCCCGGGAGGATTCACCCCCGGGGCTTTTTTTATTACACTGCCTGTAGACATTTTGCCCCTGAGCCCCAGTGGTGGTGCCATTTACACCATTATTCGTCGTCATCGCGCGGTGGCCGGACAGATAAATTTTGAGGAGCCTCTATGAATTCGACAATGTTACGGGTAACAAATCGCATTATCGAACGGTCACGCGAAACCCGCTCAGCCTACCTCGCACGAATTAATCAAGCCAAAAGCGATACCGTCCATCGTTCGCAGTTGGCCTGCGGTAACCTGGCGCACGGTTTTGCCGCCTGTCAGGCAGATGATAAAGCGTCGCTGAAGAGCATGTTGCGCAACAACATCGCTATTATCACCTCCTATAACGATATGTTGTCCGCTCACCAGCCTTATGAACATTATCCGGATATCATCCGTAAAGCCTTGCACTCCGCCAATGCGGTAGGGCAAGTGGCTGGTGGCGTGCCGGCAATGTGTGACGGCGTGACGCAGGGCCAGGATGGCATGGAGCTGTCGCTGCTGAGCCGCGAAGTGATTGCCATGTCTGCCGCCATCGGCCTGTCGCACAATATGTTCGACGGCGCGTTGTATCTTGGCGTATGCGATAAAATTGTTCCCGGACTGACCATGGCGGCGCTCTCCTTCGGCCATCTGCCGTCGGTGTTTATTCCGTCTGGTCCGATGGCCAGCGGCCTGCCGAACAAAGAAAAAGTGCGCATTCGTCAGCTGTACGCCGAAGGTAAAGTTGACCGTATGGCGCTGCTTGAATCCGAAGCCGCCTCTTATCATGCCCCGGGCACCTGTACCTTCTACGGTACCGCCAACACCAACCAGATGGTGGTTGAGTTTATGGGCATGCAGCTGCCAGGTTCCTCGTTTGTTCATCCGGACGCCCCGTTGCGCGAAGCGCTGACCAGCGCCGCCGCTCGTCAGGTGACGCGCATGACCGGCAACGGCAATGAGTGGATGCCGCTGGGTAAAATGATTGACGAAAAAGTGGTGGTCAACGGTATCGTTGCGCTGCTGGCGACCGGCGGCTCCACCAACCATACGATGCACCTGGTGGCGATGGCGCGCGCGGCGGGCATTATCATTAACTGGGATGATTTCTCCGATCTTTCTGATGTGGTGCCGCTGCTGGCGCGTCTGTATCCAAACGGTCCGGCGGACATTAACCACTTCCAGGCGGCAGGCGGGGTGCCGGTACTGGTGCGCGAGCTGCTGAAAGGCGGGTTGCTGCATGAAGATGTCAATACCGTCGCCGGCTTCGGCTTGTCGCGTTACACCATGGAACCCTGGCTGAATAACGGCGAGCTGGACTGGCGTGAAGGGGCGACCGCGCCGCTTGACGATCAGGTCATCGCTACCTTCGAGAAACCATTCTCCCGCCATGGCGGTACCAAAGTGCTGAGCGGTAACCTCGGTCGTGCGGTCATGAAGACCTCCGCGGTGCCGGTTGAGAACCAGATTATCGAAGCGCCAGCGGTCGTCTTTGAGAGCCAGCACGACGTACTGCCGGCGTTTGAAGCGGGGCTGCTGGATAAAGATTGCGTAGTCGTTGTACGCCATCAGGGGCCGAAAGCGAACGGCATGCCAGAATTACATAAACTTATGCCGCCACTTGGTGTATTATTGGACCGCCGTTTCAAAATTGCGCTGGTCACCGATGGCCGACTTTCCGGCGCATCAGGCAAGGTACCGTCAGCCATCCATGTTACTCCTGAAGCCTACGATGGCGGGCTGCTGGCGAAAGTGCGCGATGGCGACATGATTCGCGTTAACGGGCAGACCGGCGAGTTGACCCTGCTGGTAGATGAAGCTGAACTGGCCGCACGCCAGCCGCATATTCCTGACCTGAGCAGCTCGCGGGTCGGAACCGGCCGCGAGATGTTCGGCGCGCTGCGCGAGAAGCTCTCCGGAGCCGAGCAGGGCGCAACCTGCATTACTTTTTAAGACGATTCGATTTGTAGATCTGGCGAGAGAAAACTCTGATGAAAAACTGGAAAACAACTGCAGAAGCAATCCTGACTAACGGCCCGGTCGTACCGGTTATCGTGGTGAAAAAGCTGGAACACGCGGTGCCGATGGCGAAAGCGCTGGTTGCCGGTGGTGTACGCGTTCTGGAAGTTACGCTGCGCACCGAGTGCGCGCTGGAAGCTATCCGCGCTATCGCCAAAGAAGTGCCGGAGGCGATTGTCGGCGCCGGTACCGTGACCAACGTTGAGCAGCTGAAAGCCGTTACTGAAGCAGGCGCGCAGTTCGCTATCAGCCCGGGCCTGACCGAATCCCTGCTGAAAGCGGCGACCGGCGAAGGCACCATCCCGCTGATCCCGGGTATTAGCACCGTATCCGAGTTGATGCTGGGCATGCAGTATGGCCTGAAAGAGTTCAAATTCTTCCCGGCGGAAGCGAACGGCGGCGTGAAAGCGTTGCAGGCGATTGCCGGTCCATTCGGCCACATTCGTTTTTGCCCGACCGGCGGCATCTCTCCGGCGAATTACCGCGACTATCTGGCGCTGAACAGCGTGCTGTGCATCGGCGGCTCCTGGCTGGTTCCGGCCGACGCGCTGGAAAACGGCGACTACGATCGCATCACCAAACTGGCCCGCGAAGCGGTAGAAGGCGCGAAATAATTTCTGCGCCTGTAATGACAGAAGCCCGGCACGCGTGAGCGACCGGGCTTTTTTTATCCCTTCACGACAACCGCGGCGGCGGCGGTTTTGGCGCGGCTGATGGCTTCATCGACGTTGTCAGCAACCGCCAGGGTCACGCCCAGGCGACGCGCGCCGGCGATTTCCGGTTTACCGAACAGACGCAACTGCAGACCCGCGCCGACGGCGGCCTGTAGATTGCTAAAGGTCACGTTCTCACTGGTTAGCTGCGGTAAAATCACCGCCGATGCCGCCGGTCCATACTGGCGGATGGCGCCGATCGGCAGGCCGAGGAAGGCGCGAACGTGCAGGGCGAATTCCGAAAGATCCTGCGAGATCAGAGTGACCATACCGGTATCGTGCGGGCGAGGGGAGACTTCACTGAAGATCACCTCATCGCCGCAAACGAACAATTCAACGCCGAACAGTCCATATCCCCCCAGCGCCAGCACCACTTTGCGGGCGATCTCCTGCGCGCGTTGCAGCGCGAGATCGCTCATCTGCTGCGGCTGCCAGGATTCACGGTAGTCGCCATCTTCCTGACGATGGCCTACCGGGGCGCAAAAGTGGACGCCGTCGACGGCGCTGACGGTGAGCAGCGTAATTTCAAAATCAAAATTTACCACCCCTTCGACGATGACGCGTCCGGCGCCTGCGCGCCCGCCTTGTTGGGCGTATTGCCAGGCGGCGCTGAGCTGGTCAGCCGAGCGGATAAAGCTCTGGCCTTTACCGGAGGAGCTCATCACCGGCTTAACGATACAAGGCAAACCAACTTCGTCGACGGCAGCGCGGAACCCCTCTTCACTGTCGGCAAAACGATAGGCAGAGGTGGGTATTTGCAGCTCTTCGGCCGCGAGGCGGCGAATGCCTTCGCGATTCATGGTGAGTTTGGCGGCTCTCGCCGTCGGCACTACTTTTTGCCCGGCCTGCTCCAGTTCAACAAGCGTGTCGGTGGCAATGGCTTCGATCTCCGGCACGATATAATCCGGCTTTTCTAAGGCGATCAGTTCACGCAGCGCGTCGCCGTGCAGCATATTGATGACGTGCGAACGATGGGCCACCTGCATCGCCGGCGCATCGGGATAGCGGTCGACGGCGATGGTTTCAATACCCAACCGCTGGCACTCAATGGCGACTTCTTTTCCGAGCTCGCCGGAACCTAACAACATTACCTTCGTGGCCGCGGGGCGCAGCGCGGTGCCTAATAAAGTCATAACCTACTCTCAGCGTAAACAGAACATGGCGCGCATTATAAACGAAAACGTTTGCGTCTGTCTTTACACGCGTAAGTTGAGAACAGCGGCGAAATTTGATATACTGTATATAAATACAGTATAAAGAGGCTGCACAATGGCGGTTGAAATCAAATACGTCGTGATCCGTGAAGGTGAGGAAAAAATGTCTTTTGCCAGCAAAAAAGAGGCCGATGCTTACGACAAAATGCTCGATTTGGCAGAGGTGCTCAATGACTGGCTGGTCATGTGCCCGCTGGAATTGGATGAAGCTCAGCGTGACAATATGTCGATGTGGCTGGCCGAGCGCAAAGACGCCTTACACCACATTCTGAAGTCAGGGAAATTGCCGGAAGCAGAAGAGCATGCTGAGGCGGCGGCAGAAATGCCGGAGACTGCGCCTACAGAGGATGAAGCTCAGCCTGGTGCCGCCGAAGAAGGCGCCGCGAAAAAGCCGCGCAAAGCAAAGGCCGCCTGATAACCGGCGAAGCGGAAATTTTCGCATCTTTAGCCAGTCATAACATTTCCTGACGTCTTGTCGTTTAGGCTGATGGCATTGCATCTCGCGCTATGAGGAATGTTATGGCTAACTGGCTTAATCAACTCCAGTCCCTGCTGGGCCAGCAGGGCAATTCCGTCTCCGCTGAAAAATCTTCATCCGCTAAAAACCTGCTGCCCGGCGCCTTGGGCGGCCTTGCTGGCTTGTTGGTCGCCAGCAAATCATCGCGTAAGCTGCTGGCGAAATATGGCACCGGCGCGCTGCTGGTTGGCGGTGGCGCGGTGGCCGGCAGCGTGCTGTGGAATAAGTATCAGCAAAAAATGCGCGGCCAGCAGGCAGATATCGCGACACAGACATCAACAGCGTCTACCCAGGAACCGGTTGTGCTCGATGCGCGCAGCGAGCGGCTGATTACCGCGTTAGTCTTCGCCGCCAAAAGCGACGGTCATATTGACGAGCGTGAACGTCAGCATATAGAAGAGCAGTTGCGAGCGGCGAACATCGACGTGCAGGGCCGGGTGTTGATCGACAGGGTTTTAACCCAGCCGCTCGACCCGCAACGGCTGGCGCAAAGCGTGCGCGATGGGCAAGAAGCGCTGGAAATTTACTACCTCAGCTGCGCGGTAATTGATATCGACCATTTTATGGAGCGCAGCTACCTGGATGCGCTCGGTGACGCGCTTAAACTGCCTGAAGATGTCCGCGAAGAGATAGAACGCGATGTTCAGGCGCAAAAGCAGGCGCTTGATTCTTAAAAGAGAGCGTTCCGCTTGCATCGCTGGCCACTTTTGCCACCCTTATAGACACGACATCGTTCAGGGCGCACGATGCCCTGAGTGATTTTGTGATTCCATAATAAGACGCAGAAGAATAACGCATGCTACCGAAAGCTAAACGGATCCCCCACGCCATGACGCTACATGGCGACACTCGCATCGATAATTACTACTGGCTGCGCGATGACGAACGCGCGCGCCCGGAAGTGCTGGACTATCTCCATCAGGAAAATGACTACGGTAAAAAGGTGATGGACTCGCAAAGCAGCCTGCAGGAGCGGGTGCTGAAGGAAATCATCGATCGCATTCCGCAGCGGGAGGTCTCCGCTCCCTATAGCAAAAATGGCTACCGCTATCGCCAGGTTTATGAACCGGGCTGTGAATATGCGATCTACCAACGTCAGTCAGTGCTCAAAGAAGAGTGGGATGAATGGGAGATTTTGCTTGATGCCAACCAACGGGCGGCGAAAAGCGAATTTTACACCCTCGGCGGATTAGGCGTCGCGCCGAACAACCAACTGATGGCGGTGGCGGAAGATTACCTTTCACGACGTCAGTATGGCTTACGTTTTAAGGATCTGAGCAGCGGCGAATGGTCGGCGGAGATTCTGGAAAACGTCACGCCAGGATTCGCCTGGAGCAATGACTCTCGCTTCTTGTGGTACGTGCGCAAACACCCGACGACGCTGCTGCCGTATCAGGTCTGGCGACATGCCGTTGGTACCACCGCAGATAACGATGTACTGGTTTACGAAGAGAAAGACGACACGTTTTATGTCAGCGTGCATAAGACCACCTCCCAGCAGTTTGTGGTGATTTACCTTGCCAGCGCCACTACCAGCGAAGTGTTATTACTTAACCCGGAGCTTCCCGATGCGGAGCCGGTGTGTTTTTTGCCACGACGCAAGGATCATGAATATAGCCTCGATCATTATCAGCACGCGTTTTATCTGCGTTCTAATCGCGAGGGTAAAAACTTCGGGCTTTACCGCACCGTGCTCCGCGATGAAGACCAGTGGCAGACGCTGATCCCGGCGCGTCCTGATGTGATGCTCGAAGGTTTTACTCTATTCACCGACTGGCTGGTGGTCGAGGAGCGTCAGCGGGGATTGACCAGCCTGCGGCAGATCAACCGTAAAACGCGGGAAGTGGTTGGCATTGCCTTTGACGATCCCGCTTACGTCACCTGGCTTGCCTATAATCCCGAACCGGAAACGTCAAGGCTGCGCTACGGTTATTCATCGATGACCACCCCGGATACGCTATTTGAGCTGGATATGGATACCGGCGAGCGGCGGGTTATCAAGCAACAGGAAGTGCAGGGCTTTGACGCCGCCTGTTATCGCAGCGAACACCTGTGGGTGAAAGCGCGTGATGGCGTGGAGGTGCCGGTATCGCTGGTTTATCACCGCGAACACTTTCGCAAAGGGGCCAACCCGTTACTGGTGTACGGCTATGGCTCTTACGGCGCCAGCATGGACGCTGATTTTAGCGCCAGTCGTCTGAGCCTGCTGGATCGCGGCTTTGTCTTTGCAATAGCCCATATTCGCGGCGGCGGCGAACTTGGACAGCAGTGGTATGAAGACGGCAAATTCCTCAACAAGAAGAATACCTTTAACGATTATCTGGACGTCTGCGATGCGCTGCTGGCGCAGGGATATGGCGACCCTAAATTATGTTATGGCATGGGCGGCAGCGCCGGCGGCATGTTGATGGGCGTGGCGATTAACCAACGACCGGATTTGTTCCACGGCGTGGTAGCGCAGGTGCCGTTTGTTGACGTACTGACCACCATGCTCGACGAATCTATTCCGCTCACGACCGGTGAGTTTGAGGAGTGGGGGAATCCGCAGGACGAAACCTATTATCACTATATGAAGAGCTATAGCCCCTATGATGGCGTCTCAGCCCAGGCTTATCCGCATATGTTAGTGACCACCGGGCTGCATGATTCGCAGGTGCAATATTGGGAGCCCGCGAAGTGGGTGGCGAAGCTACGCGAGCTGAAAACCGACGACAATCTGCTGCTGTTATGTACCGATATGGATTCCGGACATGGCGGTAAGTCGGGACGGTTTAAAAGCTACGAGGGCGTGGCATTGGAGTACGCCTTTTTAATCGCCCTCGCGCAAGGGACTTTGCCCGGCAAGGTGGAAGTGTAGCGTTATTCGCCGAGATAGTGTTTGAGGGTCAGACGCAGTTCCGGGCTCATCCGGTCCAGGTTATTGAACAGCCAACGTAAATAACCTGGATCGTTTTCCGCCACTTCCGACACCGCTTTGCCGCGATATTTGCCGAAGGTAAAGGTAGTCAGCAGCGCCGGGCGGCCGGTTATGTCGGCCATTTCATCCGGCGACCAGCCGGAAACCTGCATGATATCCAACAGTAGGGCGGCGGTGATATAGCAGTCGTACAGCGCGCGGTGGTGATGCAAACCCGGCGGTGTGGCTACGCTCAGCTTGCGCGACTTATACAACCCCATATTGCTGTACTTAATCCCCGGCCACAGGCGGCGCGCCAGCTTCATAGTACAAATCCACTCGCCGTTCATTTCCGGTAATACCCGGCGATCAAAGCTGGCGTTATGGGCGACATACCATGGGCTGCCCTGGTAGTGCGGCACGATTTCTTCAATCCAGGGCTTATCGGCCACCATCTCTTCAGTGATGCGATGGATTGCCATTGCCTGCGGGCTGATTGGGCGGTCAGGGCGCACCAGATGACTCATGGGATTGGTTATCCGGCCGTCGATGATATCGACGGAGGCAATTTCAACAATGCCGCCCTGCAAACCGCAGGTTTCGGTATCGATTACGCGCAGCATGGCTTACTCCTCGCCAAAAACCCCAGCGTAATAGAATGTGCGGCGGTTGCCAATGGGGGGATCCTCAAGGAATGAGCAATCATTTCGCTTTCGGTTCATACGGCAGGCGGGAAAGTGACACGGATGCCAGACGGTGCGCGATCAATCGTTCACGAAACCAGTCGCGCAGGTGAGCCGGTTGCTCTCGCTCGACGAGATCGGCAACGACGGGCATATTGTAGCGTTCTTTAAAGGCGACGCCGGCCGCTGCGAGGTCAACGTTGACCTTGTCCATTTCATCTTGCGAAATTTTTGCCAGATTATTTGCCATCAGTACCTCCTTCATTACGGCGCAAAAGTTACTAAGCGTGACGCTGAAAGGCAAGTCCCGGATGCTTAGCTCGACTCTGCTATTATACAGGGTTATTCTCTGTCCAACATACATAACAAAAAGGAATGATGTTTATGCGAACCATCGCCGGACGCGCGCTAAGTGCCGCCGTATTTCTCAGCGCTATGTTAACCACCGCCAGCGTTTTTGCTCATGCTCATCTGCAACAACAAATCCCGGCGGCCGATTCGACGGTCTCCGTTTCGCCGCAGGTGCTCACGTTAACATTTAGTGAAGGCGTCGAGCTCTCCTTCAGCGGCGTGACCCTCAGCGGCCCGCAGAATAAACCTGTCGCTACCGGCAAACTGGCCCGCAGCGACGGTAATAAAGCGCAATTAACGCTGCCGCTGAATGAACCGCTGGCGGCGGGCGAGTACACCGTAGAGTGGCATGTGGTCTCCGTTGACGGCCATAAGACCAAAGGGCAATACCACTTCAGCGTGAAGTAATCCATGCTGTCGGGAGTGTATGTCGGCCTGCGGTTTGTCCACTTCATCTCATTGATGACGGCCTTCGGTTGCGCGCTGTACGGCGCATGGTGGGCGCCAGTCTCGCTGCGTCGCCTGTTGATGCAGCGCTTTTATCCACTGCTGCGCTACCTGCTAATGATTAGCGCTATTTCAGCTACCTTGATGCTGATGGCGCAGGGCGGGTTGATGGGCGATGGCTGGAATGATGTCTGGCAACCCACAATCTGGCGCGCTGTTATCGGGACGCAGTTTGGCGGCGTTTGGCTGTGGCAGGTGGTGCTGGCGTGGATTGCGCTGGCGGTCGCGTGGATCAAACCCCGTCGCCCGGCGCGTCTATTGTTACTGCTATTTTGCGCGCAGTTGTTGTTGATGGCTGGCGTGGGGCATGCGGCGATGCATGATGGTTGGGTTGGCGCATTACAGCGCACCAATCACGCGTTACATCTGTTTTGCGTCTCGGCATGGGCCGGCGGGCTGTTGCCATTTGTCTACTGCCTGCGACTGGCGCGCGGGCGCTGGCGTCAGGTAGCGATAACCGCCATGATGCGTTTTTCACACTATGGGCATCTGGCCGTGGCTGGCGCGATTGCCAGCGGGATTGGCAATACGCTGTTGATACAGGGACAGCTGATTGGCGACTCACCGTGGGGAACGGTGTTGTTGTTCAAATGTGCGCTGGTCGCCGGGATGGTAGCAATTGCGCTGGTGAACAGGTATGTTCTGGTACCGCGAATGTCAGGTAACGGCTCGTGGGCGGAACGAACTATTTTACGCACTACACAGCTGGAAATGGCGCTTGCCGCGCTGGCGATACTTGCCGTCAGCCTGTTCGCGACCTGGCAACCTAATTGAATTAACTGGCTAAATGATGAAAAAAATCGTTCTGACAATGTTATTACTGGCAAGCTCAGGCGCCGCGCTGGCGGCGCCGCAGGTGATTACCGTGAGCCGTTTTGAAGTGGGTAAGGACAACTGGGCGTTCACCCGTGAAGAAGTCATGTTAACCTGCCGCCCGGGTAATGCGCTGTACGCCATCAACCCGAGCACCCTGGTGCAGTATCCGCTGAATGATGTCGCCGAGCAGGAAGTGAAGGCCGGCAAGACCAGCGCTCAGCCGATTTCTGTCATCCAGGCCGACGACCCGCAGCATCCGGGACAAAAAATGAGCCTGGCGCCATTTATCGAACGTGCGCAAAAGCTCTGCTGATAATTACCTATATCACTTTGTTTTAAAGATAAAAAACCGCCGGCGTCCAGTAAGAAAACGCGGCGGTTTTTTGTTGGCGCAACGGATTTTGTCAGCAATTTTTCAACCGCTTTTGTCGCGGACTGGAAAACCTGTCACAGTCAACTATTCTTATAAGGCAAGGCGACTTAGCCTGCATTAATGCCAACTTTTAGCGCACGGCTCTCTCCCAAGAGCCATTTCCCTGGACCGAATACAGGAATCGTGTTCGGTCTCTTTTTATCTATTATTCAGCGAGTTATACACATCCATTGTTAATGCTCATACGGCTGAACGCTGAGCTTTTTCCCTTATATCACAACAAAGTTATTCTTAACATTCCCTTTACAAAAAAACGTGACAATATAATCAATAGCTCACGGTAACCAATACCGTATCACTGTACACGCCAGCAGGTTGATTGCTCTGTGAGGCGTTCACCCGAGCTTTGAAGTTTGTTAGCTGTGCGTTGCCATTTCCCACCAGGCTGACATCTGCTGTTGGCGTCCAGGCGCTACCGTCGGTTTTATAAAGCTGATATTGCAGGTAATAATTTGTCGAATTAATCGTTTGGCTCATTTGCCGCCAACTGCCGTTAAGGGCGTTGATGCTGGAAAGGTTAATGCTGTATGCCGCATTCTGCGTGCAGCGGATAGTTAACTGCCCGCTGACCTCGCTAAAAGCGGCTACCAGAGCCGCTGTGGAGAAGGCGACATCGGGCGCGTCATCAATATAGCAATAGTTAGTCACGTTCATAGTTATAAGAACTTGTGAAGTTAACGTGCCATCGTCCGGTACGCAGATCCCCAGCGCGCCTATCAGGCAATAGTGATATTTCCATTCAATGGTCAAGGTGTCGTTATAGGTTCCCGCAGGGATATTACTTCCTGCTATTGTCTGGAAATAAAGCGGAATGGTTCCGTCACTGGTATTAAATAAGCCTAATAGATCAATCAACGCGTTAATGGTCCAGGGGATTGCACCATCAATTTGATACGACGGGTTACAGCCGGCATCTTTACAAACTCGATAGGGGATCCAGGCGTTGTTAGCGCTGTTATAAAGTCGAGGGATTTTGCCACTTTTATTTGCCGAATCTTTGAGCGTTGCGGTAATGGTGCTGGTTGAAAAAAGCGATAGTATGTTGGTACAGCTAAAGCCTGCACCGGCGCTTACCCCTTGCGGAGTTGCCGCCACATCAAACGATCTCACTGAGCCAAAATTAGGCGAGCTAGGCTTAATCTTGCAATCTGCGTGTATCAAGCCGCTGTAGCCTGAAATAACGAGTAATGAACATAACCAAAGAATCGCTTTCAAAGTCATCTCCGTTCATTCTTAGCCACAGCTTAGTGGGCCGATACGTTGTGGCACCGGCGTAGATTCCGGCAGCGTGAATAAAGCCCGGCATTCGCCGTTAGCCGTGTGAATAACTAATTGGTTTTGCTGGTTTAGATGGGTAAACCACACCAGACCGTCATAACCGACCACGCCAGACTGCTGGCTGGTAAGTTCCTCAACGGCCGTTCCCAGCGGCAAAGGATGACCCGTTTTATCAACCAAAGTTATCGAGGCCGAACGCACGCGTGTAACCGGGAAATCAACCAGCGCACCGCTGGCTTCCCGCACCGCAATGCGTTTCTCGACGACTTTAGCCTCAACGTCGGTTGGCAGCGGCAGAGTGTCGAGGGTCACTTTGCCCGGATACCAGGCGGCGGCCCACGGGATCAGCAGGTGCCCGCTATCGTCGGTAGTGCCGACTTTTCGATTTTCATAATTGACCGCGACGTCCGGATAGCCGGCGGTCGAGACGACGATAAATGAATCGCTGATTCGTCGCGCGAAGAACAGGCTGCTATCCATCATTACCACCGAGCCTGCTGCTTCAAACCAGCCCTGATTATCATGCTGCGAACCGTAATAACCGCCGCTCAAGGTTGAAACATCATTCACCCAGGTCAGATCCGCCTGGCTGTAGCGATCTCCACTGATGGAGTGGGCTAAATTCCAGCCGAAACCGCCTTCCGCAGGGGCGGAACGATTGTAGGCGACGTTTTGCCCCCACTCGCCGGAGCTGGCGCGCTGGCTGCTTAACTGCAGTGAACCGAAACTGTCGAAGGGAATGGTTATCTGCATCATGCTGGAGTAGGTGTCTGCCTGCAAATCGCGGTTGATGCTCAGGTTAAAGCTGCTGTTCCGCCACAGGCTGCGGCTCCAGGAAAAGTTCATCAGCCGGGTGCGGCTGTTGTCCTGGGCCTGGATATCGAAATATCCGAGGCTAAATGCGCCAAGCACTTTTCCCCATGGGCTGAGACTTAATGTCGCCTGGTCTGACTGACGGCTGAGGGTTGTCGTTGAGCGATAGCTGGAGAGATTGGCGAAATTCTCGCTGCGTTGAATATGCTGATAGTTAATCCCCCAGATATTGCCGTAGTACGAATAGCCCGCGGAATACTGGTTGCCCTGCTTATCACCCTGGCTCGCACTGGCAGACAGGCTCAAGGTGCCAATCGTGCCAATAGTGATGTCGCTGCCGATACCGCCGTTGGTTAATCCTTGCCGGTCTTCAGTATGCGTTGACACCGTCAGCCAATTGGTCAAGCCATAGCGATAGATCGCGCTGACGGCGCCGGCACCGTAGTCGGCGTTTTTAGTGCCGTAATTATTACGCAACGCGCCGAGGGTAAAATCGAAATCGCTGAGTCCCTGGCGTAGCAGAGTGTTGGAGACATAAAAAGGCACGCTAGTGGAGACCTGGCGGCCAAGCGCATCGGTTGTGACGATAGTCGCTTCGCCGGCGCCGCTGATGTAGGGTACGTTGGTGAGAGTATAAGGGCCGCCGTTAATTTGCGTTGAGCTGGCTTTGTAGCCGTTGATAAAGAGATCGACACTGGAGGGGACCGCCGCGCTACCGGAAAGATTGAGCAAAGGGTAGGTGATCAGGTCAGGGCGTACCGCAAAGTTACGGCTGAGACGAATACCACCAACACGTACTGAACTACTCCAGGTTAAAGCATTACTTACCACATCCCCCGCCTGGTAGCTGAGCAGACTTTCCGGGTCGCTATATTTCCACAGCGAATCGTAGCGAATATAGCCTTGTTGGCTATCGTCGTGACGAGATGACCAGTTCTGTCTGATCACCGCATTGTTTGAAAACACCCCGGCTGGGCCGAAAAGGCGAAATTCCGTCGAGGTGCTGGTGGTTCGCTCGCCGCCAGAAGAAGCCAGGCTATAGGAATCGTAGTTAAACAACAGCCCAGGGGTACTGATCGCCTGCAGATACTCCTGCTCGCGACTATTACCAATATGCTGCTCCGGCAGCCAATTATCCGGAACGGTTAATTTCAGCATTTGCCCGGGCTGGTCGTAAACGACCTTGACCTCCGCTATCTCTCCTACGTCAACCAGCGTTTTGCCGTCGGGAACAGGGATCCACATCTGCTTGAGTACCGCAGCGGAGATCCAATAACGATCATTAATCACTTTCACCGGCACGGTACCCACAGGCGTGTTGCCGTTGACGGAAATACCGAGATACAGCACGTACTCCTGCTGTGTGCCTGGCGTGGCCGCAGGTGCGGGTAACGAATCATAGGTAGCCGCCCAGGCCGTTGCCGAAGCAATAGCCAGCAGACCACCGGTTCCGATGAGAAGCCTCATGGTTAACGCGCTGCCGGAATTTCCACCGCCTGACTATTATCAGTCAATTTCGCAAACAGGCGCATCCCGGATGCGTTCGCCGCGCGGCCTGATGTCGGGAAACAGACGCGACGTTTAGCCAGCACATACCCCAGTAAACCCTGAGTTTGTTCGACCTGCGGCTTTCCTGCTGATGTTGACCAGTAGACATTACTCAACCTGGCGTGTTGATTCCCGGCATTGTTAATACACAGATTCTGACCGCTAAGCGACCAGCTTAGCGCGGTTCGTATTGGTTCGACGCTGCTTTCCAGCTTCAACGGTTGCGCGCCTTGCCCGTAGATAAACAAAGGCAGTACATAGCGCATGCGCATATTCAGGCCGGCTGAACTCTTGTCAGTCTGTTTTGTCGGCTGCGCCGCGGGAATTTCATCAATCACGATTCGATATGATTTTTCCTGGCCGCTGGCGACCGGAGACACACGCATCAGGCGAATAAGTTGACGTTGTCCTGGCTGAACATTGGCGAACGGGGGGCTGGAGACCACATCGTTTTGATCGGCATAAAGATCTTTAGATTCTTTTTGATCCCAACCGAAAATGCGTAGTTGTAAATTTACCGCCGTCGCGCCGCGATTTTCCAGCCACAGTTCAGAGCCTTTATCGCTGGCGCTGATGGTTTGAAAAATAGGCCACACCAGCACCGAGCTGGCGCCCCAGGCGTTAAGACTTATTGATGAACCCAGCAAAACAACAATACAACGATGAATCATATTCAACCTGTCTTATTTTAATAGGTCAGCGTGACCGTAACGGTATCAGTGTATGAACCTTGCGCCGGGAAGCCATTCGTGGCAAAAAGGCGGCCATAAACCGTATAAGTTTGTGTCGTGTTGGGGAATGAGGCGACGCTGTAGGCTTGAGCGCCAGTCCCCCAAACGGTAGAGCGGTTAGCATCCTGAAAAAGCTGGTAAGCCAGCGTACTGCCGGTGGCGTTGGACATATAGCGTTGAGCCGCAGAGCCGCCGTTGACGCCATAGTCAAGCGCCAGCGAGATCGCCATCCCCGGCGTACACGCGACAACGATAGAGCCAGCGCCAGCGGAGCTGGCGACATCAACATTGCTATAAAGCGATGACATGGAGCCAAAATTTAAGGTGCCAAAATCAGCGCCAGGGGTCCCTGTTCCGTTGCCAAGCAGGCAGCCGGTCGTGATCTGCGCGGTCACTTTGAAGGTTTTCTGCGCACTGTCAGCCCAGACGGCTGTGGTCGAAAAAAAGAATATGAGTAGCCAAATTGTGCGCAACATGACATCCGTTTCTCCACAGCGTTACCAGGTTAATGTTGCAGTGACCACGTCCTGGTAGAAACCCTCAGCAGGGGCGGTTACGCCGCCTTGATCTGCCGGCAACACCCGGGCATAAATCGGGATTTCCTGAGCGCTACCCGTCCCCGTGATACCGATACCGGCACTGGTAAATTCAGCCTGACGGGTGCTATTTGAGTAAAGCCGGTAGGCAATTTGATCGCCGTCGGCGCTTTGCATTTGGCGCAGTCCGGTTGTCCCTACATGCTGACCGTTATTCAATGTCAGCGTTGCGGGAAGGTTATTGCTACAGATGATTGAGACCGCGCTGGCGCCGCCGCTGCCAATCAGATTGCTATCTATGGCGTTAACCAAATCGCTATAGGTGCCGAAATCAATGGTACCCCAGCTGTTTACCCCGCTTGCGCTGGAACCATTGGTGACGGTACAGCCCGAGCCGATAGTCAACTGCACCCCGACCTGACCCGTCAATGTACCTGTGGTTAGCCCTGCTGCAGCGACCCATGGCGCCTGAACGAGAAGCGCTGTTGTGATAAAGATACCAGGCAAAGTGCGCGAAAAAGTGTGGACGTTCATGGTGAACCTCTGGATTGAAAGCCGCTAAGTAAAACCCTGTTTTTGTGAAGATGAGATTAATCCCATTAATCAACATATAATCGCTGTCTGGAAAAATGCTTATTTTTTTATATTTGTCTGTTTTATTGTTATTAATGGTGTTTTGAGCTAGTTTCTTGTTTCTATATGGTTTTAACTTCTTGTTTATGATTGTTTTTCTGTGGTTTGTTCTGAATTTTATGAATAGCAGAAAGAAGGGCTTAGTATAATTTTTGCAATTGTCGTGTTAGCGCATATTTTTGGCGAAATGCCAGGGAAGAAGTTAGTAGGGGGGGAGAGTAAAAAAACAACAGAAAGAAGACACCTGCACGCAACCAGACCCATAGTGCAGGTGAAAGGTGGGTCTACATCGGAAGCCGCTAGTATACATATTTGTATGATAAATAAAATAAGGCAATGATGGAATGCTATACCATTAATGCGGTTTGCGTGTTGAGCGATGGAGTTATTCTGGGGTGATTAACGTTGGATAGAGTGAAGTTTCCAGATAGCTGACCAATACCCATATCTCGTCACTGAAAATAAACCACAGGGCACTGCCTAAAATAAGCAGGATAATCAGTAGCAGGAAAATTTCAGTTTTACTCATGGTGTCAATGGCCAACTTAAACCAATTATCAACAGGCCACGATATTAACCAAAGTATCTGCAAATGAAAACGCCGTTATTTAAAACGGCGAAATTTTTTCGTAATAAGAGATGAATATTTATTTTACGCGTAGCAGATTAGCCACCTGTACGGCCATATCATCCATTAACTGGAAACGGCGGCGATATTCGGCGCGTTTTTTGCTGGCGATACTTTCCAGCGATTTCCTTTCCAGCTTCAGCGGCAAGCGCCAGCGGTAACTATCGTTACGCACACCTTCAATTGATTGCCAGAACTCATCGTAGCTGGCATGGAAGTGCCGACCTTTGCTCAAACGATAGCGCAGAGCGCGGAATACGTGGCCATTATCGCTGACGGCGTAAATAGCCTGAATATTGCTTTGGCCGGCCAACAGCCAGATGAATTCCAGCAGCAGACGTTTGGGGAACAGGCCGTAGCAGGCGCGGGTCGCGTGTTTAATTGCGTCATGAGAGACATTGCGGCGCGGTCCCTGCAGGCCGCCGATGACCAGTTGCCACTCTCCTTGATGGTGAATCACGCTAAACGTAGCGCTGGCTAACAGTTGCTGCTGGCTATCGCGAAGCCAAAGAGTCGTTTCACCTTCTCGTTCGGCTTTGCCGGCTGACGAGGCAAAGAGCGTGAAGGCCGCATCATCTTTAGCGGACAGGGTCAGTAACGGTCGTTCTGACGGCGATATCATGGCCGTTGCCAATCGGTTCTCGCCCAGCGAGTCGACGTACTGATAGTGGCTAATGATAGCCTGGGAACGCTGACGGGCGTTAAGGTCGCGCACTAAATACTGGCGATGTACTTTACCTGGCAGCGTAGCCTGCGCCGCCAGCAGTTGGCGGAAATCACCACGCGCAGAAAGGGTGTCCAGCATCTCGCGGGTCGGCTGATAGAACAGTGCCGTACGCAGAAAAAATTTAAGCCGATAGTTGCGCTTTTGCCAGATAGGCGCGGGCGTGATACGCCCCATTACCAGATCGGCAATCAAATTTGAGCGTTGCTGAAGTGTGCATGATGAATGCAGGCTATTGTCCGTCACGATGTCATACCTCGTCATTATTTGAGCTTTATTTTAAGGATCTCATCGGACAACCTTAATGGCTCGCCAGACTATATTTGCGCCTTGTTTAACGTTGATTGACGTATGAATTTTCAACATCGCTTTCAGTCATATTTTGTATAATTAAGTGAGGGGGTGAAATATGTATCAGCGAGAAGATGGTTGCGCCTGGCGTAATATTTGGCTGGTGGGCGATCTACATGGTTGTTTTGATTTATTAATGTCTCAGTTGCGCAAGCTGAAATTTGACCCTGGGAAGGATCTTCTGATTTCCGTTGGCGATCTGATTGACCGTGGGCCGCAAAGCGTGGAATGTCTGGGTTTGCTTCGTTGCCAGTGGTTCAGAGCAGTGCGCGGTAATCATGAGCAGATGGCCCTGGATGCGCGGGCGAGCGGGGAGATGGCGCTGTGGACGATGAACGGTGGCGACTGGTATCAAACGGCCTCACAAGAACAGAAACGGTTGGCTGATTTGTTGTTTACTCGTTGCTGGAATTTGCCGCTGATCATTGAACTTCGCTGCCAGGATACCACCCACGTGATTGCCCATGCCGACTATCCAGCCAGCGTCTACCGTTGGCAGTTGCCCGTGGCAGAGCATCAGGTACTCTGGAGCCGCCAGCGTTTGACCGATCATCTGGCGGGGCGGCACGGTGAGATCGCCGGGGCCGATCACTTTTGGTTTGGCCATACGCCGCTTAAACATCGTTACGATAGTGATAACCAACACTACATTGATACCGGCGCGGTATTTGGCGGCGAGTTAACGCTGGTGCAACTGCAGTCGGCTGTTTAAAAGTCGCTATATTCCGTCGCTGGACGCCAGAAGCCGTCGATAAAATCTTCTACCGGGAAACAGCCGCCCTGGCGAATTCGCTGATCGTCCATCGCGACGAGGCATTGTCGCTCGCTATTGTAAACATCAACCACGATGTCTTCGCACCCGCCGTCCAGATAGCAAATGAATAATACTAAGGCGAACATCCAGCCCTCATAAGCGAATAAACATAAGGTAAGTGTAGGGGAAGTTAGCGCAGCGGGGGAGGGATATAAATAACCCGTCTCAGACGACGGGTTTATTTGAGTCAGGCAAGGCGCATGACCCAGGCATCGGATTGGCGATCGTAATGTTTACGGTAGAGTACAGAATGTTCGCCATTGAGAATGGCGGGAACGCTGGTCTCGGCATCCCAGGCGTCCAGTTGCATGCATAAGTCAGGATCGGATTTACAAGGAATGCTTAACGTTCGCTCACCCTGTGATTCGCCGTGCAGCTCGGCGTCGTCGATTTCAAACGCGCCGATTCGTACGTTAGTTTTACTCATCATTCACCCCGTTTGTCTGCTGAGTTGTGGTACGACCAGTTAGGCCGTCATTTTTCAGCGTAGACAACGGGGAGTAAATCGCCAGTCAAAAAGTGCGCTTTTTAGCGCGCGGTCACGACTTTCCGGCGAAGAGTTTGCCGTCGCGCACCAGTTCGCGGGGATAACTATTTTTCAGACGTGACCCTACGCGTTTAGCGAGCCCTAATGGCATTCCCTGGAAAGTGACGATGACATCGTCCTGCTGCGGCGGCGCTTCGGGATAGACATCGCGTCCACGGTACCACTCCTCCGCTTCCGTTAAGGTGAGCTCAAAAGGAGCCTCTGGCGTGGCCAGTGAGATCACCGCTTCATGTTGCCAGCGGTAGCCTTTGTTATGTGTTTCAGCGAGACGAATCCCAATGCGAGAAAAACGAACCCTGCCGATTAACGCTTCCAGTTCTTGCGGGAACAGCCAGATTTCTTTATCGCGTTGCCATAAACGAAGATGCTCTGGCCATTGCAGGCCAACAGCATTAGCGGCGGCGGCGACTGCGGCGGCTTCCCGCCCCTTCATCGGTGTGAAGGGGAACTTGCCTACTTTATAGCCAGGCGCAGGCAGCGGATCGATAGAGGCGGTTTTACGCAGGCGGGCAACGAAAAAACCTTCACAATCAAAAATCTGCGGGAATACGTGCAGGAAACCTTCGTCGGTGAGCGCTTCGCGAGCCTGCGGGAAGAGTGAATCCAGCGTCAGGACTTCAACCGCCTGCGGGTAGGTTTGCAGCAGCCAGTTAACCACTTCCTCGTTTTCTTCACGGTTCAGCGTACAGGTGGAGTAGACGAGGGTGCCGCCAGGACGCAGAGCATGAAAGGCGCTGTCAATGAGCTCACGTTGGGTGGCGGCAATCTCCTGATTACTTTCCGGCGACCAGTTTTTCAGCGCGTCGGGATCTTTACGCACCACTCCTTCGCCCGAGCAGGGGGCGTCAAGCAAAATGGCATCAAAGCATTCAGGCAGCGCGGCGCCGAAGACGCGCCCGTCGAAGTGGGTGAGGGCAACGTTATTAATGCCGCAGCGGCTGATATTGGCGTGCAGCACTTTCACCCGGCTGGCAGAAAATTCGTTGGCCAGGATCGCTCCGTGGTTGCCCATCCGGGCGGCTATCTGCGTGGTCTTGGAACCCGGCGCAGCGGCGACGTCCATCACTCGCTCGGGCATTTCACCATCGGCGAACAGCGCCGCCACCGGCAGCATCGAGCTCGCTTCCTGAATATAAAATAGTCCGCTCAGATGCTCGGCGGTGCTGCCCAGCGGTAGTACATCGTCATCATCACGCTCGATCCAGAAACCCTCGGCACACCACGGAACCGGCGTTAACTGCCAGCCGTAAGGGGCGACCAGTTGCAGAAAATCCGCGACCGTTATCTTCAACGTATTGACGCGAATGCTGCGGCGCAGCGGACGCTGGCAGGCGGCGATAAAGTCATCGAAAGAGAGATGCGTTGGCATAGCCGCACGCATTTGAGCGAGGAAGGGTTCCGGAAGATAGACAGCGTTTTGAGCCACGAGCAGCGCACCACAAGAAAAAAGGGTGCGCAGTTTATCATAAACGCCCCGGCGCGGGACACCGGGGCGTTTATGAGGCATTGGGAATTAATTAGGCAGTGCCGTTCCCCAATCGCGCCACTCTTTCGGCTCGCTTTCCAGCAGCAGGAAGTGTTTGCCATCCTGCGCTTTTGGCGCCAGTGGCGTTCCCGGCGGGGTGGCAAAGGCGATACCGCCGCGGATAAACTGGTTAAAGGTACCCGTCTTCACCACTCCGCCAATCAGGCCGAAGTCG
Organism: Klebsiella sp. JN_Kp122; assembly: GCF_040062085.1. Lineage (NCBI taxonomy): Bacteria > Pseudomonadati > Pseudomonadota > Gammaproteobacteria > Enterobacterales > Enterobacteriaceae > Klebsiella > Klebsiella sp. JN_Kp122. The sequence goes on from NZ_JBEAHW010000048.1 coordinate 213,206, forward strand.
AGGCTATAGCCGGAAGCCAGCCAGAACACCGAGTTATTGCGCACTAAGTACTGGTAACGCTTACTGATACGCAGCTTAACCATTACGCGGTCGGACATCGAGCCCAGCGTCAGCCCGGTCACGGTACCCACTTCCAGGCCGCGGAACAGCACCGGCGTACCAATATCAAGCGAACCGGCTTCCGGCACTTCGACGATAATACTCAGGCCGTCGATGTAGCGCGAATCGGTGATGGTGGTGTCCTGAATCTCGAAGTCGCGGCGCGGCGAACCACGGCCAGGTTCAACGTTGATATATGACTGGAAGATCGTGTCCAGATGTTCAACGCCGGCGGCAGAGATCTGCGGCGTAATCACCGAGAAGCGGGTACCGGCACGGGCAAAGGTGCCGACATATTCCGGATAAAGCACCGCTTTCGCCTGAACTTCATTTTTTGCCGTAATCAACTCCAGCGACTGGATCTGGCCGATGTCGATACCGAGGTAGCGAATCGGCATGCCCGCCGCCATTTTACCGGCATCGAAAGCGTGCAGCGTGATCTGGCCACCCACCGCGCGGGCGGCGGTTTCGGAGGCGTACAGGACACGCTTATTGTTCAAGCGCGCGTTGGCGCTGCTGCCGTTGAGGTTATCAAAGCTGATCGCGCCTTTCAGCGCGCGCGCCAGCGGCGACGCCTGCACGGTTAGCCCATTACCGTCGAGTTTTACCTTCGCGCCGCCTTCGGCCCAGAAGACGCTGTTATTGGTCAGCAGGTGGCGATATTCCGGTTTGATATGCAGATCGATATCGAAAGCATTACTACGAGGTTTCACCGAGATGATCTCACCGACGGCGAATTTGCGATACAACACCACGGAGCCTGCCTGCACATCGGGCAGCGTTTCCGCGGAAAGACTCAGCGTGGTGGTCGGGATTTCACTGAGGCTATTTTCCTGCGCTTTTTCCAGGTTGGCATACAGCGGATAGCGACTCTGCATTTCCCCTTTTTCGCCGGGGATGATGCGGATCCCGCCATCGACCCATTCGCTGGCGCTGGCGCCAAGCACCTGCACGCCATCAAGCCCAACTTTCACATCAAGGCGGCTGTTGACGACAAATTTGCTATCGCCGCGTACCAGATTGCGATACTCCGGCGCAATGGCGACCTGGAAAGTGACACCCTCTGCGGTTAGCTTGCGTTCCAGCACCTGGCCGACTTTAACGCCGTGCAGCATCAGCGGTTGGCCGGCGGAAACGCCATAGCTTTCCGGCGCCGATAAAGTAACGGTGGCGACGTTCGGTTCTTCCAGTAGCGCTTTATCGGCTGGCATCACCATAAAGTGATTGCGCGGCTCGCCGTCACCAGGGACCAGTTCAAAAGTATTGCCGGTGAGCAGGGCGCTAACGCTTGGGTTATCCAGTGAGATTTTCGGCTTCTTCATTTGAATCAGCGTCTTATCCCGAAGCAGGGTGACCACACTCGGGTCGACGGTCATCTCACCGGTAACTTTACCGCCGGGATTGAGATTGAGTTTGGTTAACTGTCCCACTTCCAGCCCCTGGTACATCAGCGGCGTAGAACCTGCTTTCAACCCATCGCCGTCGGGTAGCTCCAACGTCACCAGCACCCCGCGCTGGCTGTGCGCCAGATCTTCGTACAGATTGTACTCGTCGTTTTGCGCCGCCGCTTTGGAGTCGTCAGGCGAGTCAAAGGCGATGGCGCCGTTAACTAACGCGGAGAGGTTTTCCAGCTGGACTTTAGCGCCGCTCAGGCTGACGTCGGCTTTAATCCCGGATACGTTCCAGAACCGGCTGCCTTTTTTCACCAGATTGGTGAAGCGACGTTCGATTAATACATCAATCGTCACCCCCTGATTGTTGGCGTTGAGCGTGTAGTCATACACCCGGCCAACCGGGATTTTACGGAAATAGACCAGCGATCCGCTGTTCAGCGAACCGAGATCCGGCGCCTGCAGATGAATCATCAGTTCGCCGTTGTTGATACGGTATTTCGGCTGAGTATCCAGAGCGACGAAATGATCTTCCGGTTCGCCTTTGCCCGGCATCATACCGATATAGTTACCGCCGACCAGCGCATCCAGCCCGGAAACGCCGGCCAGAGAGGCTTTTGGCGTCACCAGCCAGAACTGGGTATCTTTGCGCAGCGCGTCTTTCATATCGCTCTTCACGCTGGCGGAAACTTCAATCTTGCTGAGGTCCTTACTCAAAGAGATATCCTGTACCGTACCAACCTCTACCCCTTGATAGCGGATAGGGGTACGTCCCGGAACAATCCCGTTTGCGGACTGGAAATCGATGGTAATCGTCGTTCCCCGACCTTCAAAGCTGGTCCAGATGAGCCATCCGGCAATCATCAGCGCGATGACCGGCAACAGCCAGAATGGCGAGATACGGCGTTTGGTTTTTATTTTGGCTTCAGTCGGCGAAGCGGGCGTTTCCTGACTCATGAGCGTCCCAAAGTAAGCGGCTGTCCAGCCATTCAACTGCAAGGATAGTTAAAATCACCGCGCCGCCGAAATAGACCGCCGCCGGCCCCATGGTAAAGGCCAGGAGCTGATCGCGGTTTATCAACGACATGGTTAATGAGATAACAAACAGATCCAACATCGACCAGCGGCCGATCCAGGTAATCAGCCGCAGCAGCAGGATACGCGTACGTAGCCCCTGTTCGCACTTGAATTGTATGCTGACCAGCAGGGTAAATAACACTATAACTTTGGTGAATGGTACCAAAATACTGGCGATGAACACTACGCCGGCGATTGCGATGTTGCTGTTGGCAAGTGAAATGATCCCCGAAAGAATCGTATCTTCCTGGCGCGCGCCATTGACGTAGATTATCGAAATCGGCAGCAGGTTGGCCGGCAGCAGGAAAACCAGCGACGCAATCAAAGCCGCCCAACTGCGCTGCAGGCTTTGCGGCCGGCGATGATGCAGCGAGGTATGGCACCGGCGGCAGCGGCCGCGGGAGTCGCGATAACCGGTATAGTGACAGCCGGTGCAAACCTGAAGATTGGTGTCGTAGCGCATGGCCGGTCGTTCGGGATAAAAACGCTCCCACAACTCTTCAACGTTCATGTGGATGAGCGTCAGGATGCTGAGTAGGGTCAGCGCGATAAAGGCGATCAGGCCGATGCCGGGCTGCAGGAAAGCATAGTCCTGGACCTTAATGGAGGCGACGCCGATACCGACCAGATAAATGTCCAGCATCACCCACTCTTTCAGTTTGCCGAGCATCAGCAGCACCGGACGTAGGTTCATCCCCAGCACGTTGCCAAGCCAAAGGTAGGCGATGGAGACCACCAGCAGGACGGGCGCAACCACCGCGCAGAAGAGCACCATCGCGGCGGTAATGGGATCGCCCTGGTTGGTCATCTGCCAGATCCCCTGCAGGACGTTGGCGTCAATACGCACGCCGAGCAGATGCAAACGCAGTAGCGGCTCGCTCCAGGCGAACGGCATCAGCAACATCATTGTAAATGCCATACTGGCGAGCCGGGAAAGGGACCAATCGCGGCCGTCGCGTACCTTCGCGTTGCACCGCGGACACCAGGCGCATTGATTTCTTTTCACAACCGGTATGCGGAACAACATGTCGCACTGCGTACAGCGCTGATAGTGCGCATGCGGCGTTGGCGAACTGACCGAATGAACGGTAATCTTCTTCGTCGGCGTGATTGAGGGTGTTTTTATCAGCATTTATTACGTTCGGGAATGAATGTATCCCACTATATTAACCCAGGAATGAATTCATCTTGAGCCCGAAGGCATTTAATGCTTATTTTAGTAGGCATCTGCAGATGAGATAGTAAGACAACTAAGTGATTAAAAAATGAACAAAACAGAATTCTACGCGGATCTGAACCGCGATTTTCAGGCGCTTATGGCAGGCGAAACCAGTTTTTTGGCAATGATCTCAAATACCAGCGCGTTACTGTTTGAACGTCTGGAAGAGGTCAACTGGGCCGGTTTTTATCTCCTGGAAGGCGATACGCTGGTGCTGGGGCCGTTCCAGGGTAAGCTGGCCTGTGTACGTATTCCGGTCGGCCGCGGCGTGTGCGGTTCCGCCGTGGCGCAGAACCGCGTCCAGCGCGTGGAAGATGTCCATGCGTTTGATGGCCATATCGCCTGTGACGCCGCCAGCAATTCGGAAATCGTCTTTCCGTTGCAGGTGAATAATCAGATTATCGGCGTACTGGATATCGATAGCACGGCGTATTCCCGCTTCACCGCAGAAGACGAACAGGGGCTTGCAGAGCTGGTCTCGCGCCTCGAAACGCTGATTGCGGCGACCGATTATCAAAAAATCTTTGCCCACGTCGCAGGATAATCAACGGATAACGTAGCATTTAGCGATGACGTCATTATAATGACGCCTGTTCATGCCTGCGGCTTGTTGGCTACGTCCGTTGTAATCAGGAAATTTCATGGAAAATCAACCTAAGTTGAATAGCAGTAAAGAAGTAATCGCGTTTCTGGCCGAACGTTTTCCTCAGTGTTTCAGCGCTGAAGGCGAAGCGCGCCCCCTGAAAATCGGTATTTTTCAGGATCTTGTAGAGCGAGTTGGCGGCGAGATGAATCTCAGCAAAACCCAACTGCGCGCTGCCTTACGTCTTTATACTTCGAGCTGGCGTTATCTGTACGGCGTGAAAGCGGGAGCGATTCGCGTCGATCTCGACGGCAACCCGTGCGGTGAACTGGAAGAGCAACACGTTGCTCACGCCCGTCAGCAGCTCGAAGAAGCCAAAGCTCGCGTTCAGGCGCAGCGCGCCAGCCAGCAGGCTAAAAAGCGCGAAGCCGCTGCCGCGGCAGGCCAGCAGGAAGAAGGTGCACGCCGCGAGCGTAAACCGCGTCCTCAGCCGCAGGCTCGCCGTAAAGAAGGTAGTGAACAGCGTAAGCCGCGTCCTGCAGCTGCCAAAGCACCGCGTGAAGAGCAACGTCTTACCCCGGTGTCTGACGTCTCTGTATTGAGCGTCGGTCAGGCTCTGAAGGTGAAAGCAGGCAACAACGCAATGGACGCCACCGTTGTGGAAATCACCAAAGATGGCGTTCGTGTACAGCTGACTTCTGGTATGTCAATGATTGTACGCGCAGAACACCTGGTGTTCTGAAACGGAGGCCGGGCCAGGCATGAACAAACTTTTTAAGCTCACCGCGCTTGCGGGCCTGCTAGCAATAGCAGGCCATGCCTTCGCCGTGGACGATATCACCCGAGTCGATCAAATTCCCGTGCTGAAAGAAGAGCCGCAGCACGCGACGGTGAGCGAGCGCGTTACCTCGCGCTTTACCCGCTCCCATTATCGGCAGTTTGATCTCGACAACGCCTTTTCGGCAAAGATTTTCGACCGCTATCTGAATCTGCTGGATTACAGCCATAACGTGCTGTTGGCCAGCGATGTTTCTAAGTTTGCGGCGCAAAAAAATAAAATTGGCGATGAACTGCGCAGCGGCAAACTGGACGTTTTCTACGACCTGTACAACCTCGCGCAGAAGCGTCGCTTTGAGCGTTACCAGTACGCCCTGAAGGTACTGGATCGTCCGATGAATTTTACCGGCAACGACAACTTCAACCTCGATCGCAGCAAGGCGCCGTGGCCGAAGGATGAAGCCGAGCTTAACGCGTTGTGGGACGCCAAGGTGAAGTTCGATGAACTGAGCCTGAAGCTGGCGGGTAAAGACGATAAAGAAATTCGTGAAACCCTGACCCGGCGTTATAAGTTTGCGATTCGTCGCCTGGCCCAAACCAACAGCGAAGACGTCTTCTCGCTGGCGATGACCGCTTTCGCCCGCGAAATCGACCCGCATACCAACTATCTCTCCCCGCGTAACACCGAACAGTTTAATACTGAAATGAGCTTGTCTCTGGAAGGTATTGGCGCGGTGCTGCAGATGGACGACGACTACACGGTGATCAATTCACTGGTTGCCGGCGGCCCGGCGGCGAAGAGCAAAGCGATTAGCGTTGGCGACCGTATCGTCGGCGTTGGTCAGCCGGGTAAGAGCATGGTTGATGTTATCGGCTGGCGGCTGGACGATGTTGTCGCGCTGATCAAAGGACCGAAGGGCAGTAAAGTTCGCCTGGAGGTTCTGCCAGCGGGCAAAGGGGCGAAAACCCGTATTGTTACTCTGACCCGCGAACGTATTCGTCTTGAAGATCGCGCGGTTAAGATGTCGGTCAAAACCGTCGGTAAAGAAAAAGTCGGCGTGCTGGATATCCCGGGTTTCTACGTTGGCCTGACTGATGATGTCAAAGTACAACTGCAGAAGCTGGAAAAACAGAACGTCAGCAGTATCGTCATCGATTTGCGCAGTAACGGCGGTGGGGCGCTGACGGAGGCGGTTTCGCTTTCTGGTCTGTTTATCCCATCCGGCCCGGTAGTACAGGTGCGTGATAACAACGGTAAGGTCCGCGAAGATAGCGATACCGACGGTGTGGTTTACTATAAAGGCCCGCTGGTGGTCTTAGTCGATCGCTTCAGCGCTTCAGCATCGGAAATTTTTGCTGCCGCGATGCAGGACTATGGCCGTGCGCTGATCGTCGGCGAGCAGACCTTCGGTAAAGGCACCGTTCAGCAGTATCGTTCGCTGAACCGTATCTACGATCAAATGCTGCGCCCGGAATGGCCGGCATTAGGTTCCGTGCAGTACACCATCCAGAAGTTCTACCGCATTAACGGCGGCAGCACTCAGCGTAAAGGGGTTACTCCGGACATCATGATGCCAACCGGTAAAGAAGATCGCGATACCGGCGAGCAGTATGAAGATAACGCGCTGCCGTGGGATAGCATCGATCCGGCGACCTACGTGAAGTCCGGCGATATGAAACCGTTCGAACCTGAACTGCTTAAGCGCCATGAAGACCGTATCGCAAAAGATCCGGAATTCCAGTACATCATGAAGGATATTGCGCGCTTTAACGCCATGAAAGATAAGCGCAATATCGTTTCTCTGAACTACGCGCAGCGTGAGAAAGAGAATGAAGAAGATGATGCGATTCGTCTGGCGCGGGTAAACGATCGCCTTAAGCGCGAAGGCAAGCCGCTTCTCAAAAAGATAGACGATCTGCCGAAGGATTATCAGGAGCCGGATCCGTATCTTGATGAAACCGTGCATATCGCGATTGACCTGGCGCAACAGGAAAAAGCGCAGCCTCCGGTAGAACCACCGGTTAGCAAATAACTCCTCAACGGGCACAAGTGATTGTGCCCGTTTCTTTTTCTGTCCTCATCCGGCTGTCGACTTTATTCAACAAAATTGTCAACACTCGCCTGGGGTGTCAGCGATATGCTACAAAATGTAAAGTTGTGTCTTTCTCGTGACTTAGCGGGGTCTGATCGTTGAAAATTAGCATCTGACCCATACGATATGGGGTATCGCATAGTGCGTTTTGTTAAATCGAGGTAAAAAGAATATTATGATGCGAATCGCGCTTTTCCTGCTGACTAACCTGGCAGTCATGGTGGTGTTTGGCCTGGTGCTTAGCCTGACGGGGATCCAGTCGAGCAGCATGACCGGCCTGCTGATCATGGCGCTGCTGTTTGGTTTTGGCGGCTCGATCGTTTCGCTGTTGATGTCGAAATGGATGGCGCTGAAGTCGGTTGGTGGGGAAGTTATCGAACAGCCGCGTAACGAAACTGAGCGTTGGTTGATGAACACCGTCGCACAGCAGGCGCAGCAGGCAGGCATCGCCATGCCGCAGGTGGCGATTTATCACGCCCCTGACATCAACGCCTTCGCCACCGGCGCGCGCCGCGACGCTTCTCTGGTCGCCGTGAGTACCGGTCTGCTGCAGAATATGAGCCGTGACGAAGCGGAAGCCGTTATCGCTCACGAAATCAGCCATATTGCTAATGGCGACATGGTCACCATGACGCTGATTCAGGGGGTGGTGAACACCTTCGTTATCTTTATTTCCCGCGTTATCGCGCAGATTGCGACCGGTTTCCTTGGCGGCAACCGTGAAGATGAAGGTGAAAGCAGTAACGGTAACCCGCTTATCTACTTTGCGGTCGCTACCGTACTGGAACTGGTATTCGGTATTCTCGCCAGCATCATCACCATGTGGTTCTCGCGCTATCGTGAATTCCATGCCGATGCAGGTTCCGCCAAACTGGTCGGTCGTGAGAAAATGATTGCTGCATTACAGCGTTTGAAAACCAGCTATGAACCGCAGGAAGCCAGCAGCATGATGGCGTTCTGTATCAACGGTAAAGCGAAATCGATGAGCGAATTGTTCATGACCCACCCGCCGTTGGACAAACGTATTGAAGCGCTGCGTAGCGGAGAATACCTGAAATAATCTGCCGTGCAGACGCTGAAAATAAAAATCCGCAGCTTTCCGGCTGCGGATTTTTTTTGGCCGCTCGTTATCAGGCGGCGCGCGGCTGAGTTACGCGTAGCCCGCTGATGGCGGCGGCAATGACCGCCAGGGAGCCGGCCAGCAGAAGCGCGGTGTGGGTGCCGCTATTGCCTGCCAGGTTAAACAGCAGGGCGACCAGCGCGGCGCCGCTACTTTGCCCCAGTAAGCGTGCGGTACCTAGCATACCGCTGGCGCCGCCGCTGCGATGGCCTGGCGCAGAGGAGACAATGGTATGGTTATTTGGCGACTGAAACAGTCCGAAACCTGCGCCGCACAACGCCATCCGCCAGATAATATCGAGATCGGAAGGTGAAGAGGGTAATAGCGCAAGGCCAAACAGGCCGCAGGCCATGATCAGCAGTCCCATTGCCCCCAACAGCCCGGCATGAACCTTCTCGATCAAATAACCCGCCAGAGGGGCCATCACCATGGTCGCCAACGGCCACGGCGTTAACAGTAACCCGGTCTCTACTTCGCTGCGTCCGATAACGGTTTGCAGGAAAAAGGGCAGGGAAACCATCGCCAGCATCTGCGCGCAAAAAGAGCAGATCGAGGTGCAGATAGAGAGCGAAAAGATTGGAATGCGCAGTAAATCAACCGGCAGCAGTGGGACCGGCATGCGCAACTGCCGACGAACAAAGAAGAAGCCGATAATCAGCATAGCAATGACCTCGGCCAATACCAGGTAACCAGATTGTCCCTGGGCAAAGCCGCCCAGCGCCGTGATGAGCAACCCGAAGGTAAGGGCGTTCATCATCGCGCTCGGCAGATCGAAACGGGTAATCTTGCTGGCGCTGCTGTTGGGCGGTAAAAAGCGCATGGCGAGGAAGATGGAAATAATCCCCAGCGGTACGTTGATTAAAAACAGCCATTGCCAGGAAGCAAGCGAGAGGATAGCGGCGGCAATGGTCGGCCCCGCGGCGGAGGAGACGGCAACGACGAAAGAGTTGATGCCCATTCCGCGACCTAGCTGCCTCTTAGGATAGATAAGGCGAATCAGCGCCGTGTTGACGCTCATCAGCGCCGCGCCGCCCAGCCCCTGGGCCACACGCGCCAGCGTTAACATCTCGAGACTTCGGGAGAGGGCGCAAATCAGCGAGGTGATGGTAAACACTACCAGACCAATTTTATAGATTCGTCGATAGCCAACCATATCGCCAAGAAACGAGAGTGGCAGCAGGGCGATGACGATAGCGATTTGATAGGCGTTGACTATCCAGATTGAAGATGCCGGCGAGGCATTCAGGTCGGTGGCGATAGTCGGCAGGGCGACGTTGGCGATAGCGCCGTCGAGTACGGCCATCGTCAGGCCTAATACAATCGTCAGAATGGCGCCGTAACGCTGCGGAACCGGCAGGCCATCCAAAAGTTTTTTTTCCATGTGAAGTTTAAGTCTTAGAGGAAACTATTTTCTGATTAATGATTTTAGCATTGATTATTCAACCATAAGTCGCAGATTTGTAACCAACTCGCAGAACAACGATTGCGACGGTCATAATGTGAATTTATAATAAAAAACAGTTCTGAATTTTATAAAACAGTTACGATGAGGTGAACAATGGCAGCTGCTGATATGGATAAACAGCCAGATTCTGTCTCTTCAGTATTAAAAGTTTTTGGCATCCTGCAGGCTTTGGGCGAAGAGCGTGAGATTGGTATCACCGAATTGTCACAGCGTGTGATGATGTCTAAAAGCACGGTGTATCGTTTTTTACAGACTATGAAGTCACTGGGCTATGTCGCACAGGAAGGCGAGTCTGAGAAATATTCTTTAACGTTGAAGTTGTTCGAGCTTGGCGCGCGGGCGTTGCAGAACGTTGACCTGATCCGCAGCGCGGATATCCAGATGCGTGAAATTTCTCGCCTGACCAAAGAGACGATTCACCTCGGCGCGCTGGATGAAGACAGCATCGTTTACATCCACAAAATTGATTCCATGTACAACCTGCGGATGTATTCGCGTATCGGCCGACGTAATCCGCTGTACAGCACCGCCATTGGCAAAGTGCTGCTGGCGTGGCGCGACCGGGCGGAAGTCGAGCAAATCATGGACGGCGTCGAGTACAAACGTAGCACCGAGCGAACCATTACTGATACCAGCGCGCTATTGAAAGTGCTGGACCAGGTGCGCGAGCAGGGCTATGGCGAAGACAATGAGGAGCAGGAAGAAGGATTACGCTGTATTGCGGTGCCGGTCTTCGATCGCTTCGGCGTGGTGATTGCCGGACTGAGTATCTCCTTCCCGACGCTGCGTTTCTCTGAAGAACGTTTGCACGAATATGTGGCGATGTTGCACGCTGCGGCGCGTAAGATTTCCGAGCAGATGGGTTATAACCGTTACCCGTTTTGACAGTGAATGATGAGCTACAGCGTAATACCTTACCCTGTAGCTCCTGTCATTTTAACCCTGGTCGATAACCTTCACGCTTTTGCGCAGAATAGGGCAGTTGGTAATACCGATAATACCGCTATCAGAATGAACATATTGTGCGGTGGTGATACCCTGCGCTGTCAGGTATTTGCATTGCAGTCCCAGCCCGCCAGCATTCTGATTGCTGCCAATTAACACGCCATAACCGCTTAATAATACGCCAATCCAGACGATTGCTAGTATGACAATAGAGCGAATGATCAATCGCATTGTTGCCTCGTTATTTGTATGATCCTGACGTTTATTCTGGCATGAACATTATTTGATACAAGTCTATGATTCCTAAACTCGCCTTTCGTATTACAGTTAGCCGCGGTTTAAGAAGGCCATGTTATCCTGGCCACATCTGATTATGGTACGGAGAGTGGAGTGAAAAAATTACGCTGGGTTTTGCTGATCGTTGTCATAGCGGGTTGTTTACTGCTGTGGACTCAGATGCTTAACGTAATGTGCGATCAGGATGTACAATTTTTCAGCGGCATTTGCGCTATTAACAAGTTCATCCCCTGGTAAGACATTTTTGTGCCGACGGATTTTCTTCTGCCGCGTGGGTGGTAGAATGAACGCCTTCTCTTTGAGGTGGTGAAATGAGTGAGTTACTGAATCCTGGGATTGTAAGTCTGGCGTCTCTGGCGCTTTCCGTTGTACTGCTGCTTGTAGGGCTGCTGCTGTGGTTCTTTGTGAATCGTGCCAGTTCACGTAGCAATGAGCAAATCGAACTGCTGCAGTCGCTGCTTGATCAACAAAAGCGGCAGAACGCGCTGCTGCGCCGTCTCTGTGAAGCCAATGCGCCGCACAAAGAAGAGGTTACTGAACCTACAGCGGATGAGAAGGAGAAAAACGACGACGATTTCATTCGTCTCGTTGCCGAACGTTAAGTTTGAAGAACAGGTGTGCACATCTCGTGCGCGCCTGCGAGTGTCATAAAAAGTTGCTATAACTTATTCTTATGTAATTCCCCATCTCACGGTTGGTCGTTACCGTTTAATGAATTAAACATCCACGCTCTATTTCACATTTTGAATAATCTTTTGAGCTAATCAAAAAAAGTAATAACGAAACGTTTCTATTGCCTGACGGCAATACTTTGTCATTAATATTTCATTATTAAGGGCTATTTTAGCGGATATTTGTGCTGTAACGAGTTAGGGGTTTAATTAACACTACTACGCGGCGAGTGAAGGCGATTTCCTCTTGTTCTTTAACGTTATTTGCGCATCATTATGCACATGATGCCGCAACGCCCCCTCAAATATGGCAGTTCGTATACGTACGTACCTGGACGAACAGAAGTTGTTGAGCTATGGTAAAAAAGTTGCATTTATCAGGCATACGTTATTGTGTGTTTGGTAACGATGCAAAGATAAGCCAGGCGCGGCAAAGACGCATAAATGTGCAGGCGATCAAATGATTTCCTGATAATTTGTGCGAACGATCGTGACACGTTTAAAAATGGCTTGCCATTATTTACGTTGTGTGTGATAACACGTTTCGGGTTAAACGAGGTACAGTTCTGTTTATGTGTGGCATTTTCAGTAAAGAAGTCCTGAGTAAACACGTTGTCGTTGAATACCGCTTCTCTGCCGAACCTTATATTAGTGCCTCATGCAGTTATGTGTCAGTTTTATCTATGTAAGCACCTGCGGGTGAAGAAAACAGTTTAAGGAATTTTGCAAATGGCAAAGATTAAAGGTCAAGTTAAGTGGTTCAACGAGTCTAAAGGTTTTGGCTTCATTACTCCGGCTGATGGCAGCAAAGACGTGTTCGTACACTTCTCTGCAATCCAGGGTAACGGCTTCAAAACTCTGGCTGAAGGCCAGAACGTTGAGTTCGAAATTCAGGACGGCCAGAAAGGTCCGGCTGCAGTTAACGTAACTGCTATCTGATTCAAGACCACTCATCTTGTAAGAAAGCCTCGCTATAGCGGGGCTTTTTAGCATCTGTTGCAAAGTATTTCCAATATTTCCCCTCCGACGCGCTTTGTTGCAAAACATCACCCTTATTAGCACTGTTTAGCAGTCTGTTTTGCCAATTTTCTGTTAAATCAGGTGGTTGCAAAATAATGCTGGAGCTACGGTGCAAAAGAATAAAAGTAAGTCCGCCACAAATTTTCTCCCTATCCGTTTTGGGTTGCTGTGTGTGGCGATTTTGGGATGTCTTGGATTTCTGCTGGCGAGGGTAGGTTGGCTGCAAATCGTCTCTCCGGATAATCTGGTTAAACAAGAGGATATGCGTTCGCTGCGCGAAGAACCCATCGACGTGATGCGCGGAACCATTAGCGATCGTGAAGGACGCCCGCTGGCGGTGAGCGTGCCGGTAAGCGCTATCTGGATAGATCCGCAGACCATGCTGGAAAAGGGCGGCGTCGGCTATGGTCCGCGCTGGCAGGCAATGGCGGAAGCGTTGCATATTGATCTTATTGACCTCTCTCATCGGGTGCAGTCACATCCGCATGCCCGATTCCTCTATCTCGCGCGTCAGGTTAATCCGGAACAGGCGGAGTGGATCGATAAATTACACCTGCCGGGCGTTTATCTGCGCGATGAATCACGCCGCTTCTATCCCGCCGGGCACGTCGCGGCGAACCTGCTGGGCTTTACCAACGTGGATAATCAGGGGATCGAGGGGGTTGAAAAAAGCTTTAACAAACAGCTCATGGGAACGCCGGGGCGTCGGCTGGTGCGTAAGGACCGCCATGGCCACGTGATCGAGAATATTACCGAGCAGGCCGCTGTGCCGGCGCATAACCTGCAGCTCAGTATCGACGAGCGCCTGCAGACGGTGACGGAAGATGCGTTAGATAATGCCGTGCGGTGGAATAAGGCGGAATCCGGCGCGGCGGTATTAATCAAGATTGATACCGGCGAAATCCTGTCGATGGCCAGCTACCCGGATTTTAACCCTAATAACCGCGACAGCGCCCAGTTGGATGATTTCCGTAATCGCGCTATCAGCGATACCTTTGAGCCGGGCTCAACGGTCAAACCGCTGGTGATTATGACCGCGTTACAGCAGGGTATCGTGCAGCCGGATAGCGTCGTCGATACCCATCCCTTTACCCTTGATGGTCATCGCATTCGCGATGTGGGTTATTATCCTGAGTTGACGCTCACCGGTATTTTGCAAAAATCGAGCGATACCGGGGTTTCGCACCTCTCACTGGCAATGCCGGTGCAACACTTGATCGACACTTATAAGGCCTTTGGCTTTGGCGACCCGACCGGGCTTGGCTTGACCGGTGAAAGCTCCGGGCTGATGCCGCATCGGCGCTATTGGGGCGAGTTGGATCGCGCTACCTTCGCCTTTGGCTATGGGCTGATGGTGACGCCGCTGCAGTTGGCGCATGTCTACGCGACGATCGGCGGCTACGGCATTGAACGCCCGCTGTCGATAACCCGTATCGATCCGCCGGTTATCGGTACGCGAGTTATGCCGCAGGAGATCGTGCATGAAGTGGAACATATGATGGAGAGCGTGGCGCTGCCGGGCGGGGGCGGGACGAAAGCGGCGGTACGCGATTATCGTATCGCGGTGAAAACCGGCACGGCGAAGAAAATTGGCCCCGACGGGAAATACATCGATAAATACGTCGCCTACACCGCCGGCGTGGCACCGGCCAGTCAGCCGAAGTTTGCGCTGGTGGTGGTGATAAACGACCCCAGCAACGGTAAATACTACGGCGGGGCGGTATCCGCGCCGGTGTTCAGCCAAATTATGGGCGATGTGTTGCGTCTGGAAAACGTGATGCCAGACGGTATGCCGCAAGGCTCTGAGAATCTTATCGTCATGCATAACCGCGAGGATTCGGTTCCCGCGCTGTAACAGTGGTCTGCGAGGGCGAATAGCGCTACACTTTCGCCCTTTCAGCGCCACCGGAGTTATCATGTCTTATACCTGTCCACTATGCCACGCGCCGCTTAGCCGCAGCGAAAATAGCTATATTTGCCCGCAGCGGCACCAGTTCGATCTGGCAAAGGAAGGGTATGTCAATTTACTGCCGGTGCAGTTCAAACGTTCGCGCGACCCGGGCGATAGCGCTGAGATGATGCAGGCGCGCCGCGCCTTCCTCGATGGCGGATATTATCAGCCGTTGCGTGAGGCGATTTGCAGCTATCTGCGGGCTTTCGCACCGGGCGAGTTGCTGGATATTGGCTGCGGAGAGGGATACTACACGCATGCTTTCGCCGCCATTGCCGCACGCAGTTTCGGCCTCGATGTCTCAAAATCGGCGATCCGCGCCGCCGCTAAACGTTACCCGCAGGTCGAATTCTGCGTTGCTTCCAGCCAACGGTTGCCTTTTGCCGATCGCTCTCTGGATGCGGTGGTGCGTATTTATGCGCCCTGTAACGCGGACGAATTAGCGCGTGTAGTGAAAGGCGGCGGTTGGGTGATTACCGCTACGCCGGGGCCGCGCCATTTGATGGAGCTGAAAGGGCTGATCTACGATGAAGTTCGTCTGCATGAACTGAACCGGGAAGCGATGCCGGGCTTTACGCTGCGTCATGAGCAGCAGTTAGCCTATCCGATGCAGTTGAGCGGCACGCAGGCGGAAGCGTTACTGCAGATGACGCCGTTTGCCTGGCGAGCGAAACCGGAGGTACGAGAATTACTGCGCCAGCAGGAGACCTTTGGCTGCCAGACCGATTTCATGATTCACTGCTGGCAGCGCGAGGCGTAAGGGCTACGGCGCGAAATGGCCCCACAGAATCTGCGCGCCGATACCTATTAGCACGATACCGCCGAGAATTTCGGCCCGTTTGCCGAGCAGCGGGCCGATAAAGCGGCCAACCATAATTCCCAGCGTTGACATGGTAAAGGTGGCGCAGCCGATAGCCAGCGCGGTGGCGATAATATTGACCTGCAGGAAAGCAAGCCCCACGCCAACGGCCATCGCGTCAAGACTGGTAGCGAATGCGGTGGTCACCAGCAACCAGAAGCCGTGGCGACGCGGCGCTTCACATTCATCATCATCACCGCCGCGAAAACCTTCAATCACCATGCGCCCGCCGAGAAACACCAGCAGCACGAAAGCGATCCAGTGGTTCCACTCCAGTACAAACTGGCTGGCCAACATGCCCAGCCCCCAGCCGACCAGCGGCGTCAGGGTTTCGATCGCGCCGAATATAAGACCGGTGCGCAGCGCTTCGGAGAATTTAGGTTTATGCAGGGTGGCGCCTTTACCGATAGAAGCGGCAAACGCGTCCATCGACATACCAAAGGCAAGAAGGATAGTGGCAGAAATATTCATGAGCGTGTCCTGACCGGGGAATATCCATATGACACATCGCTGCCCCCAGTAAACATACGCGGAGCCTGAGCATAACGTACAGCAGTGATGTATCTATGGTCTCGCCTGATTGAACGACCGCTCAACCCGTACGTGCCACGTTTTGCAACGAGTATGTTGACACGTACATTTTCCACCTGCGGAAAATCGGCTACTCCCCAACGACGGGCGCAACCTTAACATATTTTGAGAAGGTAAAACAATCACAGAAAAATAATATTAGCTACAATAAATGATAACGATTTTCATTTAAAATATTAAGTGAAGGATTGGTTAAATAATATAACGAGGGAAGGCGGGTAAATATAGCCATGGCTATATATTCCCACAGTAATGACTGGCGGAAATATAGCGCAGGCTATATCCGTAACTTATTGAATGGTAACGAGTAGTTTGTATATTTTTTCCAGATCGTCGATATTTCGTACGCGAATAAGCAGGCGCCGCTGCTCTAATTGCATCACCAGTACGCCATCTTCCGACAAATTCATCGCTTTAATCCGCGGATATTCAATCCACACGTTGGCAAAGAAAAAACCGCTCTTTTTAAACAGAATTCGCGGCGTACGGATCCAGAACAGATATAACCCCATTAATGCCAGCGCAGATAATAACCAGGTGGTGATTATTTCGCCGTGGCTGGCAATATTGTTGTAAATGAGAATCGCCGTCAGGCCGACGAAAATCATCCCGTCGACGCGTCCACGACGCAGCAGGGGGATTGACAGCAGGGTGGGGCCATTGCGGCGCGGCATGATGAATTGGTCGTAGATAGCGAAAGCCACCAGGGCGACGATAAACAGAATGAGCACCAGCTCCGTGATTGCCATTGATCCTCCAGCCAGCGTGGACCTGCATACAGGTACACGTTTTAACGCTAAAAAAAGCCGGGGACAAAGCTGCCCCCGGCCTACTACGTGACGATTATTGACCCAGCAGGCCGACCGCGTAGCCGGCAATACCGATGACGAAGAAGCCAACGATGATCCACAGCGGGTTGACTTTCTTACGCAGCAGCCACATACAAGCGAAGGTCAGCAGCAGCGGCACCAGTCCCGGCATCAGCTGGTCAAGGATGGTCTGCACGGTGGTCACGCGAGTCTGACCATCCTGACCGGTGATCGTGGAAACCACCAGCGGGATATTAACGTGCGTCCATTTGTTAACCAGGGCCCCCATGACAAACAGGCCGAGGATTGACGCCCCCTCGGTCAGTTTCTGCAGGAAGCCGCCGCCCATATCCTTAACGATGTCCACGCCTTTACGATAGCCGTATGCTACGCCGTAGTAGCGGGTCAGCAGACGCACGGCATTGAACAGGATGAAGAACAGTAGCGGACCAAGCAGGCTACCGCTCATCGCGATACCGGCGCCGAGCGCGGCGAATACCGGACGCACGGTACCCCAGAAGATCGGGTCGCCGACGCCTGCCAGCGGCCCCATCAAACCGACTTTGATACCGTTGATTGCGCCATCGTCGATTTCCGCGCCGTTAGCACGCTGCTCTTCCATCGCCAGCGTTACGCCGAGTACCGGCGCCGCGACGTACGGATGGGTGTTGAAGAACTCAAGGTGACGCTTAATCGCCTGCTTACGCGCATCGTTGTTCTCAGGGTACAGGCGACGGATTGCCGGAACCATAGAGAAGCAGAAGCCCAGCGCCTGCATACGTTCGAAGTTCCATGAACCTTGGAACAGGTTAGAACGAATGAACACGCCACGAATATCACTCTGAGTGAGTTTTTTCTCGGTGGTATTTTTAGTCATATCAACCATTTCGCTCACCTGTTAGTCCAGTTCGTTATCGAGATCGTTGTTACCAGCCGCCTGAGCCGGGGCACCCGCTACGCGGTTATATTTCGGGCTCAGCTGAATGTAGAGAATGGCCATAACGGCACCAATCACACCCAGCGCAACCAGGTTGAAATTGGTGAAGGCCGCGGTGACGAAACCGAGATAGAAGAACGGCATCAGATAGCCCGCGCGCATCATGTTGATGACCATCGCGTAACCGACGACGACGATCATGCCGCCCGCGATATTCAGACCGCCAGTCACGACTTCCGGAATGGCATTCAGCAGACCCTGAACTTCGCTGGTACCGACAGAGATGGCTACGATAACCGCCGGGATGGCGATACGCATTGCCTGCAGGAACAGCGAGGAAACGTGCAGCCAGGAGATGGCCGTCAGGTTACCGTTTTCAGCGGCTTTATCCGCCGCGTGCTGGAAGGCAACGGTGATGGTACGAACGATAATGGTCAGAACCTGGCCTGCCGCCGCCAGCGGGATAGCCAGAGCGATACCGGCGCCAATGCTTTGGTGACCGGCGATAACCAGTACGGTAGAAATAATGGATGCCAGCGCGGCATCAGGCGCAACTGCCGCACCGATGTTCATCCAGCCCAGAGCGATCATTTCCAGCGTACCGCCGATGATGATACCGGTTTTCATATCACCGAGAACGGCGCCAATTAACGTACAGGCGACCAGAGGACGGTGGAACTGAAATTCATCAAGTACCGACTCCATACCCGCAATACACGCGACGATGAACACCAGCACAATCTGAAGAAGGGTAATCTCCATTGTACTTCTCCTGTTGATTAAGTCTTAAAGTGAAGGTTGGCTCGCGAGCGCCGGGTTAATTACCCACCTTGGCGATCAAATCCATCATTTTCAGTTTCTGGTCGGTGGAAACTTTACGCGCTTCCAGTTCAATACCGCGGGCATTCAACTTTTTGAATGCTTCGATATCTGTCGCATCGACCGAAATCGCGTTATTGACCTGCGTTTTACCCTGACGGAAAGCCATACCGCCGATGTTGACGCTGGTAATTTTTACGCCGCCTTCAACAATACGTTCAACGTCCGTTGGGTTAGTGAACAGCAGCATGACACGCTCGCCGGCGTATTTCGGGTTGTTGTAGACGCGAATCATCTTCGCGACATCAACAACGTGAGCGGTCACGCCCGGAGGAGCCACCTGGGTCAGCAGCGTCTTGCGCACCGTGTCGGCGGCAACTTCATCGCTGACCACGATAATGCGGGTGACGTTGGTCTCTTTGGTCCAGCGGGTCGCAACCTGGCCATGGATAAGACGGTCATCGATACGCGCCAGGCCAATCACCATGTAATCATTTGGACCCATCGGTTTAGCGGGCGTTGCCGCTTTCGGCGCGGCAGCCTGAACCGGCGCCGCTTTTTCAACCGGTTTGGCTTTCAGCGCTTTCACGCCTTCGCTACCGGTTTCCACCGCCAGCGCCACCAGCTCATCAAACGACGGATCGTCATCGCGAGCCATGAAGGTTTCAACCAGCATCGGGACGTTGACGCCAGCGATCACTTCATAGTTTTCTTTATCAACAACAATGCGGCTTGCCGCGTTAAATGGACTACCGCCCCACGTATCAACGAGGAACAGCACGCCTTTTGTGGTATCCAGTTTTGCCAGCTGTGCATTGTACTTTTCGATCAGCGTTTCGGCATTTTCGCCAGGAACGAAATCGATCCAGCCAACGTTTTCCTGCTCGCCCAACAGCATTTCTGCGGTTTTCAGCAGTTGTTCTGCAGCCCAACCATGTGTGCCTATTACAATAGCAATCGTCACTTGCTACCTCCGTTATTATGGTGAATGCATCATCTGGTCTGATACATCCTGAATCACTCTTGTGGAAAAATCGATTCAGTAAGGGTGTAAGATCTAAATTAATTACTACCGGGAATTATTTTAGATAGTGAAAAAATAATTAATGTGATGGAGCTCCGTAAATTACGCTTCAATAATCAATAATTTCGCAGCGCAAAAAATAGCCTTAGCTATTGCAAAGACAGGTAAATTTTTGCCAATTCTGCGCTATATTTTGCTATGTTTAGCTTCCGTTTAATTACTCAGGAGTATAGGGCATAGCCCGCCGTATGGACCGTCATCGACGTCTTTTCACCCTCAGGCACTCGTCTGCCGTCTCAACCACACACGCTTTTTTACCAGCAACCATTGTTTCGCCGGTGCATGACATCGCGATGACTACCGCTGTCGTTAACGGGAGCCGCTCATGGAATTCTTAATGGATCCCACCATCTGGGCTGGCCTGCTGACGCTGGTAGTCCTCGAAATTGTTCTGGGTATCGATAACCTGGTCTTTATCGCCATCCTTGCCGATAAACTGCCGCCAAAACAGCGTGATAAGGCACGTATAATCGGCCTGTCGCTGGCGCTGATTATGCGCCTGGGGCTGCTCTCGGTTATCTCGTGGATGGTCACGTTGACCAAGCCTTTGATAAGCATAGGCGATTTTTCGTTCTCCGGGCGCGATCTGATCATGCTGGTCGGCGGTATCTTCCTGCTATTCAAGGCGACGACAGAGCTTCATGAACGACTGGAAAACCGCCAGCATGATGCCGGTCACGGCAAAGGCTATGCCAGCTTCTGGGTCGTCGTGCTACAAATTGTGGTGCTGGATGCCGTCTTCTCGCTTGATGCGGTGATTACCGCCGTTGGCATGGTAAACCATTTGCCGGTGATGATGGCTGCGGTCGTGATCGCGATGATCCTGATGCTGCTGGCCTCGAAGCCGTTAACCCGCTTCGTGAACCAACATCCGACGGTTGTCGTGCTGTGTCTGAGCTTCCTGCTGATGATTGGTCTGAGTCTGGTGGCAGAAGGCTTTGGCTTCCATATTCCGAAGGGCTACCTGTACGCGGCGATTGGCTTCTCGATTACCATTGAGTTCTTTAACCAGGTGGCGCGGCGTAACTTTATCCGCCACCAGTCGACGTTGCCGCTGCGTGCGCGTACCGCTGATGCGATTCTGCGCTTGATGGGCGGTCGCAAACAGGCGACCGTGGCGCACGATAGCGATAGCCCGGCGGCAGTGCCGGTGCCGGAAGGGGCGTTTGCTGAAGAAGAACGCTATATGATTAACGGCGTACTGACCCTGGCGCAGCGCTCATTGCGCAGTATCATGACTCCGCGAGGCGAAATTAGCTGGGTGGATGCTGAGCAGAGCGAAGACGAAATTCGTCGCCAGCTGCTTTCTTCCCCGCACAGCATGTTCCCGGTTTGCCGCGGTGAACTTGATGAAATCATCGGTATTGTACGCGCCAAAGAGATGCTGGTGGCGCTGGAGGCGGGCGAGAACGTTGCCGCGATGGCATCCGCTTCCCCGGCGATTGTGGTGCCGGAAACGCTGGATCCGATCAATCTGCTGGGCGTGCTGCGCCGGGCGCGCGGCAGTTTTGTCATCGTCACCAACGAATTTGGCGTGGTGCAGGGTCTGGTGACGCCGCTGGACGTCCTGGAAGCCATCGCTGGTGAGTTCCCGGACGCCGACGAAACGCCGGAAATTGTGCAGGATGGCGAAGGTTGGCTAATCAAAGGGTCAACCGACCTCCACGCGCTGCAGCAGGCGCTGGGGCTGGACGACCTGGTCAACGAAGACGATGATATCGCGACCGTTGCCGGGCTGGTTATCTCCGCGAACGGTCATATCCCGCGGATAGGCGATGTTGTCGAACTGCCGCCGCTGCAGTTCACCATCGTTGAAGCCAATGATTATCGCGTCGATCTGGTACGGGTCATTAAAACCGTCCACGATAACGACGAAGAAGAGTAATGCCGAACCCGCCGGGCTAAACTTGCCCGGCGGGTTGTTTTTTACCCCCAGTCGCCGCCAGACGGTGCTTCTCTTCCGCCAGCCAGCGCGGAAAATCCTCCACCGGCAACGGGCGGGCATAATAATATCCCTGTAGTAAATCCACGCCGTGGCTACGCATGTAAATCTTCTGTTCCTGAGTTTCGACGCCTTCGGCAATGGTGACGATTTTGAGCCGGTGCGCCAGGGCGATAATCATATCGGTCACCGTCGCGTTGACCCCATCAATGCCAATAGCACCGGTATAAGATTTATCAATTTTCAGTACATCCGGGCGAAGTTTTTCCAGCCAGGATAGCGAACTATTACCGGTGCCAAAGTCATCAATGGCCAGCTGGACGCCTTTAAAATGCAGGTGCTCCGCCATGTGATGATCGCCTTCACGCAGAACATCGCGTTCGGTCAGCTCGACCACCAGCTGCTGTACCGGATTAGCGCTGAACCAATAGGTGTGCAGATCGCGCAGCAGCTCGCCGTTGCTGAAATGACGCGCCGCCACGTTAATACCAATATGAAAATTGGCATCCTGCGGGAAATAATGCAGCCGGCGGGCGGTTTCAGCGATGACGTAGCGGGTCAGGGGGACTATCAGGTTGTAGCCTTCAGCAATCGGGATAAAAACATCCGGCGAGATATTTCCGCGGCGCGGATTGTTCCAGCGCAGCAAAATTTCCACGCCACAACACTCCTGAGTACGTAAATCCTGCAGCGGCTGGCACCATACCTCGAACTCGTGGGCGGCGATACCCAGGGTTATTTCGCGCGAGAAAGTCATTCGTCCTGCGGTCGTCAACCAGGCGATACCGGTCATCAACAGGCTGAACATCAGCGCCAGCGGTAATTCGGCGGGCAGCTCTTCTAAGGCTACCGCGGAGGCTCCCGGGCCGCTGATGTTGATGGTAAAGGGAAACTGGCTGGAGCTTTGCCGGTAAATTATCGGCAGACCCGGCAACCGATCGCTTGCAACGACGCCAACATCGCTGAGAAAACTCTTGTTGCCTACCGTGAGGCTGATGTCGCTTATCAACGATGATTTTTCTTTGAGAATCAATTCGCCAAGCAGCTCAATATTGATAATTAACAACGCGCCGTCGGCACCGCTTACGGAAGAGGGATACCACTGAATCAGTACCGGTGTGCCTTTGAGCAGCGAGTTATCGGTTGAAAAGGCCAACAGCGGGTTGACTGCCGGCAACGTTGGCTGCAGCTGATGAATGGCCACATGGCGTGGGCCAAAAATACTGGAGCAGTAGGCCATCCCGGATTGAACAAGGATGATTGAGCGTACGGTCTGCAGTGTGGCCGCGGTTTTACGCAGCTCAAGATGCACATCCTGACAGGGTTTGCCCACCATACTCAGCAGGGTAGCGTGTTTTGCCGCCAGCGGCTGCAGGATATTGTCCATCGCGATCACCATATTGCGGGTCACCGTCTGGATGCGCTGTTGATTTTGGCTACGCTGTGAAATAAATCGGATTGTCAGGGTGACGGCAAGGGTCAGAAATGCAACGGCCAGGCACACCAGAATGCGCTTGCGGCGGTATGTCGAAATGACCTTCTGTGCATTTTGCATGCGAGGCGCCCTGTCGGCTAAATAGAGGAATAAGAGTAACAGCCGGCTTAAAGCAAGTGTAGTGGGTAAGATAAGTTGGTGGGAGAAAAAGAA
Organism: Klebsiella sp. JN_Kp122; assembly: GCF_040062085.1. NCBI lineage: Bacteria > Pseudomonadati > Pseudomonadota > Gammaproteobacteria > Enterobacterales > Enterobacteriaceae > Klebsiella > Klebsiella sp. JN_Kp122. The sequence goes on from NZ_JBEAHW010000048.1 coordinate 236,603, forward strand.
AAATGCGCCCGGAAAGGGCGCATTTCACAGACGTGTTTTAGTCACACTGGACTTTGATCGCCAGGCCGCCGCGAGAGGTTTCGCGATATTTGGCGTTCATGTCTTTACCCGTTTCGTACATGGTCTCGATAACTTTATCGAGAGAGACGCGCGGTTCGCTGGTGCGGCGCATCGCCATACGCGCGGCGTTAATCGCCTTCACGGAGGCGATAGCGTTTCGCTCGATGCACGGCACCTGAACCTGGCCGGCGACCGGGTCGCAGGTCAGGCCGAGGTTATGTTCCATGCCGATTTCCGCCGCCACGCAAACCTGCTCCGGGCTGGCGCCAAGCAGTTCAGCCAGGCCCGCCGCTGCCATTGAACAGGCGACGCCGACTTCGCCCTGACAGCCGACTTCCGCGCCGGAAATGGACGCGTTCATCTTGTACAGCGCGCCAATCGCGCCGGACGCCATAAAGTAGCGAATATAGATATCCGGGCTGACGGACTCGATAAAGTGATCGTAGTAGGCGAGCACTGCCGGAACGATACCACAGGCGCCGTTGGTCGGCGCGGTAACAACGCGGCCACCTGCGGCGTTCTCTTCGTTGACCGCCAGCGCGAACATGTTCACCCAGTCGACAACGTTCATCGGGTCATTAGACAGCTTATCGCTGGCGACCAGCAGACGACGCAGCGCCGAAGCGCGACGCGGCACGCGCAGCGGCCCCGGCAGCACACCTTCGGTGTTCATGCCGCGATCGATACAGGCGCGCATGGTTTGCCAGACGTTTTCAAAATAGGCCTCGATCTCTTGCTTGCTGTGCAGCGCCAGTTCGTTTTGCATCACCATGCCGGAGAGCGACAGACCGGTTTCTTTGCAGTAGCCCAGCATTTCCTGTGCCGATTTAAACGGATACGGAACCTGCAGTTCGCTCGCGTCTTCTTTGCCGAAATGCTCTTCGTCGACGATAAAACCGCCGCCGATTGAATAGTAAGTCTTGCTGTAGATTTCTTTCTCGCCGGCCCACGCATGGATAGTCATGCCGTTTTCGTGCAGCGGCAGGTTGTCGCTACGAAAACGCATGCCGTCATCCGCCGGGAAGTCGACTTCGTGTTGCCCGTTTGCCAGCAGCAGACGGCCGCGGGTTTCTACGTCGCGGATAAATGCCGGGATCGCGTCAATATCGACCGTCGCAGGCAGATTGCCCGCCAGTCCCATGATAATGGCGATGTCCGTGTGGTGGCCTTTGCCGGTTAATGAAAGCGACCCATAGACGTCAACGGCGACGCGCGTCACTTCATTAAGCAATCCCTTTTCGACCAGGTCATCGACGAACTGTTTACCGGCCTTCATCGGCCCTACAGTATGGGAAGATGAGGGACCAATCCCCACCTTGAACATGTCGAATATACTAATCACGATAACACTCCTGACAGGGTTACCGCGGTTGCGGTAACGATGTAATAACTGCGCATAGTGTAAGAGGGAACCGGGTTGTCAGCTTAACTATTCACATGAATTAAACTAATGGATAACCTTGGTTTTACTAATAGTGAGAGCGGCTTCTCATTACTTATTATAGCTAAGGGCGAGTGCCGATTTGCAGCGCCAGCTCGCGAATAATGCCGGCGGTCATTCCCCAGACAAAATAATGTTGGTACCACGATAGCCAGACGCGATGTGAATTACCGCGCCGATGGATGTCCAACGGGTGGTAACGACCCAGGCGCAACGCCTCTTCCAGCGGCATTTCAAACACCGCAGACACCTCGTCCTGACTGGCATGATAGTGCAGGTCCGGGGGGATTATGCCAACAACCGGCGTTACCTGAAAGCCGGTGACGCTGTCGACAGGCGGCAGCACGCCGATCACTTCAACGGCTTCCGGCGGGATCGCCACTTCTTCCTGCGCCTCGCGCAGCGCGGCGGCAATCAATGTAGCGTCGGTGTTATCTACTGCGCCGCCGGGGAAGGCGACCTGGCCCGCGTGCTTGCGCAGCAGCGGCGAACGCTGGGTCAGCAACAGTCCCGGCTGCGGCCGACGGACAATCGGCACCAGTACCGCCGCCTGGCGCTGGTTCAGCGCCTGCGGCGAGGGCTGCGGGCGCAGCAGTTGAAAACGGGATAGAAAGTCGTCCAGATCGAGGGCGTTAGCCGCCATGTTCTAGCTCTCCAGTTGATGCAGGATACGGTTAACTTTATCAAAAGTTTCCTGATATTCCGCGGCTTCTTCGCTGTCCGCCACGATACCGCCGCCCGCTGAGCAGTACAGTTGGCCCTGCCAGGCGGTGATCGTACGAATAGTAATGCTGGTATCCATATTGCCGCACAGGCTGAGATAACCAATGCTGCCGCACCATGCGTTGCGTCGCTGCGGTTCAAGTTCATCGATAATCTCCATGGCGCGAACTTTTGGCGCTCCGGTAATGGAACCGCCAGGGAAGGCCGCGCGCAGCAGATCGCTGGCATCAAGCGTAGCAGGCAATCGTGCGGTGATGGTGCTCACCAGGTGATGCACCGCCGGGAACGGTTCGACCACAAACAGTTCCGGTACGCGAACGCTGCCCGGTACGGCGACGCGGCCGATATCATTGCGCATCAGATCGACAATCATTAAATTCTCGGCGCGGTCTTTCGGCGAGTGGGCAAGCGTTGCCGCCTGGCGCGCATCTTCTTGCGGGGAATCGAGTCGCGGCAGCGTGCCTTTAATGGGGCGCGTCTGGATGTCACCCTGATGCAGTTGAATAAAACGCTCCGGAGACAGGCTTAAAATCGCCCCTTCCGGCAGGCGAATGAAGGCGCTGAACGGCGCGCGGTTGGCGGCATTAAGCTTACGAAATGCCTGCCATTCATCGCCGCGGTAGCGGGCCTGAAAACGCTGCGCCAGGTTGACCTGATAACAGTCGCCGCTGCGCAGGTACGCCTGTACCTGGCGGAATTTTTCGCCGTACTGCTGGCGGCTCATATTTGACTGCCAGCAGGAGGTCAGGGAGAAAGGTTCAGCCGGCTGGCATGTTTGCGATTCCAGCCACTGTAGGCGCCGTTGCGGATCGTCATAGCTCAGCAGCGACACCTGCTGGCGTTGATGATCGACGATCAGCGCCCAGTCATAAATGCCTACCGCCATCTCCGGCATGGCAATATCAGCCTGCGCTTGCGTCGGAAGACGTTCAAAGCGGCGGCCAAGATCGTAGCCGAATAGCCCCAGCGCGCCGCCGAGAAACGGCAGGTTATCATCGGCCTGCGGCGTTAACTGACAGCGATCCAACTGCTGTTGCAGCAGCTGCAGCGGATCGTCCTGCGAGACAAATTCGCCTTCACCGTCGTTGACCCAGGTTTGCTCGCCGCGGGTAACCAGCGTCGCGCGCGGTTCGGCAACGATAATATCGAAACGGCTATACGGATGGTCGGCGAAGCCGGAATGCAGCAGCATCGCCCACGGCGTGGCGCTTAACGGCGCGAAATAGCATTCGGCGGCATCCGGGCGCCAGGGCAGGGTGATAATAGCGGGGGACAACATTAACCTCGATCCTAATGTGCCGCCCACTGGCGAAATGGCGGACGGCGTGAAATAATTACGCCCCACAATGTAGCAGGAGTGAGTGATGTTTGCAGGTTTACCTTCGCTGAGCCATGAGCAACAGCAAAAAGCGGTCGAACGTATTCAGGAATTGATGGCGCAGGGAATGAGCAGCGGCCAGGCAATCGCCCTGGTGGCCGATGAACTGCGCGCCACGCACACCGGCGACCGGATCGTAGCGCGCTTCGAAGATGACGACGAAGACGAGTAATTACGCCGCGGCGATGATTTTAATCTCAACTTTATACTGCGGCTTCATCAGGGTCGCCTGTACGGTGCAGCGCACCGGCGCGTGACCGGCGACTACCCAGGCGTCCCAGGCTTTATTCATCGCCGCAAAATCATCTTTATTGGCGAGGAAAATGGTGGCATCAAGAATACGTGACTTATTGCTGCCCTGTTTTTCCAGCACCGCGTCAATTTGCGCCAGGGTGTTGGCAGTCTGCTCAAACGCGTCGGCGTCGAGGTTTTCCGGCACCCCGGTGTAGTAGATGGTCTGGTTGTGAATCACCACATCAGACCAGCGGGCTTCGGCATCAATACGCGTAATTGTCATTTATCTTTCCTCTTTGTTCTATCCATTTGGCTGCGGCAAGACTGCCACAATGTTCCGCCCGCGTCACTACCCGGGCTGGCGAAACGCCGTCCTCCCTGACATAATCACTGTCCAAATAACCAGGGGGCAACGTGATCGACGATTTTGCAGCAGACGGCCAGCTGGCCATGGCGATACCGGGATTTAAGCCGCGCGAACCGCAGCGCCAGATGGCGATAGCGGTGAGTGAAGCCATTGACGCCTCCCGGCCGCTGGTGGTGGAAGCAGGGACTGGCACCGGTAAAACCTACGCCTATCTGGCGCCCGCGCTGCGCGCGAAGAAAAAGGTGATCATCTCCACGGGTTCGAAAGCGCTGCAGGATCAGCTCTACAGCCGCGACCTGCCGACCGTCGCTAAAGCACTTAAATTCACCGGCAAACTGGCGCTGTTAAAGGGGCGCTCAAACTACCTGTGCCTTGAACGCCTTGAACAGCAGGCGCTGGCGGGCGGCGATCTGCCGGTACAAACGTTAAGTGACGTAATTCTTCTGCGCTCCTGGTCTAATCAGACGCAGGATGGCGATATCAGCACCTGCGCCAGCGTCGCCGAAGATTCTCAGGCCTGGCCGCTGGTCACCAGCACCAACGATAACTGTCTCGGCAGCGACTGCCCGTTATATAAAGATTGCTTTGTGGTGAAAGCGCGTAAGAAGGCGATGGATGCTGACGTGGTGGTGGTCAACCATCACCTGTTCCTGGCCGATATGGTGGTGAAAGAGAGCGGCTTTGCCGAACTGATCCCCGAAGCGGAAGTGATGATCTTCGATGAAGCCCATCAGCTGCCGGATATCGCCAGCCAGTATTTTGGCCAGTCGCTCTCCAGCCGCCAGCTACTGGATTTGGCCAAAGACATCACCATTGCCTACCGTACTGAACTGAAAGATACCCAACAGCTGCAAAAATGCGCCGATCGTCTGGCGCAAAGCGCGCAGGATTTCCGTCTGCAGTTGGGCGATCCGGGCTATCGCGGCAACCTGCGCGAACTGCTGGCGGATAGCCACATTCAGCGCGCGCTGCTGCTGCTCGATGACGCGCTTGAACTGTGTTATGACGTCGCCAAACTCTCGCTTGGCCGCTCGGCGCTGCTCGACGCCGCCTTTGAGCGCGCAACGCTCTACCGTGGACGCCTGAAGCGGCTCAAAGAGATCAATCAGCCGGGCTATAGCTACTGGTATGAATGCACGTCGCGGCATTTTACCCTCGCCCTGACGCCGTTGACCGTCGCGGAGAAGTTTAAAGAGGTGATGGCGCAAAAGTCAGGAAGCTGGATCTTTACCTCGGCGACGCTGTCGGTTAATGACGATCTCCACCACTTTACCGCCCGCCTCGGCATCGATGACGCACAGACGCTGTTGCTGCCAAGCCCGTTTGATTATCAACATCAGGCGCTGCTCTGCGTACCGCGCAATTTACCGCTGCCGAACCAGCCCGGCGCGGCGCGCCATCTGGCGGCCATGCTGAAACCGCTGATCGAAGCTAACGACGGCCGCTGCTTTATGCTGTGTACCTCGCACGCCATGATGCGCGACCTGGCGGAGCAGTTCCGCGCTACCATGACGCTGCCGGTACTGCTGCAAGGGGAGACCAGTAAAGGTCAACTGCTGCAGCAGTTTGTTAGTGCCGGCAATGCCCTATTAGTGGCGACCAGTAGCTTCTGGGAAGGGGTCGACGTGCGCGGCGACGCGCTGTCGCTGGTGATTATCGATAAGCTGCCCTTTACCTCACCGGACGATCCGCTGCTCAAAGCGCGAATGGAAGACTGTCGACTGCGTGGCGGCGACCCGTTCGATGAAGTGCAGTTGCCGGATGCCGTCATTACCCTCAAACAGGGCGTCGGGCGCCTGATCCGCGATATTGACGATCGCGGCGTTCTGGTTATCTGTGACAACCGGCTGGTGATGCGCCCTTACGGCGCCGTGTTCCTGGCCAGCCTGCCACCCGCGCCGCGTACCCGCGATATCCGCCGGGCAGTGCGCTTTCTCGCTGTACCGCCGGCAAGGTAATCCGTCGCAAAATGTGGTAAGCTGCGCGCCATTTTGTAAATCAGCTATCCCCAATGGATTTCGGGCGGTGCGGCGGCGGTGAGTCCGTCAGTCGATGAATTTACCGCCCTAAAGCCTGGAATATGTAACGAGAGCGTGACCACCCATGCGAATTTTGGCTATCGATACCGCCACGGAGGCGTGCTCCGCGGCGCTGTGGAATGATGGCGCCCAGAGCGCCCATTTTGAAATTTGTCCTCGCGAACACACCCAACGTATCCTGCCTCTGGTGCAGGAGGTCCTCACTGAAAGCGGCACTACGCTGAATGAACTGGACGCGCTGGCCTTTGGCCGCGGTCCGGGCAGCTTTACCGGCGTACGTATTGGTATCGGTATTGCGCAAGGACTGGCGCTGGGCGCTGAGTTGCCAATGATCGGCGTCTCTACGCTGGCGACGATGGCCCAGGGCGCGTGGCGCAAAACCGGCGCTACTCGTGTGCTGGCGGCTATTGACGCGCGTATGGGCGAGGTCTACTGGGCCGAGTATCAGCGCGACGAAGATGGCGTCTGGCACGGTGAAGAAACAGAAGCGGTCCTCAAACCGGCTGCGGTTGCCGACCGTCTGGCGCAGCTTTCCGGCGAATGGGCTACCGTCGGCACCGGCTGGCAGGCGTGGCCGGATCTGGCGAAAGAGAGCGGGCTGACCTTGAGCAGCGGCGAGGTCGAACTGCCGGCGGCAGAAGATATGCTGCCGCTGGCCATTCAGCTGCTGGCGGCGGGAAAAACCGTGGCCGTTGAGCATGCGGAACCCGTTTATTTGCGAAACGAAGTGGCGTGGAAGAAACTTCCTGGCCGCGAGTGAATCTCAGTAGAGAGAAGACTGAGAGAAGGAGTCGCATTATGGCGGGTCAAAAACAGGGCGTTCGTTGGCTGTTAGCCGCGGCGGTTGCCGTTGCGCTAAGCGGCTGCGTATCGGTGCCGGATGCTATTAAAGGCACCAGCCCTACGCCGCAGCAGGATTTAGTGCGGGTGATGAACGCGCCGCAGCTGTATATCGGCCAGGAAGCGCGTTTTGGCGGTAAGGTTGTCAACGTGCAGAACCAGCAGGGGAAAACCCGCTTAGAGATTGCCACCGTACCGCTGGATAGCGGCGCGCGACCGGAACTGGGCGAACCTTCGCGCGGCCGTATCCTCGCCGACGTGAGCGGTTTCCTCGACCCGGTCGATTTCCGTGGCCAGTTGGTCACCGTGGTTGGGCCGATTAGCGGCGTTGTCGACGGTAAAGTTGGCGCAACGCCGTATAAATTCATGTTGATGAACGCCACCGGCTATAAGCGCTGGAACGTGGTGCAGCAGGTGGTGATGCCGCCGCAGCCCATTGACCCGTGGATGCTCGGCCCTCGCCCCTGGGGCTACGGATACGGTGGCTGGGGTTGGTATAATCCGGGCCCGGCTGAGGTCAGAAATGTCGTAACGGAATGATTTTGTTGTTTTTATAATGGAATAGAAACAGCGGCTAGCCCGCTGTTTCGTGTTTTTAAGTCTCATAAGAAAAATAAATAGTGACGCGCTTCGCAACCTGAAAAACGCCTAATTAATAAACTGGTACGCTGAGTTAATATAATGTTAACAAAATGTTTGTTGATCAGGGGCTGTGATGACGACGAATAACTATTTCAGAGGTGAAGCAGTGAAAAAGGTTTGGCTAAACCGTTATCCCGCCGATGTTCCGGCGGAGATAAATCCTGACCGCTATCAATCCCTGGTTGAATTGTTTGAACACGCCACCACCCGTTATGCCGATCAGCCGGCATTTATCAACATGGGCGAGGTGATGACCTACCGTAAGCTGGAAGAGCGCAGCCGCGCTTTCGCCGCTTATCTCCAGCAAGGTTTAGGGCTACAGAAGGGCGATCGCGTCGCGCTGATGATGCCTAACCTGCTGCAATACCCGGTGGCGCTGTTTGGGATCCTGCGTGCCGGAATGATTGCCGTCAACGTCAACCCGCTGTATACCCCGCGCGAACTGGAGCACCAGCTCAATGACAGCGGCGCGGCGGCGATTGTGATCGTTTCCAACTTCGCACATACCCTGGAGAAAGTCGTTGATAAAACCCAGGTAAAACACGTCATCCTGACGCGGATGGGCGACCAGCTCTCCACCGCCAAAGGGACGTTGGTCAACTTTGTGGTGAAGTACATTAAGCGGCTGGTGCCGAAATATCATCTACCGGACGCCATCTCATTTCGTAGCGCCCTGCAGCATGGCTACCGTATGCAGTACGTGAAGCCGGAAATCGTCACGGACGATCTGGCCTTCCTGCAGTACACCGGCGGTACCACCGGCGTGGCGAAAGGGGCGATGCTGACCCACCGCAATATGCTGGCTAACCTTGAACAGGTGAATGCGACCTACGGTCCGCTACTGCACCGCGGTAAAGAGCTGGTGGTGACCGCGCTGCCGCTCTATCACATCTTCGCTTTGACCATGAACTGCCTGCTGTTTATCGAACTTGGCGGGCAGAACCTGCTGATTACCAATCCGCGTGATATTCCGGGTCTGGTAAAAGAGCTGGCAAAATATCCTTTCACCGCGATGACCGGGGTGAATACCTTGTTTAACGCGCTATTGAACAATAAAGAATTCCAGCAGCTTGATTTCTCTTCGCTGCATCTTTCCGCCGGCGGCGGCATGCCGGTGCAGCAGGTGGTAGCGGAGCGCTGGGTGAAACTGACCGGCCAGTATCTGCTGGAGGGCTACGGCCTGACGGAGTGCTCGCCGCTGGTGAGCGTTAACCCGCATGATATCGACTACCACAGCGGTAGCATCGGCTTGCCGGTGCCATCGACCGAAGCCAAGCTGGTCGATGATGACGATAATGAAGTCGCGCCGGGTGAGCCGGGCGAGCTTTGCATCAAAGGGCCGCAGGTGATGCTGGGCTACTGGCAGCGTCCGGATGCCACCGATGAAATCATTAAAGATGGCTGGCTGCATACCGGCGATATCGCGGTGATGGATGATGAAGGCTTTCTGCGGATCGTCGATCGTAAAAAAGATATGATTCTGGTTTCCGGTTTTAACGTCTATCCGAATGAAATCGAAGATGTTGTGATGCAGCACTCCGGCGTACAGGAAGTGGCCGCCGTCGGCGTACCCTCCGGCAGCAGCGGTGAAGCGGTGAAGATCTTTGTGGTGAAGAAAGATGCCGCGTTAACCGAAGAAGCGCTGATTACTTTCTGTCGTCGCCATTTGACCGGCTACAAAGTGCCGAAGCTGGTGGAGTTTCGTGATGAACTGCCGAAATCCAACGTCGGCAAAATTTTACGACGAGAACTGCGTGACGAAGCCCGTGCTAAAGTAGACAATAAAGGCTAAGCAACGAGTGAGTCGCCCTGCGCCGGCTAAGCCGGCGTTTTTTATGGGCGCAAGTTAAGAGAGTATGATTTGAACTATCAGATGATCACCACCGACGATGGCCTGCGCGCTATCTGTGAAGCGGCAAGTTCGGCGCCTGCGGTTGCGCTGGATACCGAGTTTGTTCGCACCCGCACCTACTATCCGCAGCTTGGTTTGCTGCAGCTGTTCGACGGCAAACAGGTTTCTCTGATCGATCCGTTGACCATCAACGACTGGGCGCCGATGCGCGAGCTGCTGCTTAACCAAAATGTCACCAAATATCTGCATGCGGGCAGCGAAGATTTAGAAGTCTTCCTCAACGCGTTCAACCTGATGCCACAGCCGCTGATCGACACCCAGATTCTGGCCGCTTTCTGTGGGCGTCCGATGTCGTGGGGCTTTGCTTCGATGGTTGAAGAGTATTCCGGCGTCGCGCTGGACAAAAGCGAATCACGCACCGATTGGCTGGCCCGACCGCTGACCGAGCGTCAGTGCGAATACGCGGCCGCCGATGTCTGGTATCTGTTGCCGATCGCCAGCAAATTAATGGCGGAAACCGACCATGCGGGCTGGCTGCCGGCAGCGTTGAACGAGTGCCACCTGATGCAGCAGCGCCGTCAGGAAGTCCTTGACCCGGCGGAGGCGTGGCGGGAAATCGGCAATGCCTGGCAACTGCGTACACGTCAGCTGGGCTGCCTGCAGTTGCTGGCGGAGTGGCGTCTGCGCAAAGCGCGCGAGCGTAACCTGGCGGTGAACTTTGTGGTACGCGAAGAGCATCTGTGGAGCGTGGCGCGCTATATGCCGACCAGCCTTGGCGAGCTTGATAGTCTGGGTTTATCCGGGAGTGAAATTCGCTTCCACGGCAAAACGTTGATTAGCCTGGTTGAGAAAGCGCAGGCCTTGCCGGAATCGGCGCTGCCTGAGCCATTGCAAAACCTGATCGATATGCCGGGATACCGCAAAGCCTTTAAAGATATTAAAGCGCTGGTACAGGAAGTGAGCGCTGAGAAGGGCGTGAGCGCCGAACTACTGGCGTCTCGCCGCCAGATTAACCAACTGCTGAACTGGCACTGGCAGCTGAAAACGAAAAACGGCGAGCCGGAGCTGGTTTCCGGCTGGCGCGGTGAATTGATGGCCGAGCGTCTGAACGCGCTGCTCAACAACTACCCGCGCTAATCCTGAGCGCCCTTCAGGCCATAAAAAAACCGGCCGCGCGTTGCGTGACCGGTTTTTTTAATACTACGGCGAGATGCCGTTAATGCGACAACAGGGTCAGGGTTTCGACTCTTCAGCTTCTGGCAGGGTCACGTTCAGCTCGAGAATCGAAATATCACCATCGCGCTGTTCCAGCTGTACGCTGACCATCTCTGGGTCTATCTGCACGTATTTACAGATGACCTCCAGGATATCTTTGCGCAGCTGCGGCAGGTAATGCGGTTCCGCGTCGCCGCGGCGGCGCTCCGCGACGATGATTTGCAGGCGTTCTTTCGCAATGTTAGCCGTGTTCTTTTTTCGCGAGAGAAAAAAGTCGAGTAATGCCATAATTTATCCTCCGAACAGGCGTTTGAGGAAACCTTTCTTCTCTTCTTCGATGAAGCGGAAAGGACGTTCTTCTCCGAGCAGACGATCCACAGTATCCGCATAGGCTTTACCCGCATCTGAAACGGTATCCAGAATCACCGGCTCGCCCTGGTTCGATGCGCGCAGTACAGACTGATCTTCCGGAATCACGCCCACCAGGTTGATGCGCAGAATTTCCAGCACGTCTTCCATGCTCAGCATGTCGCCTTTGTTCACGCGGCCTGGATTGTAGCGCGTCAGCAGCAGGTGCTCTTTAATCGGCTCGTCGCCATTTTCCGCGCGACGGGATTTGGAGGCCAGAATGCCAAGAATACGGTCGGAGTCGCGTACGGAGGAGACTTCCGGGTTAGTGGTGATGATGGCTTCGTCAGCGAAGTACAGCGCCATTAGCGCGCCGGTTTCGATGCCTGCCGGGGAGTCGCAGACAATAAAATCGAAGTCCATCTTTTTCAGTTCTTCCAGAACTTTATCTACGCCTTCGCGGGTCAGCGCGTCTTTATCACGGGTCTGAGAAGCCGGAAGGATATAGAGATTTTCAGTACGCTTATCTTTGATTAGCGCCTGATTGAGAGTGGCATCGCCCTGGATAACGTTGACGAAATCATAAACCACCCGACGCTCGCATCCCATAATCAGGTCGAGGTTACGCAGGCCGATATCGAAGTCGATAACGACAGTTTTCTTTCCCTTCTGGGCCAAACCAGTAGCGATGGCCGCGCTGGAGGTGGTCTTACCAACGCCCCCTTTACCCGAAGTCACAACAATAATGCGTGCCATAGAAATTCCTTGTTAAAAAGGGATTAATTGAACGGTTGAATTGTCAAAGCACCGTCGCCTAAACGCAGGCGCGCCGCTTTGCCATAAAATTCAGCTGGGATGTTATCGCTCAGCCAATATTCCCCTGCGATGGACACCAGTTCCGCCGAGAGGTTAGTACAAAATATTTGGGCATCTCTGTCGCCGCTTGCGCCAGCCAGCGCACGTCCCCGCATCATGCCATACACATGGATGTTACCATCAGCGATAAGTTCCGCTCCGGCACTCACATGGTTTGTAACAATTAGATCACAGTGTGGCGCATAAATGCGCTGACCGGAACGTACCGGCAGATCAATCAAACGCGTTTTTGTGATCGGCGTAGCAACTGGTGGCGGTTCAACGGGTTCCGGCGGCGGCGCCTGACGAACGATTTTCTCTTTTCCTTCCGTCAGTAGCGGGATCCCGGCGCGGTCGATTTCCGTTTTCAGGCGGGAAATTTTACAACCGCTCACCCCCATGATGCGTAAACCGGTGGCGACGATAGCTTCATGCATCGGGCGCCAGTCGACGCTCTCTTCAATACTGCTGATGTTGACCACGACCGGTGCATGACGTAAAAAAGCGGGAGCCTGGGCGATTTTGTCTTCTAACGCCTGACGAATAACCTCGGGATTTGCATCGTGCAAATGAACGACAGATAAGGTGAAGCTACTGCCCTTAAGTTCGATTGGCGTATTTGACATCCTGGCCTTACTCAATTTGCTGTTTATCATCCGCCGAAGTGCGGTGATATTCCGAAGACTAAAAGGCATGTTATAGTCACTCATATATTGAGGCAAGTGACCACGGGTCTAATTCCGAGTAAAACTATGTTTTGTGTGATCTATCGAAGTACTAAACGTGAACAAACCTATTTATATGTCGAAAAAAAGGACGATTTCTCGCGCGTCCCGCCGGAACTGATGGCAAGCTTCGGCACCCCGCAGATGACCATGTTGCTGCCGCTCGACGGGCGCAAGACGCTGGCTAACGCTGACCTCGAAAAAGTAAAACAAGCGCTCGTCGATCAGGGCTATTACCTCCAACTTCCTCCCCCTCCTGAGAATCTACTTAAGAAACACCTCGCGGAACAGGGGAATAAATCCGATTAACCCATTGAGGGAAAATAATGTACCAACATCATAACTGGCAGGGTGAGTTACTGGATTATCCAGTGAGCAAAGTGGTTTGCGTTGGCAGTAATTACGCAAAACATATTAAGGAGATGGGCAGCGCGATGCCGGAAGAACCGGTGCTGTTTATTAAACCTGAAACGGCGCTATGCGATATCCGCCAGCCGTTGGTACTTCCTGAAGGATTGGGCTCGGTGCACCATGAGGTTGAACTGGCGGTGCTGATTGGCAGTACTCTGCGTCAGGCCAGCGAAGACCACGTACGCAAGGCGATTGCCGGTTATGGCGTAGCGCTGGATCTCACCCTGCGTGATATTCAGGGCAAGATGAAAAAGGCCGGGCAACCATGGGAGAAAGCCAAGGGGTTCGATAACGCCTGTCCAATCTCCGGTTTTATTCCTGCCGCCGAGTTCAACAGCGATCCGCAAAATATGCCGCTAAGCCTGAAGATTAATGGTGAAGTTCGCCAGCAGGGGACGACTGCGGATATGATTCATAAGATCGTACCGCTCATTGCCTATATGTCGCGCTTCTTTACGCTGAAAGCGGGCGATATCATTCTGACCGGGACCCCGGAGGGGGTCGGGCCGCTCGCCAGCGGCGATGAGCTGGAAGTCCGCTTCAATGGTTTGACGTTATCCACCCGCGTGCTGTAACGTCCGCTTGCCGCCTTTTGGGGCGGCAAAACTTGCATCGGCGTGCCAGACTGGTTATAAGGTGCACCCTGAATTGTAATGACGGACATCCCAATGAGCGAACAACCTTTCTGGCAACAAAAAACACTGGATGAAATGACCGACGCGGAGTGGGAATCACTGTGCGACGGCTGCGGACAGTGCTGCCTGCATAAGCTAATGGATGAAGATACCGACGAGATTTACTTTACCAACGTCGCCTGCCGTCAGCTCAACATTAAAACCTGCCAGTGCCGTAACTACGAGCGTCGCTTCGAGTACGAACCGGACTGCATCAAACTCACGCGTGATAATCTGCCGACCTTCGAATGGCTGCCGCACACCTGCGCCTATCGCCTGCTGGCGGAAGGTAAAGCGCTGCCGCACTGGCACCCGCTGCTGACCGGCTCAAAAGTGGCGATGCACGGCGAACGTATTTCCGTGCGCCATATTGCGGTAAAAGAGTCCACCGTCGTCGACTGGCAGGACCATATTTTAAACAAACCAGGCTGGGCGCAGTAAACTCATCAAAATATTAGAACCGGGCATTCCCTGCCTGCGCGGCCCGGTTCTTTATTCGCATTAATATCCCATCATTCTCAATGCCAGCCAGATAATCCCTGCCCATAATAAAGCGCATGGGAAAAAAACAACACTAAGCGAACGCCAGCCGTTTCTACTCATCGGAAACCCCACATTTAAGTCATCATCACCAGGTGCGTTTGGCATTTCATCATCGGCGCGGGGGCGGGGAACTTTAGGAATATTTGTAAAGCAGATGTAGAAAAAAATAGACCCGGCGCGGTGGCCGGGCTGAAAGGGAGTTGACGAGCTGCCAGGTCTCCCCGGCGCGATGACTGCTTGCGGCGATCAGATGGGCAGGAAACTCATCATTAAATACGCGACGACAATGCAGATTAGCGTCATATACCAGACTATGCTCATGGTGACTTATCCCATTTCAGACTCAAACAAGACGAGCCTTTCGGGTAACGACTTTAAACATCCGGACGTCGATGATCAACCGCTTGCGCATCAGGGGATTAGCTTTTCTTTGCGTGGAACAGGCCGTCTTCGCCGTGGCTTTCATCCTCAACCCAGAAGTTAATATTGAACTGGGCATCATCGCTGAGCTCGATACGGTGCCAATACTGCGGTGGGCTGGTGGCGAACTGCCCGGCGTTAATGACGACCTTCACCTCCGGCTCGGTAGCCTGCTCGTCATGAAAACCGTAGTAAGTTACCGTTCCTTCCATGACGCACAGCTGACCGAAAACGTTAGCGGCAGTATTGTGATGGGTGAGCAGCGCCGCCGGAACATTTTCCTTAGTGAAGAACGGAGTGGAGCGTTTAACTTTCCAGTTAGCCGGGATACGCAGGTGAGACATGGTGAGCTCCTCAGTGGATGCATATAAGATGTATTTAATATGCATCTTTTAAGGGGCATCGTCAACTTACAGGCATAAAAAACGCCCCCGAAGGAGCGTTTACTATCTGGCAGGATAACTTAACGGCCGAACAGATCGCGTTTTTTAGCCTTAAATGGCTGAGCGATCAGCACCAGCAGACCGATGACCAGATAAGCGGCAAAGATGCCTACCAGCCACTGCGGCATCTCCAGCGTCAGGAATTCCCACTGGCGCACAGAACAGTCGCCGGTGGCGACGAATACCTGCGGCAGCCATTTATCCAGCGGCAGCCACGTCGGGAAACGCGCGGCGAAATCGCAGGTCTGGAACGGAGAAGGGTGCAGCTGAATCATGGTGTGCTCCCAGGCTAACTGTAGACCGCGCAGGGCGCTGTACAGCCAGATCAGCAGCGCGACGTAGCGCAACGGGGTTTTCGGCGCGATAGCGCCCACCAGTCCGGCGCCCATAATGCCAAACAGGGCGCAGCGTTCATAAATACACAACACACAGGGCTGCAGCAGCATCACGTGCTGGAACCACAGCGCCACTAATTCAAGTATAAAAGCGGTTAACGCCATCAAGAGCCAGGCGCCGCGTCCCCGTGAGCACTGGTTTAAGTATTGCAACATAATCATTTCCCTGGAACATGCTAAATCATGGCAGTGTAAACGAAAACTACCGCGACGCCATCCGCTAGTCGGAAAATATTACGTAAATGAATATTCGTTACCCGGGGTGAACCCGGGTAACGGGCTGCGCAATTACGGCAGTATTGGGGTGGTCAACCAGCCGTGGCTGAGCATCCACTGGGTGGCCGGCATCAACAGGGTTTCGACGCACAGCAGGCCGACCAGCGTTAACACGATGGTATAAGGCAGCGCCATCCACACCATTCTGCCATAAGAGAGGCGGATCAGCGGCGCCAGCGCCGAGGTCAACAGGAACAGAAATGCGGCCTGGCCATTGGGGGTGGCGACGGAGGGCAGGTTAGTACCGGTATTAATGGCGACCGCCAGCATTTCAAACTGCTGCAGGCTGATAACGCCATGCTCCAGCGCCGCTTTTGCTTCGTTGATATACACCGTACCGACAAAGACGTTATCGGAGATGGACGACAGCAGGCCGTTAAACAGATAGAACAGCGATAGCTGAGCGTGAGGCGAAGCCTGCAGGACGAACTCAATCACTGGGGCAAACAGATGCTGATCGATAATCACCGCCACGATGGCGAAAAACACCGTCAGCAGGGCGGTAAACGGCAGCGCTTCGGTAAAGGCTTTACCGATGGCGTGCTCGTCGGTCACGCCGGAAAAGGTGGTCGCCAGCACGATGACAGAGAGGCCAATCAGGCCAACTTCCGCCAGATGCAGGGCGAGGGCGGCAATCAGCCACACGCCGATGATCCCCTGGGCGATAAGGCGCATCCGATCCTGGCGGCTACGGCTCTGGCGGCTACGGTCGTCGAAATCCTGCAGGACTTTGCGCACGGGTACCGGCAGCGGCTCGCCATAGCCGAACAGACGAAATTTTTCCAGCAGCAGGCAGGTTATCAGGCCGCACAGGATAACCGGCAGGGTTACCGGCGACATACGAATGAAGAACTCACCGAAGTGCCAGCCGGCGGCTTTGGCGATAATCAGGTTCTGCGGTTCTCCGACCATGGTCATCACGCCGCCGAGGGCGGTACCGACGCCGGCGTGCATCATCAGACTGCGTAAAAAGCTGCGGAACTGTTCGAGCACGTCGCGGTAATGCTGATCGATGTGGCTGTCATCAAGCATGTCGTTATCATCAGGCCGCGCGGAGGCGACGCGATGATAAATGCCGTAAAAGCCTACTGCCACGCTAATGACCACCGCCACAACGGTGAGCGCGTCGAGGAAGGCGGAGAGAAAAGCGGCCGCAAGGCAGAAGGCCAGCGACAGCAGCATCTTGCTGCGGATCCCCAGCAACAGACGGGTAAAAATAAACAGCAAAAGCTGCTTCATGAAATAGATCCCGGCCACCATAAACATCAGCAACAGCAGGACTTCGAGATTATTGGCTATCTCTTCGCGGATATGTTCGGGGCTGGTCATACCAATCAGCACCGCTTCTATCGCCAGCAGGCCGCCAGGCAGTAGCGGGTAGCATTTGAGCGCCATCGCCAGGGTGAAGATAAACTCCACCACTAACAGCCAACCGGCAACAAATGGTTGCAGATAAAACGCCAGCGGGTTAACCACCAGGAAGATAATCAGGAGAAGCTTGTACCAGTCTGGCGACTGGCCAAGAAAATTGCGCCACAGGGCGCGGCCATAAGACATTTCCACGACAGAGGTCCTTCCGTCAAACAACATGATTTTATGCGTAACTATTGCAAGATTACCAGTTGAGTAAAAAGGGAAGCAACTTTCTTCGCGGCGCATGACAGGTAATGGAAGGCGTTAAGCAAAAGCTGAAAATGAAACAGCGATCCCCTTTTAATTACTTTCAGATGCTATCTGGCGTATGACTGCTCTGGTATGATGAGTGCAATTTGCAACGCTGTGTAATGGAAATCTTACTATGGTCATTAAGGCGCAAAGCCCTGCGGGTTTCGCGGAAGAGTACATCATTGAAAGTATCTGGAATAACCGTTTCCCGCCTGGATCTATTCTCCCTGCTGAACGTGAACTTTCTGAACTGATTGGTGTGACCCGAACAACTCTGCGCGAAGTGTTGCAACGTCTGGCCCGTGATGGCTGGCTGACTATCCAGCACGGTAAACCGACGAAGGTGAACAACTTCTGGGAAACCTCCGGACTGAATATTCTTGAGACGCTGGCGCGCCTCGACCACGATAGCGTACCGCAACTGATTGATAACTTGCTGTCGGTGCGAACCAATATCTCGACGATTTTTATTCGTACCGCCTTCCGCCAGCACCCGGACAAAGCGCTGGAGGTACTGTCTACCGCCCGTGAAGTTGAAGATCATGCCGACGCTTTCGCCGAACTGGATTACAACATCTTCCGCGGTCTGGCGTTTGCCTCCGGCAACCCCATCTACGGTCTGATCCTCAACGGCATGAAGGGGCTGTATACCCGCATCGGCCGTCACTATTTTGCTAATCCGGAAGCGCGTAGCCTGGCGCTGGGTTTCTATCACCAGTTGGCGAAAGTGTGCGAAGAGAGTCAGCACGATAAAGTGTACGAAATCGTCCGCGCCTATGGCCACAACAGCGGCGAGATCTGGCATCGGATGCAAAAAACGCTGCCCGGCGATTTAGCCATTAATATGCGCTAAGTACGGCTCACTCTATAAAAATGCCCGGATAATCCGGGCATTTTTTTCAGCCTTACAGCGCGTTCTGCCGCGGCGGCGTGCGATCCAACAGCTCAACGCTGCCGTCGGCATTCTGCTGCTCAAGGATCACGTCAAAGCCCCACAGGCGGTGAACGTGTTTGAGTACCTCGCGGCGGCTCTTATCCAGCGGCACGCGGTTGTGCGGCACATAGCGCAGCGTCAACGAACGGTCGCCGCGCAGGTCAACGTTCCAGACCTGAATATTCGGTTCGAGGTTGCTGAGGTTATACTGCGCCGACAGCTTAGAACGAATTTCCCGATAGCCTTCCTCATTATGAATGGCGGAAATCTCCAGGTAATTATTGTGGTCGTCGTCGAGTACGGTGAACAAGCGGAAATCGCGCATCACCTTCGGTGACAGGAACTGGCTGATAAAACTCTCATCTTTAAAATCGCGCATGGCGAAATGCAGCGTCTCCAGCCAATCGGAACCGGCGATATCCGGGAACCAGTAGCGATCTTCTTCCGTTGGCGACTGGCAGATACGTTTAATATCCTGGAACATGGCGAAACCCAGCGCGTAGGGGTTGATCCCGCTGTACCACGGGCTGTTGTAGGGCGGCTGGAACACCACGTTGGTGTGGCTGTGCAGAAACTCCAGCATAAAGCGCTCTGTCACTTTTCCTTCGTCATACAGATGATTGAGGATGGTGTAGTGCCAGAATGTCGCCCAACCCTCGTTCATAACCTGAGTCTGCTTCTGCGGATAAAAATACTGGCTGACCTTACGCACGATACGCAGGATCTCGCGCTGCCAGGACTCAAGCAGCGGCGCGTTCTTCTCCATGAAGTACAGCAGGTTCTCTTGCGGTTCGGAAGGATAACGGCGGCTCGCCTCGATGGCTTTTTCCTCTTCCCGTTTTGGCAGAGTACGCCACAGCATGTTCACCTGGCTTTGCAGATACTCTTCGCGGCTTTTCTGTCGCGCCTTCTCCTCCTGCAGCGATATTTTCTGCGGGCGTTTGTAGCGGTCGACACCGTAGTTCATTAGCGCATGGCAGGAGTCGAGCAATTTTTCGACTTCATCGACGCCGTAGCGCTCTTCACATTCGGTAATGTATTTACGCGCGAATATAAGGTAGTCGATGATTGAGCTGGCATCGGTCCAGCTGCGGAACAAATAGTTGTTTTTAAAGAAGGAGTTGTGCCCATAACAGGCGTGCGCCATCACCAGCGCCTGCATGGTAATGGTGTTCTCCTCCATCAAATAAGCGATACAAGGGTTGGAGTTAATGACTATCTCATAGGCCAGACCTTGCTGACCGTGTTTATACGCCTGCTCGGTTTCGATAAATTTTTTGCCGAACGACCAGTGGGGATAGTTGATCGGCATCCCGACGCTGGAGTAGGCGTCCATCATTTGTTCGGAGGTGATCACCTCGATTTGATGCGGATAGGTGTCAAGACGATACAGCTTCGCCACCCGATCGACCTCGGCGAGATAGGTTTCCAGCAGTTCAAAAGTCCAGTCGGGTCCATCGCTTAACCGGGTGGTGTCCCTGTTCATGGAATCAATCGTAGCCATTAGCGCGCCCTCGTTGTTGGTGGTTCTCTCTTTGTGGAGAACCTCTTATCAAGCATAGAACACGCCATAACAAACTGCGTCTGCGGGTAATTTCTTTTCTTCGCGATTTCACAATCCTAAAGGCCTTAATTTAACATTTGTGCAGCATTTTATACTGAGGAAAAATAAAGCGCAGCAGGAGATCGTAAATCTCTGGTGTCAGTGCTGGTGCGGTTTGGTGTGAGATAAGTCACCATAAATAAAGCGTATGTTGAATAATATTTTCATCTGGGTTATCAATTTGTAATTAGATGATTGTTCTTTAACTATTACGGAGTGGCTATGCGAGTCGTCATACTGGGAAGTGGGGTGGTTGGGGTAGCGAGCGCCTGGTATTTAAGCCAGGCGGGACATGAGGTGACGGTTATCGACCGTCAGCCAGGGCCCGCTGAAGAAACCAGCGCCGCCAACGCCGGGCAGATCTCTCCCGGCTACGCGGCGCCGTGGGCGGCGCCGGGCGTGCCGCTGAAGGCGATTAAATGGATGTTCCAGCGCCATGCGCCATTGGCGATTGGCCTTGACGGCACGCAGTTCCAGCTCAAGTGGATGTGGCAGATGTTGCGTAACTGCGATACCCGCCACTATATGGAAAACAAAGGGCGTATGGTGCGCCTGGCGGAATATAGCCGTGATTGCCTGAAAGCGCTGCGTGAAACCACCGGTATCCAGTATGAAGGCCGCCAGGGAGGCACCCTGCAGCTTTTCCGCACCGAAAAACAGTATGAAAACGCCACTCGCGATATCGCCGTGCTGGAAGAGGCCGGTGTGCCGTATCAACTGCTGGAAGCCAATCGCCTGCGCGAAGTCGAACCGGCGCTGGCGGAAGTCAGTCATAAACTGACCGGCGGCCTGCGCCTGCCAAACGATGAAACCGGCGATTGCCAACTCTTCACCACCCGTCTGGCGGCGATGGCCGAGGCGGCAGGGGTGACTTTCCGCTTTAATACCGCCGTCGATGCGCTGCTTTACGAAGGCGATCAAATCGCCGGTGTGAAATGCGGCGAGGAAATTATTAAGGGCGACGCCTACGTGATGGCGTTTGGTTCTTACTCCACCGCGATGCTCAAAGGGCTGGTGGATATCCCGGTCTATCCGCTGAAAGGCTACTCGTTGACTATTCCGATTGCCGAAGAGAGCGGCGCGCCGGTATCGACTATCCTTGATGAGACTTACAAAATCGCGATTACCCGTTTCGATAAGCGTATTCGCGTTGGCGGGATGGCGGAAATTGTCGGCTTCAATAAAGAGTTGCTGAAGCCGCGCCGCGAGACGCTGGAGATGGTGGTTCGCGATCTGTTCCCGCGCGGCGGCTACGTTGAGCAGGCTACCTTCTGGACCGGCCTGCGGCCGATGACGCCGGATGGTACGCCGGTGGTTGGCCGTACGCCGTACAAAAACCTGTGGCTGAACACCGGGCACGGTACGCTGGGCTGGACCATGGCCTGCGGGTCCGGGCAGCTTCTGAGCGACCTGATCTCCGGGCGTACGCCGGCGATCCCTTATGATGATCTGGCCGTGGCGCGTTACAGCCCGGGCTTTACGCCGGCTCGCGCTCAGCATCTGCACGGCGTGCATAACTAAGGAGCCTCCATGTCTCGTCCGGTAAAAGCCAGCATTGATCTGTCGGCTTTACGTCAGAATTTACAGATTGTTCGCCGCGCCGCCCCTGGGGCGCGCGTTTGGGCGGTGGTCAAGGCGAATGCCTATGGCCACGGCCTGGCGCGGATGTGGCAGGCGCTGAACGCCGCAGATGGATACGCATTGCTCAATCTCGAAGAGGCAATCCTGCTGCGGGAAAAGGGCTGGAAAGGACCGATTCTACTGCTGGAAGGGTTCTTTCACGCCGATGAACTGGCGCTGCTTGATAAGTATCGTCTGACCACCAGCGTACACAGCAACTGGCAAATTAAAGCCCTGCAGCAGGCTAAACTGCATGCGCCGCTGGATATCTATCTTAAAGTGAATAGCGGTATGAATAGGCTGGGCTTTATGCCCGAGCGAGTGCATACCGTCTGGCAACAGCTGCGATCGCTCGCCAACGTCGGTGAAATGACGCTGATGTCGCATTTCGCTGATGCGGAAAACCCGGAGGGCATCGCGGAGCCCATGCGCCGTATCGAACAGGCGGCGGAGGGGCTGGACTGCCCGCGTTCGTTGTCGAACTCAGCGGCCACGCTGTGGCATCCGGAAGCGCACTTTGATTGGGTGCGTCCGGGAATTGTGCTGTATGGCGCATCGCCGTCGGGCCAGTGGCGGGATATTGCCAATAGTGGCCTGAAACCGGCGATGACCCTCAGCAGTGAAGTGATTGCCGTACAGACGCTGAAAAGCGGCGAACGGGTGGGCTATGGTGGGCTGTATCAGACATCCGGCGAGCAGCGCATCGGCATTGTCGCCTGCGGTTATGCCGACGGCTATCCGCGCGTCGCCCCGAGCGGCACGCCGGTGCTGGTCGACGGCGTACGCACCACCACCGTCGGGCGTGTTTCGATGGATATGTTGGCGGTAGATCTGACGCCTTGCCCGCATGCGGGTATTGGCGCGCCGGTCGAGTTATGGGGACAGGAGATTAAGATTGACGATGTCGCTGCGGCCAGCGGCACCGTCGGTTATGAATTAATGTGCGCCCTGGCGCCACGCGTGCCGGTAGTGACAGTGTAACTTTGTGTGAGGCGGATCACTCCGCCTCATCTTCCGCGACCCGCACACCCACCTTCAGTACGTGATCGTCCTCTTTTTCCGCGACCGTCCACACCATACCGGCAAACTCCACCTGATCGCCAACGACCGGCGCGGCGCCTAACAGTTGCTGTATCACATCACCCAGCGACTGCTGATGCTCGCGAAACTCCTCGCCGCCGTCGAGGCCGTAGATCTGCGCCACGTCGGCGAATTTAGCTTCCGCATCGAGGATGAAGTCGCCAAAGAATCGCTGATCGAGAGAAACCGGCGGCGACTGGCTAAACATTTTACCCAGCGCCGGCAGGTCGCGCTCGCGGCCGATAACACAAAGAATATCGCCATCCATCAGCCGCGTGCTGCCGGTAGGATGCAGCAGTACGTTGTCGCGGAAGAGTGCCGCGATGCGCGTCTCCGGCGGCATGTGGAGGTCGCGCAACGCTGCGCCAACGCACCATTTATCATCACCCAACTGGTAGACAAACTGTTCCCACGGATTTTCCGGATGGATATCCAGCCCGACGCGTGAGATAGGCCAGCCGACCGGTGGTACTACGACTTTCGCTTTTTTCGCCGCCCAGGAGAGTGAGGTGCCCTGAAGTAGCAGTGAAATCAACACCACGAAAAAGGCGACGTTAAAGAACAGCCGCGCGTTCTCAAGCCCGGCCATCATCGGGAAAACAGCGAGGATAATCGGCACCGCGCCGCGCAATCCGACCCAACTGATAAACACTCGCTCGCGCAGATTAAAACCGCGGAACGGCAGCAGGCCGGCGAATACCGACAGCGGACGCGCGATGAAGATCATCCACATTGACAGCAGTAGCGCCGGAATCGCGATCGGCCACAGGTCGGACGGCGTCACCAGCAGACCAAGGACGAGGAACATGGCGATTTGCGCCAGCCACGCCAGGCCGTCAAAGTTTTGCAGAATGCCGTGGCGGTTGCGAATGGGTTTATTACCGAGCAGGAAACCGCAGAGATAGACCGCGAGGATACCGCTACCGTTAAGAGAGGTGGTGACGGCGAAAATCATGATCCCGCCGCTTAGCGCCAGTAGCGGGTAGAGCCCGGTGGGCAGGACAATACGGTTAATCATCTGCAGCAGCAAATAGCCGCCGCCAAGACCAATAGCGATGCCCAGACCAAACTGTTGAATGATATGCACCACAAACATCCAGCTCAGACCGGCTTCATGCTGCTGGATCATTTCAATCAGGGTAATGGTGAGGAATACCGCCATCGGGTCGTTACTACCGGATTCAATTTCAAGGGTCGAGCCGACGCGCTCGTTAAGCCCTTTACCGCCGAGCAGCGAGAAGACCGCTGCCGCGTCGGTGGAGCCGACAATGGCGCCGATCAGCAGCCCTTCGATTAAATCGAGCTTGAATAGCCATGCCGCCATCATCCCGGTAAGGGCGGAGGTTATCAGCACGCCGACCGTCGCCAGCGATAGCGCTGGCCAGAGCGCCACGCGAAACGAACTGGCCTGGGTGCGCATACCGCCGTCCAGCAGGATCACCGCCAGCGCGAGGTTACTCACCATATAGGCGAAGGGATAGTTATCGAAAGGAATGCCGCCGATACCGTCAACGCCTGCCAGCATACCGATAGCGAGGAAGATAACCAGAATCGGGATGCCGAGGCGCGAGGAGAAAGAACTCAATAAAATACTGCAGGTTACTAAAACAGAACCCAGGATAAACAGACTAATGACCGCAGCGGCGTCCAATGTTCACGTACTCCTTGTCAGCGTGAAGGGGTGAAAATTACACCATTTTAACAATCCGCGCGTTTTCAGGATACTCGCGGAGAGGAATTTTTATTCCGCCAGCACCGGATGGCCGCTTATCGTTAACGTTGCGACAGAGGCGTTGTTGACCAGCCGTGCCCGTGCGCCGAGAGGCAAAGTCACGGTGCGCTGTTCATGACCGAATTCGAGTCCGGTGAGCAGCGGGATGGCGAGTTGCTGACGTAGCCAGGCGTAGACGGTGGGTAGATCGTAACCGTCGTCGTAGTCGTTGGGTTGCGCCCCGGTAAAGCTGCCGAGCACAATGGCCCGTTGGCGAGCAAGGATCCCGCTGTTGAGCAACTGCAGCAGCATACGCTCTACGCGGAACGGGTGTTCGTTGATATCCTCAAGCACCAGAATACCGCCGTCAATCTGCGGTAGCCACGGCGTGCCGATGAGCGACGTGACCATCGCCAGATTGCCGCCCCACAGGGTGCCTTCGGCGCGGCAGGTTGGGCCATCGCTTTGCCATTCGAGGGTAAACTCCGGTTCGCGCAGCGCCTGCCAGAAGTGATGTTCAGTAAACGCATTCAGGGTTTCAGCGCCGAAATTGCCCGCTAACATCGGCCCACTGAAGCTGATAGCGTTGGCTTTAGCCAGCAGTCCCATCTGGATGGCGGTGAAATCACTGTGGCCGCAGATAAGCAGCGGATCCTGCCGCTGGCGCGCGGACAATGCCTGCCAGTCGATTTGCGGTAGTAACCGGGTGGCGCCATAGCCGCCGCGTACCGCCAGCACGATGCGGTTGTTTCCCTCGAGGGCCGCAAGTTGGTTAATATCGGCCAGGCGTTCGCTGTCGCTGCCGGCGAAACGCTGCTGTCGACGGGAGATCGCCTGTTGGTTCAGTACCTGATGACCGGCCTCCTGCAGACGGGCCACGCCAAGGGCCGCAGCCTGTTGATTGATACAGTAACCGGAAGGGGCGACCAGATAAAACTGAGACATGGCAATTCCTTGCAAAGAATGAAAGGGTTATCATGCCGCCTGGAACGTTTATTGTCATCTCCGTGCGGCAAACTTCAGCCAATAAGGATAGATGTGTGAAATTGAGATGGTTTGTTTTTTTATTTGTATTGTTGGCCGGTTGTAGCTCGAAGCACGATTACACCAATCCGCCGTGGAACCCGGAAGTCCCGGTGAAGCGGTCAATGCAGTGGATGCCGATCAGCGAAAAAGCCGGCGCCGCGTGGGGGGTAGACCCGCAGCTGATAACGGCGATCATCGCGATTGAGTCCGGCGGTAATCCTTCGGTGGTCAGCAAATCCGGCGCGGTAGGACTGATGCAGTTGAAGCCGTCGACCTCCGGGCGTGATGTCTATCAACGGATGGGGTGGCGTGGTCAGCCTTCGGTAAGCGAACTGAAGAACCCAGAGCGCAATATCTCGATGGGGGCCGCTTACCTGAGTATTCTGGAAAACGGCCCGCTGGCGGGGATTAAGGACCCGCAGGTGATGCGCTATGCGGTGGTGGTCTCTTATGCCAACGGCGCGGGCGCGCTGCTGC
Organism: Klebsiella sp. JN_Kp122; assembly: GCF_040062085.1. Classification (NCBI taxonomy): domain Bacteria; kingdom Pseudomonadati; phylum Pseudomonadota; class Gammaproteobacteria; order Enterobacterales; family Enterobacteriaceae; genus Klebsiella; species Klebsiella sp. JN_Kp122. The sequence continues at coordinate 262,600 of NZ_JBEAHW010000048.1, forward strand.
GTACTTTCTCGTCGAATCGCCAGGACGCTATTGACGAGATTAACGATCTCGATGCCGATGAGTTCTTTGAACACGTGGCGAAAAAGCATCCTGCCCCACAGGCGCCGCGCTATATCTGGAAACTGCAGAAAGCGCTGGACGCGATGTAATTCCTATCCTTGCGTTGCCTCCGGGAGGTGCCCGGAGGCAACGTTGTCAGAAATCGTAGCCCACGGTTGCCGTGACGCTACGTTCAGCCCCCCAGTAACAGTTGCCGGTGCCGTAGCAGCCGGAAAGATATTCACGATCGCCGATATTATTCGCGTTAACCTGAATATAGGCGCCTTTCATCGCTGTCGACCACGCTCCGAGGTCGGCGCGCGCCATCGCATCTATCAGGGTGACTGACGGTAAACGTTCGGTATTGGCGTCATCAGCCCACTGTTTACCGATATAGCGCACGCCCGCGCCAACAGTAATGCCCGCCGGCAATTGATAGCGCGCCCAGAAAGAGGCCATCTGATCTGGCGACAGCTGCGGCGTATTACTATCGGTGCCGTCTTTCGTGTCCTGGAAGCGCAGGCGATTCCAGGTATAAGAGGCAATAGTGCTCAATTGCGGCGTAATCTGGTTATGTGCTTCCAGCTCTACGCCCTGCGAATGCACTTTCCCGGCGGGAATATAGGTGGCGGTGGCAATGTTCGGGTCGCGGGTGGCGACATCCTTTTGCATCAAGTCGTATATCGCGATGCTATACAAATCGCTGCTGCCCGGCGGCTGGAATTTCAGGCCTGCTTCCACCTGTTCGGCGGTGGTAGGTTTTAATAACGTACCATCGGCGCCCGGCAGCATCGCCGGGGTAATCGCCTGGCTGTAGCTTAAGTAGGGCGAAAGGCCGTTATCGAGCGCGTACAGCAGCGAGGCGCGGCCGCTGATGTGATCGTCGGAGCGGCGGTTCGACGTGCCTGAGGTGTCGCTAACCTGCTGTGAAACGATGCGGTCGTAGCGCCCGGAAACATCAAGATGCCAGCGGTTCCATACCATCTCATCCTGCAGATAAAGCCCGGTCTGGTAATAACGGCGATTATTATTATCGCTGTAGGTGATGGTATGCCCCGTTTGCGGCGTATAGCCGGTGAACGGGTTGAGCGGCGCCGCGTTGCCGGCGCCGGTCCACAAATCGTTGCGGAAGCGATGATACTCAGCGCCGAGGATTAGCGTATGCGTCAGTTCACCGGTGGCGAAATCGGCGCGCAGGCGGTTATCGGTTGACCAGGCGTCCAGCGACCCGCGGGAACCGCTGTAGCCGCGGGAAAGCATGTCGCTGTCACCTACCCAGCCAACCTGATAAACCTGATCCAGCGAGACATTTGTATGGGTATAGCTGCCCGCGGAGTAGGCCGACCAGACATCGCTAAACTGGTGGTTGAACTCGTAGCTGTAGATCTGTTCGCGGCGCTGGTAGCCATCGCCCGGATCGCCTTCATTGGTGCTGGGTGAAAGTTTACGGCCGTTGTGCGCGTAACGGGTGCCATCCAGCGGCAGAGAGCCGTGGTAGCCGCCTGAGGGATCTTTTTGCAGGTAGGCGCGCAACAGCAGTGAAGTATCGCTATCCGGTTGCCACAGCAAGGAAGGCGAAATCGCGTAGCGCTCTTCGCGGGTATGGTCATACTGCGTATCGCTGCTGCGGGTCATGCCGATGAGCCGCCAGGCCCACTGGTCATTGATGGCGTCGGTATAGTCAAAGGCCGCGCCCTTGGTATTTTGCGTGCCGCCGGTCAGGCGAAAGTGACCCTGCTGGCTGAACTGCGGCCGTTTGGAGGTCAAATTGACCACCCCGCCCGGTACGCTCTGACCATAAAGGGCGGAAGAGGGGCCGCGGATGACGTCGACGCGCTCAATAAACCATGGATCGATCTGCAGCACGTTATGGCTGCCGCCGTCGCTCATCAGGCGCATGCCGTCAAGGAACAGGTTATCGACGTCACCCCCGTGGTAGCCGCGCAGCGAGATGGTATCAAAGCGCGTCGCGCCGCCGCCAAAACTGGAATAAACCCCCGGCGTATACTGGAGCGCCTGGCTTACGGTATTGGCGCCCTGATCGGCGATCTGCTGGCGGGTGATCACCGATACCGACTGGGCGGTAGTTATCAACGGCTGATCGGTTTTCGTGGCGCCGGTTGACGTTTTGGCGCTATAGCCTTGTGTCTGCGCGCTGGCGGAGTCGTCAGGCTTTGCGGTAACGATTAGAGTATCTTCCGCCTGCGCGGCGAGAGGGAAGGCGGCCGCGAGGGCGCACACCAGCGCGGAGCGTTTGAAGTAAACAGAGGAGATCATGCCATAATCCTGAATAGCGCGGTCTGGCACTCCTGTGCGCCGCCGCGGAAATAAACGAAATGCTTTTTCGTTAAAAATAATGCGAATTATTATCGTTTGCTTTTGCATGATCAAGCAAAATAGTCCTCCTCAGAGCAAGAAGACATTTTGCTGGCTGTCGAGCGGATGATGGGGTGACGTCGATGGAAAAGCGCGGCGAAGATATCGCCGCGCGCAGGGGGATTACTGGGCTTTTTTCTCCGCAGCCGCCACGGCATCGTTCGCGGCTGGCTGTTGGCCGGTGGCGCTTTCTGCCGGTGTCGGCCGGGTCGCCGGCAGGGCATCGCACGGTTTTTCCTGCGGGCAAACCAGGTCGAGCATCTTTAACGTCACGCCATTGGTCCAGCCAAAGCCGTCCTGCAGCGGGTATTCACCGCCGCCGCCGCCGGTACCTGTTGAACTCACGTCATATTTCTCTACCAGCTTCTGCTTGCTGTCATAGGTGTGCTGGACGTTGCTGAGGAAGCGCCAGGTGACCTCCATGGCCACCTTTTTCTGACCGTAGTTCTGCAGGCCTTCCACCGCCACCCACTGCAGCGGCGCCCAGCCGTTTGGCGCGTCCCATTGCTGGCCGCTATTGACCGTGGTCGTGGTGAGGCCGCCGGGCTTCAGCAGGCGGCTTTCGGCGGCGGCGGCGACTTTCGCGGCGCGTTCGCTGGAGGCCGCTTTGACGTACAGCGGGAACAGCGCCGCGGCGGTCAGCTGATTACGGACTTTATGGCTCTTCAGATCGTAATCGGCATACCAGCCTTCTTTATCGTTCCACAGATATTTTTCCAGCGCTTTCTGACGGGCGTTCGCCAGCGCATCGTACTGTCCGGCTTTGGCGCTGTCGCCAGCGGCCTTACTGGCGCGGGCGATGGTTTTTTCCATGTGGAACATCAGCGCATTGAGATCGACAGGAAGGATGCTGGTGGTGCGGATAGTCCCCAATTGCTGCGGATTATCCATCCAGCGAGAGCTGAAGTCCCATCCGGAAGCCGCGGCGGAACGTAGGTCGCGATAGATTTCGGTGGCCGGGCGGTTAGGATTGTTTTTGGCGGTGGTGACATCGTCCAGCCAGGACTCCGGGCGCGGCGTATCGTTATCATCCCAGTAGCGGTTAAGCAGCGCGCCATCTTCCATACGCACCACGCGTTTATTGGCTTTGCCGGGCGTTAGCGCATCGGCGCCTTCCATCCAATAGCGATACTCTTTTTCCATCTGCGGCAGCCAGGTCTTCAGCGCCCGATCGCCATCGTGGCTGGCCAGCAGCTCAACCATAAAGGAGAAGAACGGCGGCTGCGAACGGCTCAGATAGTAGCTGCGGTTGCCGTTTGGAATATGGCCCCAGCGGTCTATTTCGGCAGCGAAGTTGGCCACCATGTCTTCCACTTTATCCCAGTGCCCGCTTTCGGCGAGGCCCAGCATGGTGAAATAACTATCCCAGTAATAAACCTCGCGGAAGCGTCCACCGGGTACCACATAAGGTTTCGGCAGCGGCAGCAGCGAATCCCATTTCTCGACCTCGACGGTGCTGCGGGTTAAAACTGGCCATAGCCCATCGATGTGTTGACGCAGGGTTTGTCCTTTCGGCGGCACGTATTGATCGTTATCACGCGGCAGGGTGAAGTTGATCTCAACGAAATGGCGCAGATCGAAGCTGGCCTGGCTTTTTTGCATTCGATAGTCGGCAAGGATCATCAGCGGATCGCTGTTCGGTACCGCATCAGCGAAGGTTTTTTGGTCAGGGAATAGTTTCGCGCTCTGCACGTCGTTAAACAGCGGGCCTAATAGTTCATCAGGCGATTGCGGTACCGGGGAGGTGTTGTCATCTGCCTGCGCGGCGAATGTCGCCAGGCTTAATATTGCGCCTCCCAGTGCCAGTTGAATAAGGTAGGTCAGGGTTTCCGGGCGACGTAGAACCGATCTCGTCATCGATAATTCTCCATTTTTGCGTTTTGCTGACTTCGCGCCACTGCGAACGGCCATCAGAAAACCTTAGCCGAATATCGGCCGCTTCGCGTGTTGGAGTTAACATTTTGGCCGAAAACAGACTATTTACCTTGCGATGTATTGTCCGGGGGTTTTGCCGGTCTGGCTGCGGAAAAAGTAGATAAAGGCGCTATCGCTGGCAAACTCCAGCGCCTGGGCGACATCCGTAATGCGTTGACCGCTGGCCAATAGCTCAACGGCTTTCATCAACCGCCACTGTTGGCGCCACTGCTGATATGACATGCCGGTTTCACGTTGAAACAGGCGGCTGATGGTCTTTTCTCCGGCGCCGCATTGCGCCGCCAGTTGCTGAAGCTGCGGCGGGTGCCCATGGCCGTTGAGATGGCGCAGACGTTTATCCTGCGGCAGCGTTAGCATCATCGGCTCATGTTTTGCCGCGCCGATTTCCGCCACGCAGAGCGCCGCCAGGTGCCGGGCCGGACCCTGTTGCCAGTCAGTATCCCACAGGCTGGCGCTAATGCGTTCGAGCAACTCGCGCAGCAGCGGGGTAACGTTGAGGATGGCCGGGGCGGCGGGTAGCTCGGGATAATGCGTTTTGGCGAACCACACCGAACGGTAATCAACGATGTGCTGCATTTGGGCGCGGTGCGTCACGCCTGCGGGGATCCACGCCGCGCGGGTCGGCGGTAACATACACAATAGCGCGCCATCATTTAGCGTCAGCCGGATACAACCCTGACGGGTAAATAACATCTGCCCCATTTGATGACGATGCAGACCGTCGTCATGATCGCCGTTAAGCGTGGATTGCACGCCAATCAGCGGCGCACTGAGTGTATCAGGGTCAAAGGATGCATCCGCGCTGAGCCATGCCATAATGTCTGATTCTCGATGTTAAATGTCATTATATTTATAATCGCCGTTTTTGCCGCTCCCTACAATGGCGCCTTTGACGAGGGAGGTGGATATGTTAAGTCGTTCGGCGATGGCGCTGGTTACCGCATTACTCATGTTTCCGCAAATCGCGGAGACGATCTATAGCCCGGCGCTGACTGATATCAGCGCACATTTTTCCGTTAGCGCCGCCGATGCGGCGCAGACGCTGGCGGTCTATTTTATCGGCTTTGCCGTTGGCGTGCTGTTCTGGGGCTGGTTCAGCGACCGGCGCGGGCGGCGGCCGGCGTTATTGCTCGGTCTGGCGGTGTATACCGCAGGTTGTATGCTGGCGCTGGCGGCGCCAGATTTTAGCGTACTGCTGGCGGCTCGTATCGTGGCGGCTTTCGGCGCGGCAATCGGGTCGGTGGTTGGGCAAACGGTGCTGCGGGATGCGTTTGATGGCCGGAGGTTGGCGGCGATCTTTTCTTTTGTCGGCATGGCGCTGGCTATCAGCCCGGCAATTGGCGTTTATCTTGGCGGCGTGCTGACGGCCTGGCGCGGAATGAACGGCGTCTTCGGCGCACTGGCGTTGCTGGCGGCGGCGCTGTTGCTGCTGTGCGCGGTGATCATGCCGGAAACCCGGCCGCCGCGAACGGGGGATCAGGCGCTCTGGCCGTTAATGCTGCGCATGCTGGCGGATGCGAAAATCCGTTTTGCGGTGGCGCTGGTGGCGGCATTGAATATCGGTTTGTTCAGCTATTACAGCCAGGGACCTTTCCTTTTTGCCCGCCTGGGACTGGATGCGCGGACCTTTGGCTATAGCGGCATGGCGCTGGCGGTAGGGGCGTTGGTTGGCGCGCAGGGCAATCGTTTGTTGCTGCGACGTGGAGCAGGGCAGCGGCCTATTTTTATCTGTGCCGGTCTGCTGTTATTGCTCGCCAGCGCAGGCGTATGCCTGTTAGCGGATTCATGGTTCTTTTTGCTGCCGATGATCGCAGTGGCGACAGCCTATGCCATGGCGATCCCCGTAGTGCTGGGAACGGCGCTTAGCGACTACGCTGATTGTCGTGGTAGCGCCGGAGCGCTGTTCGGCCTGACCTATTATTTGGTTATCGGCTTGGGGCTGGCATTGGTGGGGTGGGGGCAATCGCTCGGCGTTGCGTTGGCAATCTGTGCGGTGATTTGCGCGTTAACCGGTTGGCGTTATCTGCGATACATTGATGATTAGTTTCTGGATTTGTGATGATTAGCACAAATCACTATTTAGCAGGTTTGTGAGTGGATGAAAAATCGATATTGATTTTAATCAAGGAATTACCTGCTGCAAAATAGCCAAAAAGCGAGGTTAAAATAATGTTGTAAATGATGCTTTATTGTTTGTTTTTGTTTTCATCTAGATTAATGAAATATATCTTTACATACAAATAAAGCGAAAAATTGTGACCTCATCCCGTAATAAATCGAAATAAATACAGTTTTCTCATTTTATTTGATTGTTTACACCTGAGTTTTAATCAAGAATTAATGTGAAATATCTCCTTTTATTGCTTGAAAATTACCCTTTCCCTGCTCGCATTTGGCTTAAAAATTAACCTTTTTTATCCCCATAAATATTTTTTATCCCCTCATATTTCTTTGACTAAAATCATGCTTAATTTCATGTTTTTGTTTTTATCTTGTTGATTTTAATTTCTTTGTTTTGTTTCATGGATGAGGTTGATTATAGGTGAAAGTGCTTTGTGAGTGGTCTCACACAACCATCGGATCATCATTTGATACACTTTCCGCCGTCAACAAAGTCATTAACGTGGATAACCAATATGAATACTATTCCGCTCCCTAAAACTCAGCACCTGGTTGTATTCCAGGAGGTGATCAGAAGTGGTTCGATTGGTTCGGCAGCGAAAGAGTTAGGATTAACTCAACCTGCAGTCAGTAAAACGATTAATGATATTGAAGACTATTTTGGCACTGAGCTTATTGTCCGTAAAAATACCGGTGTTACGTTGACGGAGGCCGGACAGGTGCTGTTGAGCTGGTCGGAGTCGATTACCCGCGAAATGAAAAATATGGTTAACGAAATGAACAGCATGACCTGCAGCACCGTCGTTGACGTCTCTTTCGGTTTCCCGTCGCTAATCGGCTTCACTATTATGTCGGATATGATCCATAAATTCAAAAAGTTATTTCCCAAAGCACAGGTCTCGATGTACGAAGCGCAGCTTTCATCGTTCCTGCCAGCGATTCGCGATGGCCGTCTCGATTTCGCCATCGGCACGTTGAGCGATGAGATGAAGCTGCACGATCTGCATGTCGAACCGCTATTTGAATCGGAGTTCGTGCTGGTGGCCAGCAAATCGCGAACGCGCAGCGGCAGTGCCACGCTGGCATCGTTACAGCACGAACAGTGGGTATTGCCGCAAACTAATATGGGTTACTACAGTGAACTCCTCGCCACGCTTCAACGCAGCGGCATCAACAATGAAAACATCGTTAAAACAGACTCTGTCGTTACTATTTATAATCTTGTTCTCAATGCTGATTTCCTGACGGTTATTCCTTGTGATATGACCGCACCTTTTGGCTCTAATCAATTTATTACCATTCCTGTCGAGGATGCGTTACCGGTGGCGCATTATGCTGCAGTGTGGTCGAAAAATTATCGCATTAAAAGCGCGGCCTCGGCGTTAGTTGAATTAGCGAAAGAATATTCAGCCCATAGCGGCTGCCGACGACGACAATTAATTACCGTGGACTAATTGTTTTTTATATTAATTGAAACTTAAGCTGCGATCTGTTTATCAATCGCTGCCCATTAACGCTATTTTTTAATTCCAGGTTAAGAGGTTCTCATGCATATTACATACGATCTTCCGGTTGCTATTGAAGATATCCTCGAAGCGAAAAAAAGATTGGCAGGTAAAATATATAAAACGGGGATGCCGCGCTCAAATTATTTCAGTGAACGATGCAAAGGCGAAATATTCCTTAAGTTTGAAAATATGCAGCGCACCGGTTCTTTTAAAATTCGCGGCGCGTTTAATAAACTCAGCTCGCTGACCGATGCCGAAAAGCGCAAAGGCGTGGTGGCGTGTTCCGCCGGTAACCATGCGCAGGGCGTTTCGCTCTCCTGCGCTATGCTCGGTATTGACGGCAAAGTGGTGATGCCGAAAGGCGCGCCAAAATCGAAAGTTGCCGCCACCTGCGACTATTCGGCGGAAGTAGTGCTACATGGCGATAACTTTAACGACACCATCGCCAAAGTCAGCGAAATTGTCGAAATGGAAGGGCGTATATTTATTCCTCCCTACGATGACCCGAAAGTGATAGCCGGCCAGGGGACTATTGGTCTGGAAATCATGGAGGATTTATATGATGTCGATAACGTTATTGTGCCGATTGGCGGCGGCGGTTTAATTGCCGGTATCGCGGTGGCGATTAAATCGATCAACCCGACTATTCGTATTATTGGCGTACAGTCGGAAAACGTTCACGGCATGGCCGCCTCGTATTACGCCGGAGAAATTACCAATCATCGCACTAATGCCACCCTTGCTGACGGTTGCGACGTTTCTCGTCCGGGAAATATTACCTATCAGATCGTGCGTGAATTAGTCGACGATATTGTGCTGGTTAGCGAAGACGAAATTCGCAACAGTATGGTCGCACTTATTCAACGCAATAAAGTGATTACCGAAGGGGCCGGGGCGTTAGCCTGTGCCGCATTATTAAGCGGTAAGCTGGACAGCTATATTCAGAACCGAAAAACCGTCAGCATTATTTCCGGCGGTAATATCGACCTGTCTCGCGTATCGCAAATTACTGGTTTAGTTGACGCTTAATCTTTTTGATGAGGATAGGATATGAGTACTACAGATAGCATTGTATCCAGCCAGACAAAAGAGTCGTCCTGGCGCAAATCGGACACCACCTGGACCCTGGGCTTATTCGGCACCGCCATTGGCGCCGGGGTATTATTCTTCCCGATCCGCGCCGGCTTCGGCGGCCTGATCCCCATCTTACTAATGTTAGTGCTGGCCTACCCGATCGCCTTCTATTGCCACCGGGCGCTGGCGCGGCTGTGCCTTTCCGGCTCAAATCCTTCCGGCAACATCACCGAAACGGTAGAGGAGCACTTTGGTAAAACCGGCGGGGTGGTGATTACCTTCCTTTATTTCTTTGCGATTTGCCCGCTGCTGTGGATTTACGGCGTGACAATCACTAATACCTTTATGACCTTCTGGGAAAACCAGCTGCAGTTGCCGGCGCTGAACCGCGGTTTTGTCGCGCTGTTCCTGCTGCTGCTAATGGCGTTCGTCATCTGGTTCGGTAAAGACCTGATGGTGAAAGTGATGAGCTATCTGGTATGGCCATTTATCGCCAGCCTGGTGCTGATTTCGCTGTCGCTGATCCCTTACTGGAACTCCGCGGTCATCGATCAGGTGAATTTAAGCGAGATCTCGCTGACCGGTCACGATGGCATTCTGGTGACCGTCTGGTTGGGTATTTCGATTATGGTGTTCTCGTTTAACTTCTCGCCTATTGTCTCTTCATTCGTGGTTTCCAAGCGCGAAGAGTATGAAAAAGAGTTTGGTCGCGAGTTCACCGAGCGCAAATGTTCACAGATTATCTCTCGCGCCAGCATGCTGATGGTGGCCGTGGTAATGTTCTTTGCCTTCAGCTGCCTGTTTACGCTGTCGCCGCAGAATATGGCCGATGCCAAGGCACAGAATATCCCGGTGCTCTCATACCTGGCGAACCACTTCGCCTCGCTGTCCGGCACCAAATCCACCTTTGCCACGGTGCTTGAATATGGCGCGTCAATCATTGCGCTGGTGGCGATTTTCAAATCCTTCTTCGGCCACTATCTCGGCACGCTGGAAGGCCTGAACGGTCTGGTGCTGAAGTTTGGCTACAAAGGCGATAAAACGCGCGTTTCCAGCGGCAAGCTCAACACCATCAGCATGATTTTTATCATGGGCTCAACGTGGATTGTCGCCTACGCCAACCCGAACATTCTCGACCTGATTGAAGCGATGGGCGCGCCGATTATTGCCTCGCTGCTGTGCCTGCTGCCGATGTACGCCATTCGTAAAGCGCCATCGTTGGCGAAATATCGCGGCCGCCTGGACAACGTCTTCGTCACGGTAATCGGTCTGCTGACCATTCTGAACATCGTTTACAAACTGTTTTAATTAAGCTCAGGACGAGCGGAGTGATCGACATGAATGAATATCCGGTAGTACTGGTCATTAACTGCGGCTCGTCTTCAATTAAATTTTCAGTACTTGATGCCGCCAGCTGTGAAGTATTAATGGCTGGTATTGCAGATAGCATTAATTCTGAAAATGCGTTCCTGTCAATAAATGGTGGAGAGCCGGCTAAGCTGGCTCACCGCAGCTATGAGGGCGCATTGAAGGCGATCGCATTTGAATTAGAAAAACGCGATTTAGTTGATAGCGTGGCGTTAATTGGCCACCGTATCGCGCACGGCGGCAGTATATTTACCGAATCGGTGATCATTACCGATGACGTTATCGACAATATTCGCCAGGTGTCGCCGCTGGCGCCGCTACATAATTACGCCAATCTCAGCGGTATTGAATCAGCGCAGCAGTTATTCCCCGGCGTACTGCAGGTGGCGGTGTTTGATACCAGCTTTCATCAGACGCTGGCGCCAGAGGCATTTCTTTACGGCCTGCCGTGGGACTATTACCAGCGCTTGGGCGTGCGTCGCTATGGTTTCCACGGCACCTCGCACCGTTATGTGGCTCAGCGTGCGCTGGCGCTGCTTGATTTACCCGAGCAGGATAGCGGGCTGGTCATTGCTCATCTTGGCAACGGCGCGTCGATTTGTGCGGTACGCAACGGCCACAGCGTGGACACCTCGATGGGCATGACGCCGTTGGAAGGCCTGATGATGGGTACCCGCAGCGGGGATGTCGATTTTGGCGCGATGGCGTGGATTGCCAGCGAAACTAACCAGACGCTCAGCGATCTGGAACGCGTGGTGAATAAGGAGTCCGGATTGTTGGGGATATCCGGATTGTCATCCGACCTGCGGGTGCTGGAAAAAGCCTGGCATGAGGGGCATGAACGCGCGCGGTTGGCGATTAAAACCTTTGTGCATCGTATCGCCCGCCACATTGCGGGTCATGCCGCCTCGCTACGCCGCCTTGACGCGATTATTTTTACCGGCGGCATCGGCGAAAATTCGGTATTAATCCGCCAACTGGTGATTGAGCATTTAGCGGTATTTGGCGTCAGCCTGAACGATGCGTTAAATAAACAACCCAACTCCGCCGGTGAACGCATTATCTCTTCCCGCGAGGCTCGAGTGATATCTGCAGTCATACCCACCAATGAAGAGAAGATGATTGCGCTCGATGCTATTCATTTAGGCAAAATTAATGCATCCCTGGAATTTGCTTAATTACGTTGTTGTCCTGTAGAGAGATTATTTTTCATGAAGGTAAATATCGATACCAGCGATATGCTGTACGCCGAAGCATGGCACGGATTTAACGGTACGGACTGGAAAGAAGAAATTAATGTCCGTGACTTTATTCAGCACAACTATACGCCATATACCGGGGATGAATCGTTCCTCGCACAGGCGACGCCGGCGACGACCGCGCTGTGGGAAAAAGTGATGGCCGGCATTCGCGTAGAGAACGCCACCCACGCGCCGGTTGATTTTGATACCAATATCGCCACCACCATTACCGCTCACGATGCCGGCTATATCGACCAGGCGCTGGAGAAAATTGTCGGTCTGCAAACGGATAAACCGCTCAAGCGCGCGCTACATCCGTTTGGCGGCATTAACATGATTAAAAGCTCGTTTGATGCCTATGGCCGGGAAATGGATAGCCAGTTTGAATATCTGTTTAGCGAGCTGCGTAAAACCCACAATCAGGGGGTATTTGACGCCTATTCGCCCGATATGCTGCGCTGCCGTAAATCCGGCGTGTTGACTGGCCTGCCGGACGGCTATGGCCGCGGGCGTATTATTGGCGACTACCGCCGCGTGGCGCTATACGGCATTCGCTACCTGGTGCGTGAACGTGAGCTGCAGTTTGCCGATCTGCAGGCAACGCTCGAGCGCGGGCAGGATCTGGAAGCCACTATTCGTCTGCGTGAAGAGCTGGCGGAGCACCGCCGCGCGCTGCTGCAAATGCAGGAGATGGCGGCGAAATATGGCTGTGATATCTCCCGCCCGGCGCGCAACGCCCAGGAAGCGGTACAGTGGTTGTACTTCGCCTATCTGGCGGCGGTGAAATCGCAAAACGGCGGCGCGATGTCGCTTGGGCGCACCGCCTCTTTCCTCGATATCTATATCGAGCGCGACTTCCACGCCGGGATCCTCAATGAACAACAGGCCCAGGAGCTGATCGACCACTTCATTATGAAGATCCGCATGGTGCGTTTCCTGCGTACGCCGGAATTCGACACGCTGTTCTCCGGCGATCCCATCTGGGCAACCGAAGTGATTGGCGGGATGGGGCTGGATGGCCGCACGCTGGTGACTAAAAACTCTTTCCGCTATCTGCATACGTTGCACACCATGGGCCCGGCGCCGGAACCTAACCTTACCGTATTGTGGTCTGAAGCGCTGCCGATTGCCTTTAAGAAATACGCCGCCCAGGTTTCGATCGTCACTTCCTCGCTACAGTATGAAAACGATGACCTGATGCGCGCCGATTTCAACAGTGATGATTACGCCATTGCCTGCTGCGTCAGCCCGATGGTCATCGGCAAACAGATGCAGTTCTTCGGCGCGCGCGCCAACCTCGCCAAAACGCTGCTGTACGCAATCAATGGCGGGGTGGATGAGAAACTCAAAATCCAGGTCGGGCCGAAAACCGCGCCGCTGATGGACGACGTGCTGGATTACGACAAAGTGATGGCCAGCCTCGATCATTTTATGGATTGGCTGGCGGTGCAGTACATCAGCGCGCTGAACATCATTCATTACATGCATGATAAATACAGTTATGAAGCCTCGCTGATGGCGCTGCACGACCGCGATGTATACCGCACCATGGCCTGCGGGATTGCCGGTCTGTCGGTGGCGGCGGATTCGCTTTCGGCTATTAAGCACGCGAAGGTGAAACCCATCCGCGACGACAGCGGCCTGGCGATCGATTTTGAGATTGAAGGCGAGTATCCGCAGTACGGCAATAACGATCAGCGCGTCGATAGTATTGCCTGCGATCTCGTTGAACGCTTTATGAAGAAAATTAAGGTGTTGCCGACCTACCGTAACGCGGTGCCGACGCAGTCGATTCTGACGATTACCTCAAACGTGGTGTACGGTCAGAAAACTGGTAATACCCCGGATGGCCGCCGCGCCGGTACGCCGTTTGCGCCGGGGGCAAATCCGATGCATGGCCGCGATCGTAAAGGGGCGGTCGCTTCGTTGACTTCCGTGGCTAAGCTGCCGTTCACCTACGCGAAGGATGGAATCTCTTATACCTTCTCGATCGTCCCGGCGGCGTTAGGCAAAGAGGCGAGCGTCCGGCAAACCAACCTTGTCGGTCTGCTTGATGGCTACTTCCACCACGAAGAACGGATCGAGGGCGGCCAGCATCTGAACGTCAACGTGATGAACCGCGAGATGCTGCTGGACGCCATAGCTCATCCGGAAAATTATCCGAACCTGACCATCCGCGTCTCTGGCTATGCGGTGCGCTTTAATGCGCTGACCCATGAACAGCAGCAGGATGTCATTTCGCGAACCTTCACCCAGGCGCTGTAACGCACGGGGCGACGATCATGGTCGCCCCATTTTTTTCGTGGCTATGAAACCTGGTCTTCACTACACGGTAAACCGAGGTGTGAATATGATTAGCGCTTTCGATATTTTCAAAATTGGTATTGGCCCTTCGAGCTCCCATACGGTGGGGCCGATGAATGCAGGAAAAAGTTTTATCACCGAGCTGGCGACCCGCGGCAACCTGGCGCAGACTACGCGCATTGTCGTCGATCTGTACGGTTCGCTATCGCTCACTGGCAAAGGGCATGCGACCGATGTCGCCATCATCATGGGGCTGGCCGGAAATAGTCCGCAGGATGTCGATATTGACGCCATCCCGGGATTTATTCAGCGGGTGACAGAGAGTGGCCGTCTACCGGTGGCGAAGGGGAGCCGACAGGTCGATTTCCCGCTGCCGGAGAGCATCGTATTTCATGATAGCGCGCTGGCACGCCATGAGAACGGTATGCGCATCAGCGCTTGGGATCATCAGCAACCGCTACTCAGTAAAACCTATTACTCAATTGGCGGCGGGTTTATCGTTGAGGAGGCATGTTTTGGCCAGACTCACGATGTTGCAACGCCGGTCCCCTTTGATTTCCGCTCCGCCCATCAACTGCTTCAGCTGTGCGAGCACAATGGCCTTTCCATCTCTGGCCTGATGATGCAAAACGAGCTGGCGCTGCGCGATAAGGGACAAATCGAGGCCGGTTTCGCCGCCATTTACGCGGTGATGCATAACGGTATTGAGCGGGGAATGAATACCGAGGGCGTGCTGCCGGGGCCGCTCAACGTACCGCGCAGAGCAGCTGCGCTGCGCCGACAGCTGGTGGCCAGCGACAGCCTTTCCCGCGACCCGATGAACGTTATCGACTGGATCAATATGTTCGCGCTGGCGGTGAGCGAAGAGAACGCCGCCGGCGGCCGGGTCGTCACTGCGCCGACCAATGGCGCATGCGGGATTATTCCGGCGGTTCTGGCCTATTACGACAAGTTTCGCCGCCCGGTCAATGCCAACTCGATTGCCCGCTATCTGCTGGCTGCGGCGGCTATCGGTTCACTGTATAAGATGAATGCCTCTATATCTGGCGCAGAAGTTGGCTGTCAGGGCGAAATTGGCGTGGCCTGCTCTATGGCGGCGGCAGGGTTGACAGAACTGCTTGGCGGCAGCCCGGCGCAGGTATGCAACGCCGCGGAAATTGCGATGGAACATAACCTCGGTCTGACCTGCGATCCGGTGGCCGGACAGGTGCAAATTCCCTGCATCGAACGCAATGCCATCAATGCGGTGAAGGCGGTAAACGCCGCGCGGATGGCGCTCCGTCGTACCAGCGAGCCGCGGGTCTGTCTCGACAAGGTTATTGAGACGATGTATGAAACCGGCAAAGATATGAACGATAAATATCGCGAAACCTCGCGCGGCGGGCTGGCGATAAAAGTGATTTGCGCCTGACGAATCAAAAAGGACTGGGCTGGCACGCCGCTATCGCTTTACCGCTGACCGGATGATGAAAATGCAGTTCACTGGCGTGGAGCATCAGGCGTGAGGCCTGATGCTCCACCAGCCCTCCGTAGAGATCGCAGCCGAGAATCGGATAGCCGAGATGCTGGCAGTGGATGCGTAGCTGATGGGTGCGTCCGGTTTCCGGCAGCAGCCGCACGCGCGTTACCGCCAGCGAACCACCGGCTATTGGCAACCATTCCCGTGATAGCACCTGATAGCGCGAGCGCGCCGGTTTACCATTACGCGCGCTAATCGCCATGCGCGGAAACAGCGCCGGATCCTTGGCAATCGGCGCGTCTATAATCCCTTCATCTTCCTCTGGATGTCCGCATAACAGGGCGTGATAGACCTTGCTTACCGCCCGCTGGCTGAACTGCTGACACAGCGCGGCGTTGATCGTTTTGTTACGTGCGACCACCATCA
Source organism: Klebsiella sp. JN_Kp122 (assembly GCF_040062085.1). NCBI lineage: Bacteria > Pseudomonadati > Pseudomonadota > Gammaproteobacteria > Enterobacterales > Enterobacteriaceae > Klebsiella > Klebsiella sp. JN_Kp122. The sequence continues at coordinate 278,451 of NZ_JBEAHW010000048.1, forward strand.
GCCCGGACGTCCCGAAATCGAGTCGATGCACCAGCGTGCATCCCGGAAAATCCCGCACCAGGCGATGATGAACTGAATCCTGGTTCTGCGGGTTCTTACCCGACAGGCTGAGCAGGCCGCTGGGTTTGTCGATCAACAACAAATGCGCGTCCTCGTAGAGGATCTTAATCTGCGCGGAACAAGGTGGGGCGATAAAGGTATCAATGACGGTGGACATGGGCAGGCGCTGCATAAGGGGGAGGGGGGATGATAGCGAATCTCTGTCCGGAAGGCGACCTGGGAGTGTACGCTCCGGCACTGAAGACCTTTTTTAAAGTATTGCGATAACAAATTATGCAACCCCCTTTGCAGAGACGAGCTGGCTGTGGTACATAGTTGTTATGTTATAACATAATAAAATCGATAAGTATGCTTAAGAGTGATACTGAAATACTTAGCATCAAGGGGCTGAGTCTGACTGTCAAAAAGGGGACGGTAATACTTGACGGTATTCATTTCTCACTCCGAGCCGGGGAAAAGTTGGCGGTTATTGGACCTAACGGCAGCGGTAAGTCGAGCCTATTAAGAGCCATTATTGGCGAAGTCAATCCGGATAAAGGAACGCTGTACTGGCAGGGGTGTCAACTACGGCATCTGTCGCCACAAGCGCGCGCGCGGAATATTGCCTTCCTGTCGCAAAACGATATCCCCGATTTGCGCCTGACGGTGGAAGAGTATGTTCAATTGGGCCGTTTACCGTATCGCGAATCACCGTCCTCGGCGCAGGGACGGCGCATCGTGGATAGCGTTATTAGTGATACGGGTCTGCAGCCTTTACGCCATCGCCCGCTGGGCAACCTCTCCGGTGGTCAGCGTCAGCGCGCCGCGCTTGCCCGCGCGCTGGCGCAATCCCCCGAATTACTATTGCTGGATGAGCCGACCAATCACCTCGATCCGCTGGCGAGAAGCGAGTTGCTTACCCTGGTAAAGCGCACAGAGGTGGCGGTGATTGCGGTGTTACACGATCTTGCCGCGGCTGAAGCCTTTGCCGACCGAATGCTGGTTATCCACCACGGCAAGCAGGTGATTTGCGACGTACCCGAGGCTGCGCTGCACCCCAGCGTAAGCTATCCGGTTTTTGGCATGACCAGTTTTCGCGTGGCGCATCCCGTGAGCGGTAAAGCGCTGCGCATTTTTGAAGTTCCTCATCACGCTTAATGACCTCGAGTAAATATGAATAGACTTTTAACTATTTTATGGCTGCTGTTAAGTAGCCCGTTCGCGTTAGCGAATCCATTTCCCGTTACCGTGGACAGCTGCGGTAAACCCATCACCTTTAATCAACCCCCACAGCGTGCGGTAATTAACGATCTTAATATGGCGGAAATGGCCTTCGCGCTCGATCTCCAGGATCGGATTGTGGGGCTAACCGGCATCACCGGCTGGTATAAACTAACACCACAGTTCAAAGCAGCGATGGGGGCCATCCCCGAGCTGGCGCCTAAATACCCGTCGCTGGAAACGCTGCTGGCGGTCCGGCCGGACTTTTTCTTCGCCGGCTGGAACTACGGCATGAAAATTGGCGGCGATGTGACGCCGCAGACGCTGGCGCCATATGGGATTAACACGTTGGTATTGAGCGAGAGTTGCGTACAGGCCGGTGGGCAGGCAAAGAAAGCCGACATGAGTTTGCTTTATAACGATGAACTCAAGTTGGGTAAGATTTTTGGCAAGCAACAACAGGCCGAGGCGCTGGTGGAAGGGTGGAAACGTCGGCTGGCGAACCTGCCTGTCAGGCCAGCAAATACGCTGCCTCAGCGGGTCTTTGTCTATGACTCCGGCGAGGATAAGCCCTTTACCAGCGGCAAGTACGGGATGCCGACGGCCATTATCGAGGCGGCCGGGGGACGCAACGTGATGGATACTCTGGACGCGAACTGGACCACGACGAGCTGGGAGGCGGTGGCGGCCAGCGAACCACAGGTGATTATTCTGCTCGATTACCAAACCGGCACGGGAACCGCGGCGCTGCAGCGTGTACTCGAATCTCATCCCCTGATGAAACAGACGCCCGCCGTCCGGCAGCAGCGTTATCTTAATCTACAGTATGCTGAATTGACTCCGGGTCCGGCGAATATTGCGGCGGTTGAGAAGCTGGCGCACCTCTTATATGCCACGGACGTGAAATGAGGCCGTCAATGCAACGTTTTGTTCTATGGACGGCGCTGGCATCCGTCGTTTTATGCGGCATGATGATAGCGAGTCTGCAGTGGGGGAGTGTGGAACTCTCGTGGCGACAGGTGCTATCCGCGTTGGGCCTGGCATCCGCTCCCGTTGCCGAAATAGTGAAAACTATCGTCATTGACTTACGCCTACCGCGAGTCCTGCTGGCGGCGCTAACCGGCGCGGGGCTGGCGATCGTCGGCTTGCTCTTACAGACCACGACACGCAACGAACTGGCCGATCCGTTTTTGTTTGGCCTGTCTTCAGGCGCTTCCGCTGGCGCGGTGCTGGTGATCACCCGCTTCGGCGATGTACTGGGGCCACTCACGCTGCCGGGCTCGGCTTTCGTCGGCGGGATATTATCCGCGCTGGCGGTGATGATATTGTTTCGCGTCAACCAGCTAAGGCGAGCGGAACAGTTAATCATCTGTGGCCTGGCGGTGTCGTTTCTTTTCAGCGCGCTGACCAGCTATCTGGTCTTTTCCGGCGACCAGCGGGCGGCTGGTTCGTTGCTATTCTGGTCATTGGGCGGTCTGGGACTGGCGCGATGGGACAACCTGTTCATTCCCTTATTGAGCCTGGCGTTGTTGAGTGGATTTACCCTGCGCCGCTGGCGGGCGCTGGATGCGCTGTTGGCGGGGGAACAGACGGCCTGCTCGCTGGGCGTCGAGGTTGAGCGGTTGAGAAGCGAAACCTTCCTCTGCTGCGCGTTGGCTACCGCTTTGCTGGTTTCTATAACCGGGGTTATTGGTTTCGTCGGCCTGATGGTGCCTTACCTGGCGCGTCGGGCCGTTGGCGTCAGGCATCGAATGGCCGTGCCGATGTGCGGTTTGCTTGGCGCGATATTGCTCACTGGCGGCGATATACTCAGCCGAAGCCTGATAGCGAATCAAGAATTACCGATTGGTATTATCACTGCCGGGCTTGGCGGCGCGTTTATTGTCGGGTTGCTGATGCGGGCAATAGGATAAGCCGAGTCAAGGGAAAAAAAGAGATTGACCCATTATTGCGCGTAAATAATGGGTTCTATTATTTAAATGAATATTACTTGCCGGTAATAAAATCATTCTCCACTGTAGAAGGGAGATTTCTCCGGCTAGTGCGCTTTAAGACGAGGTAGAGTGTTTGTAAATAATTCGCCAAAAATATAATTGTGACAAAAAGCCTTTCAGGCCAATATTGCTGCGGCCTGGCGATAAGTGATGATTTATATCAATGGAATAGGCATCATTGGCGCATGCCCCGTCCGTTAGTAAGTTTCTGGTTTAATTTACCGCGAAAAGCACCTATTGCAACGCATTATATTGTCATATTGCAATTGTCAGTTGCTTTGTTTTTTATTCTCGCGGTGAATATTCTTGATATCAATCTAAATATAGTTCATTAATCTGGGTGGTTAACTAAAACCAGCGATTCATTCTGAAACGGTTCGGATATATAAGGAATGTAATGAACGACGCCTTTCCGGGTGAGCGACTCAGTGCCCGTATTCATTCACAATTGGCACTGCATAACGAAATTGAACAGAGGGTTGTCGAGCTGTTGCTTAAATCCCTGAGCGTGAGTCGTTTCAGTAATATTAAAACCCATCCGCTAATCATTCAAGAAAAAATAAATATCAATAATAATAATTCAACTTTTCTCTTTCGAAATACCGTTCGCCAATCAGTTAGCGTGGTGAAATTAAATATCGGATTGATGAACACCTTATTGAAGAAGCAAGAGTAACGCACAGGAGGTGCGATGAAGACATTACGACCACTGTGGGGCAGGGGCCAGATGATCTCCCCACAACATTTTCAACAACAGGTGAATCAGGCGGCCTGGCAAAGCGAATGTATCGCCCGTCTGGGCGTGATGAATCCCTGGGGGATTATCCGCGTCGAATTTGACGCCGCATTGCTAAAACAGGGGAAGCTGAAGGCCAGCCACCTCTACATACGCTTTCCTGATGGAACGCTTATCGACAGCGATAATGCTGATGCGCTGCCTGAGGTCATGGTGTTGCCGCAAGCGGAAAGCCGCGAATTAACGGTGGTGCTGGCGCTGCCTCATGAGCATGAAAACGGCGGCAACTGCCTGCAGATGGAACAACGCGCAGAGCGGCCGGTACGTTGGCGTTTGGCCTGGCGAGAAGTACGCAACAGATACGGCGAAGACAGTCGACAAATTGCGGTGATGCTTGCGCAACTGACGCTGCGCACAGCGGATGACAATAACGGCGATTATCAAACCGTCGCCGTCGCCAGATTACGTCGCGACAGTCAGGATTGCTGGTCGTTGGATGAGGACTTTATCCCGCCGCTGCTGAAAGTGTTGGCCAGCCGCTGGCTGCACGAACAAACGGAACAGCTGACGAATCAACTGGGTGTGCGCCTGCAACGCCTGATGGCCATGCGTAGGGAAAGCAACGCCAGGATGGCGGATTTTGCGGTAGCGGATGTATCGCTGTTTTGGCTGCTGAACGCGCTTAACAGCGCGGAGCCGGTGTTGAACCATTTCCTGCGCCATCCGCAGGTACATCCGGAACGGCTGTATGAAGCGCTGGCCAGCCTGGCGGGCAGCCTGTTGACCTTCTCCCTTGACCATACCACGGCGGATATTCCGCCCTATCGCCATCAGGCGTTGACGGAAGTCTTTCCACCGCTGTTCAAATTACTCGGCGTACTGCTCGAAGCCAGCCTGCCATCCCGGGTTGTGGCGATTGAAATGACGCACGATGACCGGCGTAAGCGCTGGCATGCCCGTCTGCACGATCCAAGGTTGCGCGAAGAGGCCGATTTTTATCTCTCGGTGCGTTCCGCGCTACCTGCGGCGCAACTGCTGGAGCAGTTTCCGCAACAGTGTAAAGCCGGTAGCCCCGATGAGGTTGACCGGGTGGTCAACGGTTCGCAGCCCGGCATTCCGCTGAAAGCCATGAGTCATGTTCCCGCCGCTATCCCGCTGCGCCTGGAGAATCAGTATTTCACCCTTGATATGACTCATCCGGCGGCGCAGGCGATGCTGGCGGAAGGGAGTTGCGTCTTTTACGTGCCCGGCCTGCTGGGCGACCCTGAACTCGAACTCTATGCGGTGCTGCGCTCATGACCCAGGATATCAATATTGATGCTCTGCTGGCGGATAGCTGGCTAACGGTGACGGAACTGCGCCTTGGCGCCAAACTGGCCGAGGGGGAGGGGAAACATCTCTGGCAGCGTTGTGTAGACAACATTGAACAGGTGATGGCGCAGCTGGTGACCGCTGATATCAGCGAGGCGAACCGTCAGCATATCCTCTATGCGTGGTGTGCGCTGCTGGATGAAACCGCGAAAGGGCGCAATGAGGAAGATGACGCCTGTATCGCCTGGTACGATCGGCCGCTTGAGGTTAAATATTTTGGCGGCATGGAAGCCGGAGATGCGCTCTATGAGCGCATCCGCCAGGTGCTGCGCGAGCCGGCGCCGGATAACGCCGTTCTGACTTGTTTCCATCGGGTGCTGGCGCTGGGGTTTAAGGGGCGGTATGGCCTCAATGATCCGGCGCGCACAGCGCTCGTCAGCGCGCTTGGCGAGCGGGTACCGCCGTTTGCGGGCGATCCTCAGCAGCCGATTCTGGCGAATCTATCCGGCCGCCGCGGTCTGGCAGACTGGTTGCGCCGTTGGCCGATTAGTATTGGCGTGTCGCTGGTGCTGGTGGCCGCGTTGTGGTTGGGGTTGAACTACTGGCTGGATGGCCTGGTCGCGGCGTTGCGACAGGGAGGCGGACAATGAGCGCGCGCTATCAGCGCCTGCTCTGGCTGTGGAGCGGTCTGCTGGTGGTGTTGATGATCCTGCTGTTTCTGCCGTTATCCACCGGTAGCCGGGTGCTGGCTGTTGGGTTGACGGCGGCGGGCGTAGCGGCCGGGCTGGTCTACGTCGGGCGCCAACAACGTGAACGGCCTGCGGATGCCGACTGGCTGGTTGAGCTACCGTCGGCGCCGTATCGACTGCCGATTGTGCTGGTTTGCGGCGACACGGCGGACTGGCCGGGAGAAGGAGCGGTTTACCGTACGGCTCAGGGGTGCTGGCTGAGAGTCGCCACCGCCGCGTTGCAGCAGACGGTGCGTTATGTGCGCAATGAGCGCCCGGCGCTCATCGCGCAACTGGCGGTGATGTTCTGCATGCAGCCGCAACAACATGATGATGACGCGGTGCTGGCGACGCGGCTACGCGAGTTGCGCTGGCAGCTTGCCCAGGTGCGGGGCGATACCCGTCGGGCGATACCGTTACTGCTGAACAGCTCTCTGTCCGGCGCATCGCTGGAACCGTTATGGCAGACAGCGCGTGCTGGAGAGACGTTGCAGGTGTGGCTGCCTGACGGCGTGCCGTGCAGCAGCGCAAGCTGGTTGATGCAGGCTGATGGCGCTCATCGCCTGGCGGCGCAGCTTAGGATAAATGCGCTTGCCCGCTTTACGCAGCAGATAGCGTTGAGCGTACTGACGGCGGCCACCGACGATGTTCCCCCGATCGCTCCGGCGGTCGTACTGTATCATTTCACGCCAGCCGGGGCGCCTGCCGTGGCGGATAATCTATGGCAGCGTTGGCTGTCTGAGCATACTTCCCTCAACTCACTACCGGGCTGGTTACCGGAAATTGCTGCAGAAACGCGGAAACTGCCGGATTTCATTTTACCGATACTGCCGCAGGGCGGCGGCACCACGCCGAAAAGCCGTGCTCTACGGCGGGCATTCTGTCTGTTCTCCCTCGCGGCCCTGATTGCGCTGTGCTGCAGCGCATGGAACAACCAGCAACTCCTCCAGCGGGTTGGTTTTGATGTTCAGCGCTATGAACGGACGGCGATGGACGACCATGCCGCAAAAGCCCGCGCCGTACAGATTTTGCGTCAGGATGCGGCGCAACTGGACGCCTTCGCGCGTGATGGCGCGCCGCTGGCGCTGGGCCTTGGGCTCTATCGCGGCGAGCGTCTGCGTCAGCCGGTACTGGCAGCAATTCGTTCCTACGTCCCTCCGCCTCCGCCGCCGAAAGCGGTAGAAAAAATCGTACCGAAAATTGTCCGTCTCGACAGCATGTCGCTATTCGACACCGGCAAGTGGACGCTTAAACCGGGGTCCACCAAGCTGCTGGTGAACTCGCTGGTGGGGATCAAAGCCAGGCCCGGTTGGCTAATCGTCATCGCCGGACATACCGACAGCGTAGGCGATGATAAATCCAACCAGACACTCTCCCTGAAGCGTGCCGAATCGGTGCGTAACTGGATGCGCGATACCGGCGACGTGCCGGAAAGCTGTTTTGCGGTGCAGGGTTATGGCGAAAGCCGTCCGGTTGCCAGCAACGATGCGCAGCAAGGCCGGGCGCTGAACCGCCGGGTCGAAATTAGCCTGGTGCCGCAGGCCGACGCCTGTCAGGTTTCGACGAACTCCGCTTCAACTCCGGCGGATGGCGCTTTCTAAACCGACCATCTCATGACTCTTCGTACGGACAGGTTTTCCTGTCCGTCGTTTTTGTTGCCGGGTACCGGGGTCAACACGATCTGCCCAACCTTGTGCGCTTTTGGGCTCCTTATCAACAGGAAACAGCGATGGGCGGTAGCGTGGCCGAAGGCGACGGAAGGGAGATAAAGAGCATGGCGTTTGATACAGGAAAATAAATCATGAGTGACATAAAGCCTCTGTTGTTCAACCACAGCCATCATCTGTTACAGGTGCATGGTTGTAACTCGTTGCTGGATGTTCTGTGCTTTGAAGGCGAGGAAAACTTAAGTGAGCCTTTCCGCTATACCATTGAATTTACCAGCAGCGATAAAGCTATCACCCCGCAGCAGATGTTGCTGCAAAACGCCTCGCTGACCTTGCAGGCGCCGGTTGACCAGGGATTTGGCATTAAGATCCAGCAGCCGGTGCGCGTTCTTCAGGGAGTGATCACCGCTTTTGAACGGCTTTCCACCGCAAAAGAGGAAACGCGCTACGCCTTGACGTTACAGCCGCGTCTGGCGCTACTGTCGAAGAGCCATCAGAACCGGATTTATCAGGATATGTCGGCGCCGCAGATTGTGGAGCACATTCTCAGAACCCGTCACCAGATGCGCGGGGAAGATTTTGTCTTTCAACTGGCGCATGAATACCCGCGCCGTGAACAGGTGATGCAGTACGGCGAGGACGATCTGACCTTTATCTCCCGCCTGTTGGGTGAAGTGGGGATCTGGTTTCGCTTTACCGCCGATACCCGGCTGAATATTGATGTGGCGGAGTTCTACGATGACCAGCAACACTACGAGACGGGACTGTTGTTGCCTTCGGTCGCTCCCTCCGGGCAGCATGACGGCGGGAGCGAATCGGTGTGGGACTTACAGAGCCGACACCACGTGGTTGAGCGTTCGGTCTTTACTCGTGACTATAACTACCGTAACGCGCCAGAGGATATGAATCTCAACGTCAATGTCAGCCGTGGCGATAGCACCACCTATGGTGAAGCCTATCACTGGGCGGACAACTATCTGACGCCGGGTAATCGCTTCCAGCATACTCCGGACCCGGAGAGCGGGGCCTTTTATGCCCGTATTCGTCATGAGCGTTATCTCAACCAGCAGACGCGGCTGAATGGGGAAACCAACTGCGCGGCGCTGGCTCCCGGCCAGCAGCTAAAAGTGAGCGGCGGCGAAGAGGTGACGGACGTCTGGCGGCAAGGGGTGGCGATCGCTGCGATTCACTGTCGCGCCCGTCGCGACCGCAGCTTCGTCATGACGTTTCAGGCTATTCCCTGCGTAGAGACTTACTGCTTTCGCCCGGCGGTCATCAGCAAACCCAGAATGGCCGGGACGCTGCCGGCGCGCGTCACCAGCACCAAAATCAACGATCTCTATGGCCATATCGATCGCGACGGACGTTATCGGGTGAACTTATTGTTCGATCGCGATCGCTGGCAGCCGGGGGAGGAAAGCCTGTGGGTGCGCCAGGCGCGCCCTTACGCCGGTGAAACCTTTGGCCTGCATCTGCCGTTGTTAGCGGGCACCGAAGTGGCGATCGCTTTTGAGCAGGGGGATCCCGATAGGCCCTATATTGCCGGCGCGCTGCACGACTCCACGCACCAGGACCTCGTGACGCTCTACAACTACAAGCGTAACGTGCTGCGCACGCCGGCGAACAACAAGATTCGCCTCGATGATACACGGGGTAAAGAGCACGTTAAGGTCAGCACCGAATATGGCGGCAAGAGCCAGCTCAACCTCGGCCACCTGGTGGATCATCAGAACACGCCACGCGGTGAGGGATTTGAGTTACGCACCGACAGCTACGGCGCGATCCGCGGCGGGAAGGGAATATTTATTACCGCCGATGAACAGCTGAAAGCGATGGGCGCGACCGTGGAAATGGATCCCGCGAGTCAATTGCTCGGCAGTGCCGTTGTTCAGCTCAACGACTGGCAGGAGATAGCCCGCACCCACTACAACACCCCGCCGGATGTCAGCACGTTAAAGCAGTTCGTCGGCAAAGCCGTCAACCTGGCGAGCCCCGTCCTGCTGATGAGCGCGCCGAAAGGCATCGGCATCGTGACGGCGGAAACGACGCTGCTACAGAGTGGTAAAGGGTTGTACCTGCAAAGCGCCAGCGATATTGCGCTGGCCGGCGGCAACCGGCTGTCGGTGAATAGCAAAAACGCAATCTCGCTGCTTTCCCACCGCGAAGGGATGCGTATGGTATCGGTGAAAGGACCGCTGGAGATAGAGTCGCACGGCGACACACTGGCGCTCACTTCACTGAAGGATATTACCGTTCAGTCAACGCAGGGACATCTGCAGCTTACCGCCAAAAATGGCATCACCCTGGGCTGCGGCGGCGGCTACATTCGCCTGACGCCGCAGGGAGAAATCCATCTTCACAGCCCGAGTCTGCTCAGTTTTAAAGGCACGCATAAGATGCAGGGGCCGGCCGGCGAGACGTTTCCGCTTCCCGATCTTCCCACATCGATATGTAAAGACTGCCTGATTCGTGCGCAAGAGCTGGCTCAGGCTTTTGTACCACGTGCCGCCTGACAATCGCTCATTGATATAACTTACCCGGAGGAACAGATCTTGAAACCCATTATTCGGCAGGGTGATACCTTGCGTGAGCATGGCGGTACGGTGATCGGCGGCCATTATCTCTGTTTTGGTAAAGGCATCGCCTGCAAAGGCGACCAGGTGAGCTGCAATGAACATGGCCTGACGGTCATAGCCGAAGGAAGCTCGCTGTATGAAGTGGATGGTTCTCCGGTGGCTCTTGACGGGCATCATTGCGCCTGCGGCTGTACGCTGGTGAGTTCACGCCCTGATTGCGAAGTCGCGCTATGAGACAGCTAACCGACTATCTGCCTTACAAAACCGCCACGCCGCCCCACAACGGACGGTGGTTGTCCGTCGGCGCGGGGATGACGCTTATCAGCGGAGGAGGCGCGGCGTTAATGCCTGCCGAAGCGCGTGGCGGGGCGTTAATAACCGTCGCAATCGTTAGCGCCATGCTTTTGGTCCTCATCATCTGGATGCTGCGTCTGCTTTATTACCGCCTGTCGGTTCACTACACCCAGTACTACCAGCGGTTGATCGATTTCGATCATCAAACGTGGTGGGCCCGGCATCAATATAGCGTTGGGCTGGTGGAAACGGTGCTGCTGGGGCCGGTGGGATGTGAACCCGAGCGCTGGCAGACGCTGCTGAAGCGAGAACATCAGCCGCCAAAAGAGAAACTGGAGTCCGGTGCGCGGGCGCTGCGACTGATCCACTCGGACATCGTCGATATCGACCTGCGTGAACAGCAGCTAGCCCGAATGCTGGCGCAACAATGGCTGGCGCAACGTGGCGAACATCAACTTCCCGGCCTGAGCGGCTGTTACTGGCAGGGCAGCGAACCGGCGTGGCGAGAATTTTGCGCCGAGCTGCGCAAGCGCTGTCCCACCGCTCAGTTGCCGCATATGGCGGAACCCTGGCAGGGCGAGGCCAGCTTATCGGAGATTACCGCGCGCATTAATGAGTCCGGCGACGAATGTTTCATTCTGGTGGCGGGGTGCCAGTCGGTGGCGGCGACGGCGGATTCGGCGAGACCGGCGGGGGAATCCGCCGTGCTCTGGTTACTGGCCCGGGAGGGGGAGGCGCGGCTGACCCGCGGCGAGGTTTATGAAGGCGCCGCGGTGGAAAATATCCAGCAGGTCTGTCAGCGGGCAATGCAGCAAAGCGGGGCTGAACGTCCGCCCGATCCCTGTATCGCATTCACACAACCGCAAATCCCGGAACTGGCGCAAAGCGGCTGGAACAGCAACCAACTGCTGCAGGATGAAAACTGGGGTGAGACGGGGCAGATGGAGCAGCTCATCACCATCGCACTGGCGGCGATATTTGCCCGCCACTTTCATCAGCCTTGCGGCTGGATCGCCCGCGATCCGCGTCACCCTCTCTCACTAGGCATCGTCACCGCAGCAGTCCCGTCACCGCAACCTCAAGACAAGAAGGAATGAACATGTCGTTAATGAATCAGGAATGGATGAGCAAGCTGGAACAATTTGCGCGCAAACTCGCGCTGCGCGACGTCTATCTCATTGCCGATCAAGGCGTTTTAGACAACCCGTTATTGGATGGCTTAAATAGACTTTCTCCTCCGGTGCAGTGGTTCTCACTCTATCAGGGGCAACCGGAAGAGCCGCTGCTGGAGATGGCGCCTTTATTGATGCGGCTGGAGCCAGCCTGCTGGCAGCATCGTCAGTGGATCGCCGATCTGATCGCCGCATTTTCCTGCAAGCCGGGTCTGCTGATCTTCCTCTCACCGCTGAGTTTTTCAACGCTCGCCGCCCACCTGCGCAACCTGGCCGACGGCGCATGGGAAGACCGTTCTGGCCTGGTGCGTTATTACGATACCCGTATGTTCCCGTTGCTGATGCAGCATGTGCTCACTGAAGAGCAAAAAGCATGGTTTTTAGAACCGGTTTATGTCTGGAGCTATCGCGATAGAGACAACAAGATCTGCTGGCTGGAAGGCGAGTGCTCGCCTGTTCAGGCAACGATCCCGGAGGCGATCAAGATTAATTTCAGCGATGAGCAAATGATGAAACTGGATGTCGCTATCGATGCCCAGCAATTTACGGTTTCTGAAAAATTCAGCACCTTTTTTACCACCCAGGAGGACAAATTTAACACCCTTTGGCAGCTCGGCTGGCAGGCGCATCAGCAGAATTTTATCGGCGATTTAGCTTCCTGGTTCGAAAGCCACTTTAAGGAATGAAATATCCTCCCTTTTGATCATCAATAGGCGATTATCAGTTCTGTAAGGACACATTAATGATAAAGCATATCCGTATTTTGCCCAGCGGGCTGGCGGTGCTGGCCGCCGTTTTTCTCTACCTGCTGACGGCCTGTCGCGATCACAGTCGCGACGGCATGAGCGCCGCCGACATAGCTGTCTTAAACCACGGTCCGGACGCCATCGTTTCGGTGGAGGTCAACGGCTACGGCGGGCCAAGAGCGAACTCCTACGGCGGCGGCGGCGGCTTCTGCTGTGTGATGGTGCCAGATGTCTGGCGTCCGGGCCTGACGGCAAAAATCACCTGGACCTCTGACCCTAACTCCTGGATGAAATCCAGTGAGATGCCGGATGATTATGAAACTCACTATCAGAAACATGGGCCGATTACTGTCCCTATCGAACGTTGGGATAAAGAACAAGGATGCGGCTTTGATGTGCATATTTTCCCCTGTGATAAGGTGCGGATAGTGCGTTCCTGCTATGGTCGAGCGGCCCCTGAATATCCGATACAGCCTGAGACTGACGGACTAAAAAAAGCGCAAAACGTGCTTATAAATCATATCAAGGAGGAGATCGTATGTCCGACACCGCAGACTCCACGCTGAATGCCCTGAAGGCGCTTATTGCGGCCTTCCAGACCGGTGCCACTCCGGTCGCTGTTAAAACCTCCACCGCAGAAGCGGCCAGCTTACCACCGAAGTTTCCCGGGCCGGATGATGAAAAGGAGAAAACGCCCGCGGATAACTCCACGCAGCAGAAAACCGAATACAACAAGCGCGGCCGTCTGCCGGCGAGCAGAACGCAGACCGAAGGAAACTATGCCTCTTAGCATACACAATTCGCTGTTGACTAATATTGCCCGGCTCTAGCCTCTGGAAAACCGGTATTAATGTCTGTAGCGGCCCATTTTATTTGACCGCTACAAATATCATTACCAGTTATATATGGGGGTTCATCTATTAGCATAAATACAAGCATTTAATGACGTCATTTATTAATAAGTCATCACTTTAAATTTGTAAGGACACATCAATGATAAAGCATATCCGTATTTTGCCCGGCGGGCTGGCGGTGCTGGCCGCCGTTTTGTTCTGCCTGCTGACGGCCTGTCGCGACCACAGTCGTGACGGCATGAGCGGCGCCGATTTAAACCTCTACAATCACGGTCCGGATGCCATCGTTTCGGTGCAGGTGAATGGCTACGGCGGGCCAGGCGCTAACTCCTACGGCGGCGGCGGCGGCTTCTGCTGTGTGATGGTGCCTGATGTCTGGCGCCCGGGGCTGACGGCAAAAATTACCTGGACCTCCGATCCCAATTACTGGATGAAATCCAGTGAGATGCCGGATGATTATGAAACTCACTATCAGCGCCATGGGCCGATTATTGTACCTATTGAACGTTGGGAAAAGGGACAGGCTTGCGGCTTTGACGTGCATATTTTCCCCTGCGATAAGGTGCGGATAGTGCGTTCCTGCATCCCGCCGGGACAGCCGGGATATCCGGTACCCCAGTCGCCGCCAGACTGGAAGGAAAGAGCCAAAAATATACTTTATAAACATATCAAGGAGGAGATCGTATGTCCGATAACGCAGACTCCACGCTGAATGCCCTCAAGGCGCTCATTGCCGCCTTTCAGACCGGCGCCACTCCGGTTACGGTTAAAGCTTCCACCGCGGAAGCCGCCAGTTTACCGCCGAAGTTTCCCGGACCGGATGACAAAAAGCCCACGGATAAAACCATGCAGCAGAAAACCGAATACAACGAGCGCGGCCGCCTGCCGGCGAGCAGAACGCAGACCGAAGGTAACTACGCCAGGCAGTACCTGGAAGGATATGTCGGGGAGTCAGAAGATCCCTCGGACAAAAAAACGGAACCGGGCTGCCCGGCCAGCCTGCATATCAGCCTGTTCTTCGACGGTACCTGTTGTAATGAAGAAGGGGCTGATGAGGTCTACGGTTCGCGAAACCCGCCGCTGACCAATATTGCTCGGCTCTAACCTCTGGAAAACTGGTATTAATGTCTGTAGCGGCCAATTTTATTTGACCGCTACAAATATCATTACCAGTTATATATGGGGGTTCATCTATTAGCATAAATACAAGCATTTAATGACGTCATTTATTAATAAGTCATCACTTTATATTTGTAAGGACACATCAATGATAAAGCATATCCGTATTTTACCCGGCGGACTGGCGGTGCTGGCCGCCGTTTTGTTCTGCCTGCTGACGGCCTGCCGCGATCACAGTCGCGACGGGATGAGCGGCGCTGATATAAACGTCTTAAACCACGGTCCGGATGCCATTGTCTCGTTGCAGGTGAACGGCTATGGGGGACCAAGGGCCAATTCCTACGGCGGCGGCGGCGGCTTCTGCTGTGTGATGGTGCCTGATGTCTGGCGTCCGGGACTGACGGCAAAAATTACCTGGACTTCCGATCCTAATTCCTGGATGAAAATAAGCGATATGCCTGACAACTATTCACAATACTATCAGCGCCATGGACCGATTACCGTGCCTATTGAGCGCTGGGAGAAAGGGCAGGGTTGCGGCTTTGAAGTGCATGTCTTTCCCTGCGATAAGGTAAGAATTGTACGTTCCTGTTACGGTCGTTCATCTCCGGAATATCCGATACAGCGTGCGCCCGATGAGGATAAAAAAGCAGATAACGTCATTTTTAAACATATCAAGGAGGAAGTCGTATGTCCGACACCGCAGACTCCACGCTGAATGCCCTGAAGGCGCTTATTGCGGCCTTTCAGACCGGTGCCACTCCGGTCGCGGTCAAAACCTCCACCGCAGAAGCGGCCAGCCTACCGCCAAAGTTTCCCGGGCCGGATGACAAAAAGCCCGCGGATAACTCTGCGCGGCAGAAAACCGAATACAACGAGCGCGGGCGCCTGCCGGCGAGCAGAACGCAGACCGAAGGCAACTACGCCAGGCAGTACCTGGAGGGATATGTCGGGGAGTCCGAAGATCCCTCGGACAAAAAAACGGAACCGGGCTGCCCGGCCAGCCTGCATATCAGCCTGTTCTTCGACGGTACCTGTTGTAATGAAGAAGATGGTGATGAAGTGTACGGCTCGCGAAACCCGCCGCTGACCAATATCGGCCGCCTCTACCATGCGGCAAACTGGTTAGATAAGGCGGAGGATGATGGTTACTTCAGTTATTACTTTCCCGGCTGTGGAGCGCGCTTTCCGGAGATTGGTGAAGAGCACTACTCGCTGGACGGCGAGCTGTTTGCCAACGGCGGTGAGGACCGTATCAACCAGGCGCTGCTTAAAACCTACAGCAGCATCTGCTATGCGGTGAATAAAAAGGCAATTGAGGACAGCGAACTGGATATCTTTCGGCCTCAGATGGCCACCGTCTGGCCCTTCTCGCGGCTGACCCAGAAGTTCAACCGTAAAAGCGCGCTTGACAAATTCTGCGACGACCATCTGGGGGCTGTGGTCAACCAGTGGCCGAGGCAGCCGACGCGGCTGCATATCCAGCGCTCGCAGCGGCGCATCGCCAAAATCAAGCTCTTTGTCTACGGCTACTGCCGGGGGGCCTCCACCGCCCGCGCCTTCGCCCGCGGGCTGGAGTCGCTGCTCGATGATGCAAAGATGCCGCTCGATGCGACAAATATGCTGCCGGCGGGCACCGTGGTACCCGGCGGCCCGACCCTGATGGGCATCCCCATCAGTATCGAGTTTATGGGGCTGCTGGATTCGGTCTCCGCGGTTGGCGTGCCGCATATCCTGCCGTCGGCCACCGGTCATCTGGGCTGGGCGGCCAACAGCCTGCGGCTGCCGGCCACCAAAGGCTTCTTAAAAAGCTGCTACCACTTTGTCGCCGGCCACGAGCAGCACGGCGACCTGCCGCTGGATTCCATCCGCGGTCCGGACGGTAAATATCCTGCCGGGGCGGTGGAGGTGGTCTACCCCGGGATGCATGCCGATATCGGCGGCGACTGTAAACCCACAGAACTCGGTAAGGTGCAGACCGATGCCGCCAGCCTGCTGTCAAAGATTGTGCTGCACGATATGTATGCCGCCGCCTTCGATGCCGGAGCGCCGCTGAGCGTACCTGAGGAGGTATTGCCCGGCGGCGCCAAAGGTAAAAAATATCGGGTAATGCAAGGGGATGTCGCAGATCAATTCAAAATCTCCGCCCAGGCGATCGCCCTGTTTAACGCCTGGCAGCAGGCCGGGGCGCAGCAGGCGGGGGCGAAGAGCGAAACGCCGGCCGTCAACGAAGCAGAGGTGGTGGCCATCGCCGTAGCTCAGGGCCGGGATCCGGTCGCCGCGCTGAAGGCGGCTCACGACAAGGCGGATGGCGATAAGGCGAAAGCCGCGGCCGCCGCCGCGAAGCCGCCGGAGAACGGCCCGCTGGGCAAGCTGCCGGATCCGGTGTATGTGCCGCTGAAGGCCAAAGCGCTGGAGGTGATGCTGGCGGACCAGCTGAGCTGGATTACCGCCTGGCGCACCGAGCGCTTTGCCAGCCCGCAATACGCCGATAAGTATTATCAGCGTAAGCCTTTTTATCAGCAGGCGCTGAATGAGCAGACCGGCGCGCTGCCGTCGGCGGCGGCGCCCGCGGAAAGCGAAGGGCCGCGTGAAGTGCCGTTTATCGATAAGGATCGGCTGGACCGCGCGGCGTGGGGCTATGACTTTGCCCATACCGGTATCGTGGCGCTGCTGGCCCAGGTGCTGCTGGATGTGATCCCCACCACGCAGACCAACCAGCTCGGTGGTCCGCTGGTGGCGGCGCAGGAGTCGGAATATATCCAGATCAAGAAAAGCGGCGATGCCCGGCGGGCGGCGCTGATGGGCTCGCCGACGATGCTGGATTTTTACGATAACTACGTGCATGACACGCTGGCTAAATATAATCACGACCCGCTGCACTCCTCGTTTTCACACGGTTATTTTGCGTCGCGGACGATTTACGATAACGATGACGATACGTGGGATTCGGTGAAACAATTTGGCCAGCGGGTAAAAGCGATTATAGATATTAATGTTGGCGATATATTAGTGCAGGCGCGAACGGATATGAAAGATCTGAATACGGTATCGGGCGTGTTGGGTAAAATATATCGCGATATAAAAAGCGAGGCTTTTAAAATACTGCTGCCTTAATTCGTTATCGCCATATTCATTATATCCGCTAAGTATCCTTAATAACGCTATACGGGCGTGATGATGCACGCCCGTGGCTAAGGGAATCATCAATTTTATGTTCAAGGAAAAAAATGCCGCGGTAATGACCGTAGCGGCTACCGCGACCCTGTGTCTTGCCGTCTGGACAATTGTGGTCCTGCTGAGCGGTCTGGGATGGTGGAACTGGCACGCCAACCGCACGCTGCAGTGGACGGCGATCCGCGAGATAGTGACCGTCTGTGGCCTGATCTGGGCGTATGGTCTCTGTCTCTGGATACTGGGCTTTATTGCTTTCCACCTGTTTATCAGGCAAAAAGCCGATGGGCAACAGCGTCAGACGCGGACTTTTATTAGCCAGCAGACAAAACCGGCGCAGCCGTTTGCGTCCTTAAAGCACTTTCTCCGTCGCCGCTACGGCCGATTGTGGCGCAATAAGGTCCGCCTGCTGTGGGTCGCTGGCGAGGCGGCGCAGATTGCCGCCATCGCTCCAGGCCTTGCGCAACAGCAATGGCTGGAGGGCCGCGGTACGGTGCTAATTCACGGCGGTAGCCTGTCGGCGACTGTGGATAACGAGCGGCTCAGCGCCCTGCGTCGGCTGCGCGGCCGCCGGCCGCTGGATGGTATCGTGCTGGCGCTGGACAATGCTCAGGCCACCGCCGCGACCCTGGACGGGTATTTGCGTACGCTGGAGCAGGTTACGCAGGTCCTGTGCTACCAGCCGCCGGTCTATCTGTGGCAACTCCACGACAGCGACTGGCCGCAGGATACGCGCATTACCCAGACCCTGGGGGCGTTGTTCCCGCCGCGGGCCGTCCCGCAGGATGTTGAACGGCAGCTTCGCGCCATTCTGCCCGCCATGCTGGCGCAGGGGACCCAGCAGTTGTGCGCTGATTCGTCCCACGATTACCTGCTGCGTGTCGCTAAATGGCTGAAGGAGGGCGGTATCAGCGGCTGGAAGACGCTACTGACGCCGTGTCTTACCGGGCATCTGCAACAGATCCCGCTCCGCGGTCTGCTGTTCAGCCCCTCGTTAAAGGCGGAAGAAGCGGTGGACAATGGACTCTATCCCCACCGTTGGCCGGCCCCGGCCGTCTGGCAGGGGATCATCGCAGACTGCGGCCGCGCGCGCGGCGTGCCGGTGGGGGTGGCGTGGCGCCGCTCCCTCGGCGTCGGCCTGCTGACGCTGATTGCTCTGTGGGCGGCGGGAAGCCTGCTCTCTTTTATCGTCAACCGCCAGCAAATTGTCAGCGCCACCCAGCGGGTACAGCTGCTGCGGCAGCCCGTCGTTAACGACCAGCAGCTGATCGATTTGCAGGTGCTGCGCAACGATATCGGCCGTCTACAGAATCAGCTCGCCAACGGCGCGCCCTGGTATCAGCGCTTTGGTCTTAATCATAATGCGCCGCTTTCTGCCGCGCTGCTGCCGTGGTATGGGCGGGCTAACCAGCGTCTGATCCGCGACGCCGCGGCAGAAGCGCTCACCCGGCAACTGACGGTGTTGGTCAACCTACCGCCGCGCAGCCCGCAGCGGGCGCAGCTGGCGAAAGCGGGTTATGACCAGTTAAAGGCCTATCTGATGATGGCGCGTCCGGACAAAGCCGATGCGGCGTTTTACCGCCAGGCAATGACCGCCGCGCAGCAGACGCGTCAGGGAGTCGCCCCGGCGCTATGGCAGAGCATCGCCCCCGATTTATGGGGCTTCTATATGGACAACTTGCCATCGCAGCCGACGTGGAGAATCACCCCGGACGCCGCGCTGGTGACGCAAGCGCGTCAGGTGCTGCTGGCGCAAATCGGGCGGCGCAACGCCGAAAGCACGCTTTACGAGAACATGCTGCTGCAGGTGCGCCGTAACTATGCCGACATGACGCTGGAAGACATGACGCCGCAGACCAATGCGAGCCGGTTGTTTACCACGGAAGAGGTGGTGCCGGGGATGTTTACCCGTCAGGCGTGGGAGGGCGGCGTGCGCGAGGCGATCGATAAGGCGGTGGCGACCAGGCGCGATGAGATCGACTGGGTGCTGAGCGATAGCCGCCAGACCGTCAGCGGCGACGTCTCCCCGGAGGCGTTGAAACAGCGGCTGACCGATCGCTATTTCACCGATTTCGCCGGGGCGTGGCTGGGTTTTCTCAATAGCATCCGCTTGAATCCGGCGCGCAATATTGCCGATGTGACCGATCAGCTGACGTTGGCGGGCGACGTTCGTCAGTCGCCGCTGATTGCGTTGATGAATACCCTTACCTGGCAGGGGCAGACCGGGCAGCAGCGTGAGGGCGTGGCGGATTCGCTGGTGAAATCGGCAAAAAATCTACTCGATAAGGATAAGCAGCCGTTTATCGACCAGCAGGCCGGCGGCGCGCGCGGCCCGCTGGAGAGTACCTTTGGGCCGCTGCTGGCGCTGATGGGCAAAAATCCCTCTCAAAGCGTGGTCGCCGCAGACAGCACCCTCAGTTTACAGACCTGGCTGACGCGCCTGACCCGCGTACGCCTGCGGCTCCAGCAGGTGGCAAACGCCCCCGACCCGCAGGCGATGATGCAGCAGCTGGCGCAGACCGTGTTCCAGGGTAAAAGCGTCGACCTGACCGACACCCAGGAGTACGGCAGCCTGGTGGCGGCCAGCCTCGGCGAAGAGTGGAGCGGTTTCGGCCAGACCATGTTCGTCCAGCCGCTGACGCAGGCCTGGGAAACGGTGCTGCAGCCATCGGCTGCCAGCCTGAACGAGGCGTGGCAGCGTTCTGTGGTCGCTAACTGGCATTCGGCTTTCGACGGCCGCTATCCGTTTGCCGCGGGCAAAAACGATGTCTCGCTACCGATGCTGGCGGCATTCATCCGTCGCGATAGCGGGCGAATCGACCAGTTTCTTGCCCGACAGTTGGGCGGCGTGCTCAACCGGGAGGGTAGCCGCTGGGTGGCCGATAGCGCGCACAGTCAGGGGCTGACTTTCAATCCGGCCTTCCTGAAGGCGATTAATCAACTGAGTTCCTTGTCCGACATCCTGTTTACCGACGGCAGTCAGGGAATGGGGTTTGAACTACAGGGGGTGGCGACGCCGGGCATTGTTGAAACGCAACTCACCCTCGACGGCCAGAATCTGCACTACTTTAACCAGCTTGCCGAATGGAAAAGTTTCCGCTGGCCGGGGACTATCAACAAACCCGGCGCGATGCTGAGCTGGAGCTCAGTGGCGGCGGGCGCCCGGCTATTGGCGAACGACAGCGGCCCGTGGGGCACGCTGCGTATGCTGGAGAGAATGAAGCGCCAGCAGATCGGCGATGGGCTGTTTCGTCTGACGGTCAATACGCCGGATAACCGGCAACTGCAGTGGCTGCTGCGTACCGAACTCGGCGATGGCCCGCTGGCGTTGCTGAAACTGCGAAACTTCACGTTGCCGACACAGATTTTCATCGTGGAGGCCCACCGAGCAGAACCGTTTGCCGACGGTGACGTAGAGGAATAAGGGGCGACATTCACTCTGCAAGCGCTGCTTTACAAGCAGCGAGTTTTTCAATTCTGACATCTGAGATATTCCATGGACGATTTAACTCTGCGTTATTTTGACGCTGAAATGCGCTATCTGCGCGAGGCCGGCGAGGAGTTTGCCCGCGCCCATCCCGATCGCGCCGCGGCGTTAAACCTCGATAAAGCCGGCGCCCGCGATCCCTATGTTGAGCGCCTGTTCGAAGGTTTTGCTTTCCTGATGGGGCGGCTGCGCGAAAAGCTCGATGACGACCTGCCGGAGCTGACCGGCGGGCTGGTGAGTATGATTTGGCCGCATTATCTCCGTACCATTCCGTCATTGGCGATGGTGGAGTTCAGCGTCGACTGGCGGGAGATGAAAGAGCCGCAGCGGCTGAAGAAGGGAACGGAAGTGATCTCCCGGCCCATCGGCGAGACGGGCACCCGCTGCCGTTACACCACGACCCAGCCGCTAACTTTACAGCCGCTCGCGCTCTCCCGCGCCAGCGTCAGGGCGCAGGCCGACGGCCGCCAGGCGATTTGTCTGCGTTTTGACTGTAGCGCGCTGGTGGACTGGCGGGTGCTCGACCTGAGCCGTATTCCGTTGTATCTGAATGCCGACGCGCCATTGGCCTGCGCGCTGCATGAAGCGCTGACCCTGAATGTGGCGCGCATCGGCATACGTCTGGCGGGGGAGGCCGATAGCAGGCCGCTGGCGGCCCATTTTGCCGTTTGCGGTTTTGGCCATGATGATGCGCTGCTGCCCCAAAGCGGCGGGTTCAGCGGCTACCAGTTGCTGCTGGAGTATTTCAGCTTTCGTGAAAAATTTATGTCGGTCGCGCTGTGCGGGCTGGAGAATATGACGTTTCCTGATGCGCCGGGATGGTTTGAGATCGAGGTCGTGCTGGATAAACCGTGGCCGCAGGAGTATGCGTTGTCAGAGAAACATCTGCGTTTACACTGCAGCCCGGTTATTAACCTATTCCCGCTGGAGTCGGATCCGCTGCATCTGGATTCACTACAAAGTGAGTATCTGCTGCGCCCCATGCGCGTCCAGGATGGACACACCGAAATCTATTCGGTGGAGTCCGTCACCTCTTCACGTCTTTCCGGCACCCAAGTGTATGTGCCGTTTACCAGTTTTCGCCACAAAGGCGGCATGTTGCGCCATGATGCGCCGGAATATTATTACCACACGCGCGTTAAACGTGGCCCGTCCGGGCTGCATGATACCTGGCTGACGCTGGGCGGCGAGGCGTTTGACCAGCATCGCGTGCCGCAGAATGAAACCCTGTCATTGAGCCTGATCGGCACCAACGGCCAGTTGCCGCGGCGGGCGCTGCAAAGCACGCTGCTGGACACGGTGGTCAAATCCACGACGTCGCGACTCCAGGTGCGCAATCTCAGCGCGCCGACGTTGCCGTGTTATCCACCGGATCGCGACCGTTTTCACTGGCGGGTACTGAGCCATCTCGGTAGCAGCTTCCTGTGGATGATGGATAACGCCGAGGTGTTGCGCGGCGCGCTGGCGTTGTACGACTGGACGGACAACGAAATGAACCGCCGTCGCCTGCAGGCGATCGTCGACGTGAGCCACTGTGAGGTGGAACGTTTTGCCGAGGGGCACTTTCTACGCGGCGTGCAGATAGAGGTGACGCTCGACGGTAACGGCTTCGCCGGGCACGGCGACATCTGCCTGTTTGGCGAGATGCTCAACCGCTTCTTTGCCCTGTATACCGACATCCATCTGTTTAATCGTCTGATTCTGATACTGCAACCTACCGGAGAGCGTCTCGAATGGCAGGAGAACCACAAACGCCGCATTCCCGGCTGAGCCCGCGGCTGGAGCGGGATATTCAGCGCATCAACTTTTACCGCTTCTGCCAGCTACTGGAAAAATCGCGACCTGGCGCGCCGGAATTAGGCCGCACGCTAAACCCGGCGGATGATCCGGTACGCTTTCGCCCGCATCCGGGGATGGGTTTTCCGGTCAGCGAACTCAAAGCGGTGGAGTATGATGAGGCGCATCCCGACGCGCCGCCGACGCTGCGCACCACCTTTATGGGGCTATACGGTGTCGATTCGCCGTTGCCCACCGCCTGGCTGGATGATATTGCGCAGCAAAGAGAAGGGCATGAGGCGCAGGAAGCATTTCTCGATATTTTTAACCACCGCATTCTGAGCCAGTTTTATCGCATCTGGCGCAAATACTCGTATCCGGCAACCTTTGAAGACGGCGGTCGCGATCGTACTTCACAGAGCCTGCTGGGGCTGATCGGGCTTGGCATTCCCGGCACCGCTCAGCATATTGCCGCGCCGGTATCTCGCTTTCTGGCATTACTCAGCGTGATGCGCCTGCCCGCGCGTACCGAAGAGGGGATTCAGGCGCTGGTACGATTGTTGGCGCCCCATACGCGGGCGGAAGCGTCGCCGCACTGCCCACGGACGGTGTACCCGGCGCAGCCGCTGGGTTTTTACGGCGATAACGATTTCCTGCTTGATGGCTACACGGTGCTGGGCGATGAAACGACCGAGATTGCCAGCCAGTTGCTGATCGCGCTGTACACCGATGATATCGCCGAGGCCGCAGGCTGGATGCCGGAGGGGCAAATCTATGCGGACTTTCTGGTTCTGCTGCGGGTTTATCTCGGCTGGCGCTATAAGGCCAAAATCACCTTAACGCTTCCCACGCCGCTGTTACCCGCGCCGGTACTCGGTGAATCGCCGTTTATGCTCGGCATAAGCGGCGTTCTGGGCATGGAGGGGGACGCGGTTCCGCCGGATTTACCGGCCACGTTTACCACGGAACTGGGCGGCTACCGCGGCATGCCGCTTGCATCATTATCACAAGGAAACCAACGTGTTGCATATCACTTCGCTTAAACTATCCGCACTGATTCTTCTGCCATTCATGCTGGCGGGTTGCGGGCTAACACAGAAAATCAGCGACGGCGCTTCGTCCGCCGTAAAGTCAGTATTTTATCGCCAGGTGAAAACGCTGCGTCTGGATTTTAGCGCGCGCAATGCGTTAAACACCGATAACCGTGAGGATAACAGCGCCTCCCAGCCGGTGATGGTGCGGGTCTATGTGCTGAAGGATCGCAAGACTTTCGATAAGACGGTTTACCAGCAGCTGGCGGCGGAGGGGGAGGAGATATTAAAAGACGACCAACTGGCCAGCCGCAGCCTGGTGCTCAAACCGGGAACGGAGATGAGTCTCACCATGCCGCTGGATGAACAGGCGCAGTATGTTGCCGTGGTGGCGCTGTTCCGGGCGCCGGATCTGACGAAAAACGACTGGAAGCTGGTGCTTGCCCGTGAGGATCTTGACCCGGACCGCGCGCGCGTCATTGAGGCCAGCCATCATCAACTTGTTCTGCAACCGCGGAAGGACAAGTGAGAAACGCGCTGCGCAATTTTATATTCCATAAATACCCTCACGGACGCCATGATGGCCAAACCTGATTTTATTTAAGGTTTGGCCTGTCGGGGAATCATTTAACCGTGGGCAGATCGCTATATCGGGTGGTGTATCGCGGGGAGAGCATTTCCCGCTTCATCTGCCACGGTTGCTGGATACCCTGGCCGGCGAAGTAAAGCGTCCCACGTCCGTCCTCAGCATTCAGGCGGTCCAGCACCTCCATCAGTTTTTGGCTATTTTTTCGCGGCGCATTTTCGTCAAACAGATTAAGTTGCGCGACGCCCTGGCTATAAAAATCGCCCAGCATCACCCCGGCTTTCTGGTACCGACAGCCACTTTGCCAGATGGCATCCAGACAACGCGTCGCGGCGGCGATAATATCTCTGCTGTCCTGCGTTGGGGTAAGCAGGGTGACCGAGGCATTATTGGCGTAATACCGTTCATCAGGCGCGAAGGGCGACGTTTTTACAAAGACGGAGATAAACCGGCAGTATTGATGTTCCTGACGAAGTTTCTCTGCGGCCCGGGAAGCGTAACTACAGATGGCCTGGCGCATTTCTTCGTACTCGGTGATGCGATGGCCGAACGAACGGGAACAGATAATCTCTTGCTTTACCGGGGCAAACTCTTCCAGCTCGAGACAGGGCTCGCCGCGTAATTCACGGACGGTTCTTTCCAGTACGACATTAAAGTGTTTCCTGATGAAGCGGATATCCGTGTCAGCCAGCTGCAATACCGTCCGGATCCCCATCGTTTCAAGCCTCTTCGCTATGCGTCGACCCACTCCCCAAACCTCTTCCACCGGTAGCGCCGCCATCAATTTTCTTTGCCGCTCCGCATTCGACAGGTCAACCACGCCTCCTGTCTGCTGTTGCCAGCGTTTTGCCGCATGATTCGCCAGTTTAGCCAGCGTTTTTGTCTGGGCTATTCCGACGCCCACCGTCAGGTGTGTGCGTTGCCGCACCGTGGCTCTGAGCTCATGTCCAAATTCGGTAAGAACGCGGCAGTTACGCACGCCGGTAAGATCGCAAAAAACTTCATCAATGGAGTATTTTTCACAGCGAGGCGACATCTCTTCAAGCGTCGTCATTACCCGGTTGGACATATCGGCGTAGAGTTCATAGTTGCTACTGAAGCAAACCACGCCATGATGTCTGAAGATATCTTTTTGTTTAAAGTACGGTTCACCCATTTTCACAAACGGTTTGGCTTCCGCAGAACGTGAAATCACACACCCGTCATTATTGGACAAAACAACCACCGGGCGGCCGCGTAAGTCCGGGCGAAAGACGGTTTCACAGGAAGCATAGAATGAGTTCACATCACACAGGGCAAACACGATCAGCCCGCCGATTTCACGATGTAGGTCACCACGCCAAAAATTTCCAGACACTCTTCACTGCCTGGCATAATCGGCTGGTAGGCGGGATTATCAGGTTTGAGCATGACAACAGGATGTAACTGGAGGCGCTTAACCGTGAATTCTCCATCCACTGCGGCAATAACGATGCTGCCATGGACGGCCTTGCGGGAGCTATCCACCACCAGTAAATCACCATCGCCAATGCCAGCGCCAATCATTGAGTCACCGCTTGATTTCACAAAGTAGGTGGCGCCTGGATGCTGAATCAGCAGTTCATTCAGGTCGATACGCCGTTCAACATAATCCTGCGCGGGGCTAGGAAAACCGCAGGGAACAAGATCGCTGAACAGGGGGAGTGCCACGATCTGGCGTAGTTCGGTTAGTGTGAAAAACTGCATGATGATCACCGATTATCTTTACTGTATGTATATACAGTATTGTAGATCGATGGCAGAGATCAAGAGGGTCGTACATTATCAAAACCTGCGCCAGCGCCCGGCAGGCGGGGGTTTTATGTCTGAAGCCGATTGATAAACAATAGATTATCTCATCGCTAATATTAGCGACTGCGCCGTTTAGCGGGCGAAAATAGCGCGACGATTTTATGTAAAAACAATCTGAATATGACTGAGGTAAAGGATCTGATATTAACGAGACAGGGGATGTCTGAGCGATTAACGACCAGGGATTGCTCACCGGCCGACCGTATGCAAGAGCAGGCCGGTGAGCAAATGGCTGTGATGGCAGTTCGCAGCCGCGGTTATTTTAAAGCGTCCGGGCCGGTTTAAACATATTTCTTCGCGCCAGGAGACTATTTTCAGACTTACCTCATTACCGTTTCTAATAAGTCAAACCAGTAATTAACGCCTGTTAAGAAAGCTCCACTACTAATAATGACGGTATAAAGATGAACAAAAGCACAGAGTTGAATAATTAAGAGTATTCCTGGGTGAAATCTCGGGCAGAGAGATGACTTCTGATAAATATTCAGGATAATTTATTAATCTTAAGGAATTAGCCCCGCGGCTGCCTGCACCATAAAGGAATCCATATGGTTAATCGGATATCGATCCTGTCATCTGTCGACAGCTCCTCGTTATTATTCTGGAAATTCAGCGGGCAGGAGAAATTGTCCGAACCTTTCCACTTTCAGGTCGATTTACTCAGCCAGGATTTTGCTATCGACCGTCAGGCCATGCTCGGCAAAAACATGACGGTGGCGGTTCCCGGCCAATGGGGACAGGTGCGTTATCTTTCCGGCAAAATCACCGCCGTTACCGTACGCGCCGAAGATCTTGGCGAGACGCGCTACGCCGTCTATCAGACCACGCTGGAACCCGATTTCTGGCCGATGATGCGCGACCGCAACTTCCGTATTTTCCAGCAGCAGCGGGTGCCGGATATCGTGGCCAAACTGTTTAGCGAGCATAACGTTAAGTTTGAGGACAAACTTACGCGTAGCTACCGGCAGTGGGATTATTGTGTGCAGTATGCGGAAAGCAGCTTCCATTTCATCAGCCGTTTGCTGGAGCTGGAAGGTATTAGCTATCTGTTCCGCCACGATAAAGACGGCCATACCCTGGTGCTGATGGATGACTATCAGCAGGCTGAATCCTTCCCCGGTTATGAAACTATTCCCTGGCATGCGCAGCCGGGCGGCGGCGCGGTCGGCGAAGAGGGCATTAGCCAGCTGATGGCGAGCCACGTCGTCACGCCGGGGCTTTACAGCACCGATGACTATGATTTTCGCAAGCCCCACGCCTGGATGCTGCAAACGCTGCAGAATCCGGTCTCGCCGACACCGGGCAAAATCGACGTTTACGACTGGCCGGGGCGCTTTATGGAGCACGGCGACGGCGAAGCCTACGCCCGTATTCGTCAGCAGTCCTGGCAGGCCGAACAGCAGCAAACGCAGGGTATCGCCACCGCGACCGGTATCGTCCCGGGACACACGTTTACCCTGACGCATGCGCCTAACATGGCTGATAACGCTAAATGGCTGGTGGTGGGCGCCCGCTATGATTTTGAAGAGAATCAGTATGCCTCCGGCGGCGGAAATACCGCGCAGCACCGCATCGCATTCACCGTTATTCCCGCCGCGACGCCATTTGTCCCCGCGTCAAGGACCGACTGGCCGCGCACCTACGGGCCGCAAACCGCCCGCGTGGTAGGGCCGAAAGGAGAATCGATCTGGACCGATAAATATGGCCGGATTAAGGTGAAATTCCACTGGGACCGCGAAAGCCAGGGCGATGAAAATAGCTCCTGTTGGGTGCGCGTTTCCAGCGCCTGGGCCGGCCAGGGTTACGGCGGGGTGCAGATCCCACGCGTCGGTGATGAAGTGGTGGTGGACTTTATTAACGGTGAGCCGGACCGGCCGATTGTCATTGGCCGCGTCTATAACGAAGCCAGTATGCCGCCGTGGGCGCTACCGGCGGCAGCCACGCAGATGGGTTTTATGAGCCGTTCAAAGGATGGTTCGCCGGACAACGCCAACGCCCTGCGTTTTGAAGATAAACCCGGCGAAGAGCAGCTCTGGCTGCACGCCGAGCGCAACATGGATACTGAAGTCGAAAACGACGAGACCCATGATGTCGGCAATAACCGCACCAAAACCGTCGGCAAAGACGAAACCAGCCATATCAAACAGAACCGAACCCGCACGGTGGATGGCAATGAAAGCGTTACCGTCGGCAAAGATCGCAGCAAAACCATCAATGGTAATGAAACCACCACCGTTGGGCAGAACCGTACCGAAAGCGTGAAGGGGAATGAGACCCTAAGCGTTGAGCAGAACCGCGATGAAACCATCAGCGGCAACCATACCACCACGGTGAAAAGCGACCATACCGCGACCGTCGAAGGCAAGCAGTCACTGACGGTCGTACAGGATCGCACCCGTCAGGTGCAGGGTAACGAAAGCGTCAGCGTCCAGCAGAACCGTAACGTGCAGGTCACCGGCAACCAGACGCTGGGAGTGACCGGCAATCACGATATTTCCGTGACCGGTAAGCAAACGCAGACCATCACCAGTAAGCAAGAGGTGACGATCGGCGCCGGGCGTACCCTGAGCATCACCGGCGGTGATACCCGCTTTACGCAAGGGAGCGTAACCGACAGCGCTACCGATACCGTACATATCAACGTGGGCGAAAGCGGCATTCTGATAAGTAACGGCAGCGTGGAGATTACCGCTGGCGGGTCGACGATCACCATTAACGCCGCTGGCGTGATGGTGAATGGTAAAAAGATTGAGCTCAATGCCTGACAGGGAAAGGGAATGAACGCGGCGAAGAATCCGACCGAAAAAGTAATGAGCGAGCTTGAGCTTAGCTGGCTGGACGCCAGCGAGCAGGCGGAGCAGATCCGCTTATTTATCTGGCGGACGCCTGCCGGCGGCGAGTCGCTGCTTGATGGTTTTATCGCGCTGCAGCAGCATCCTGAAGGCCGCTCGCTGCCGGATCTGCTGCTGGGGTTAACCACGCCGTTCGAGACCGGCTATGGCTACAGCGAGGCGCTCGGGCGCGAGTTTGTGGAACACTACGAAGCGACGCCGGATGCCGCTATATGGGATGCCGAACGCTTTCTCCCAACCTATAGCCCGGCGCAGTTGCGGCAGATGCTGCAGGATTTTGCGACGACATTTCATGACGATTTACGATATCTGGTATTGGTGCTGAAACCCTCCGCCGTCAGCGATGAAAAGGCGTTGAACCGCTGGTTGAACGGCTGGCTGGCGCAGGAGGCGTGCAACGCCAGACTGTTACTTATCGACACGCTTGAGCAACCGATTTGGCAGCCGCTGTATGAGGCGCATCCACGCAGGGTACGGCTGCTGACCGATGACGTCGACAGTATGAAAGTGATGCATCAAACCGCGCGCGGGCAGAGCGATCCGAATCCCGATCGCCTGTTGTTTCGCCGCTATCTGGCTGATGCCATGCTGCTGCTGGAAAAAGGCAGCGCCGCGCAGGTGGCCGCGCGCGGCGGTATGGCGCTCGGCGTCGCCCAGCGCTGCGGTTGGGCTGACCAGCAGGCGATGATGCATAACCTGATCGCCGGCGGTTGGTTGAAAGGTAACGATCATCAACGGGCCGTCGATAACTACCGCCAGGCGCAAACCATCAGTGGCGAAATTGCCGACCCGGCGCTTAAAGGACAACTGCGTACCCAAAGCACTTTTGGCGAGGCCGGCGCCTGGTTCGCGCGTAAAGAGTATCTCCAGGCGGCGAAAGGCTATCGGCGGGCGGCGGGCGAAGCGCAAACCATTCCACACCCGGTATTTGCCGTAGAAGGCTGGCGGATGTCCGGTTTTTGTCTCAACCTCGCCGGGCACCGGGCAAAAGCGATGGAGGAGTATGCCCACGCCATCCAGGCGGCGGAGCCGATCCCACGCCAGGAGCGCGCCCAGACCACGCTGCCGCTGGCATTCCAGGATCTGCTGCGCATCCATGATAAACGACGGACCGAGGCGCTTGAGGCCTGCGCGACGCGCTGGCAAAGCGAAAAACAGCGCTTAATCCAACAGGCGGAAGACCGCTTGCCGCGGGAACCCGCCGTCGAACAGGTAAAACGCGTGGACCGGCAGTTACAGCTACAGCTGGAAGCCGCGTTCGCGCTGATCCGCGAAGCGCGGGAAAAACTGATCCGCGGCGGCGATGACAGCTTTCGCCGCGTGATCCGCCTGGCGCGGGAGAAGCTGCATCCGCACTGGAACGGCCTGCCGGAGATCGCCCACCCCTTTGATGCCCCGCCGGGTGAATGGCAAAGCCTGCCTGCCTGGGGAAATACCGATGCATCATCCACTGAAAATGCAGGGAGCAACCCGCTATGAAGACCCGGATTATTATTATTGTTGCCGTGACGCTGCTGGCAATCCTGTTTTTAAGCCTTTCGGACGGCGGGTTCGCCACCGAAGTGCGCACCTTCCTGCGCGCGCTGCTGCGCGCCATGTTCTGAGGCGCGTCTGATGCACTCCGGGGCTCACTTCGACCCGCAGCTTGGCCTGGATATCCATACTTATCCCTGGCCGCTGCCGACGCCGCATATCGGCATCGTTTTCGACGTGTTTGATTATCTGCCGCTGCTGGGCACTACCGTACACGTCAACAGCATCAAACGCGCCAGCGCGGGGACCGGCGGTATTGCGGTACATATCCCGGTCGGCGGCGTGTGGGTGCCGCCGCTGCGCGCGCCCGGCGGCCCGCAGATGGAAGACGAGCTGTTTATGGGCAGCAAAACCGTCGCCGTCGATGGTGAACCGTTTTCCCGCATCGGCATGCCGGTACTGAGCTGTAACATCCTCGGAATGGTGCCGCCGTTCCGCCTGAAGCGGCTGAGCAAACCAAAGCCGCTCTCGCTGACGCTGCCGCTGACGTTTAACCTCGCGATTCCCAACAACGTGATTGTCGGCGGGCCGCCAACCATCAACCTGATGGCGCTGCTGATGCGCGCCGGGTTAAGCGGGTTGGGCAAGGGGTTGAAGAAAGTTAAAAAAACGCCGCAGTGGCGGCTGTTTATGCGGCGGTTTAAAAAGCTGCGCCAGAAGCTGTTTCGCAACATGGATCCCGGCGTCCTGAAATGCCGGGTGCTACGCGCCGAACCGGTTGATATCCGCGACGGTAGCGTGAGCCTGGAACATGAGGATTTTCTGTTACCCGGCCGCCTGCCGCTGGCGTGGACGCGAAGCTACTCGTCGGCGGATCTCGATGAAGAAGGGCTGTGCGGTTACGGCTGGTCAACCCCGGCGGACACCCGCCTTGAAATACTGGCCGATGAAGGCGTCGCGGTGCTGACTCAGCCGGAAGGGATGACGCTGTTTGCGGCGCTGCCGCAGTCCGACGGGCGCGAGCAGGGTATTGTCGGCCTGCCGGACGGCAGCCGCCTGTGGCGGGAAACCCGCAATGGCGAATGCTTCTGGCATGTTGAGCAGGAAGGGAGCGCGCGGCTGCAATTTCGCGGTAAGCGCGGGCGGCTGGCGATTTACCGGCTGGCGGACCGTAACGGTAACGGCTGGCAGTTCGACTGGCAGGGGCGCGAGCTTGAGCGTATTCGCGAGTTCAGCACGCGAGGCATGAGCGGCAGGGAGATCCTCGTCACCTGGCAGGATGGCCGCCTGCGGGCGCTACGCCTGCGCAACGCGCTGGATGACGAGATCACGCCGCTGACCCGCTATGAATACGATAGCGATAATCAGTTGAGCGCGGAGATCGATGCGCTTTCGCATCCGCGGCGCTTCTACTATCAACTGCGCCATATGACCAGCCATGTCGACCGTAACGGCCAGGGCTTTCACTACCAGTTCAATGACGAGTGGCGGGTGGTTCACGCTTGGGGCGACGGCGGCGTATGGGATTACCATTTCGCCTGGCACGACTTGCTCAACGAAGTGGAAATCACCGATTCCAACGGCCATGTAACGTCTGTCAGCTTTGATGATAACGGCCTGCCGGTTTCGGAGATCGATCCGACCGGCGGCAATACCGTCTTCCACTACGATGATTTTGGCCGCACCGTCGAACTCATTGAGCCGGACGGCAGCACGCGTCGTTGGGAGTATGATGAACAGGGGCGAATGATCGCCGAACATCTGCCGGACGGTAGCCAGATTCAGGCGGCCTACAATGAAGACGGCGATGTGCTGGCGCTGATTGATGAGAAAGGCGCCTGCTGGCGTTCGGACTATGACGAACGCGGCAACCTGCTGGCGGGAACGGACCCTACCGGCGTCACCTCGCGCTATCAGTATGATGAGTACGGGCAGCTGAGCGCGGCGGACGTGCCGGGTTCCGGGCAGAGTCGCTATCGCTATGATCGGTTTGGTTTTTTGCAGGCGCTGAGCCAGGCCGGCGCGGGAACCACTCAACTGCGGCATTCCGCGCGCGGCACCCTGCTGGAGCGTATTGACGCAGGCGGCGGCAGCAGCCGTTTCCACTGGGACAGCAAGGATCGGCTGGTGGCGATGGTCAATCCGCAGGGCGGCGAAATTCGCGTCGCTTACGACCGGGAAGATTCACCGCTTCACTTCACCGATGAAGCCGGCCAGATAACCCGTTTTCGTTATAACCGCACCGGAATGCTGGCCGCCTGCGAGACGCCGGATGGCGCGACGCTTGGCTATCAGTACGACCTGGAAGATCGCCTGCTGGCGGTGATCAACCAGAACGGTCAGCGCTGGCAGCTGGACCGCGACGTGCTGGGGCGCATCGCCGCGGAGACCGATTACTGGGGACAGGTAACCCGTTATGGCTGGGATAAAGGCAACCGGCTGATCAGCCGTGAGGATCCGCTGGGGCGGCTGGTGCGCTACGGTTACGACCGCGGCGGGCGGCTAAGCGAGCGGCGCAGCGGCGATACCCTGCAGGCGAAGTATCATTACGATCCCTGCGGACGGATGGTGCTGTGTGAGAATCCGTGGCGGCGGCTGGCGTGGCGCTATGATGACGCCGGGCGGGTGCTGCTGGAGGAGCAGGACGGTTTTCAGCTGCATTATGGCTATAACGAGCGCGGCCTGCTGGTCTCCCGGCGCAGCGACAGCGGTCATCAGGTGCGTTACGCCATGGATGAGTATGACCGGCTGAGCAAGATCCAGCTGAATGACGATGCGCCGATCGTGCTGGGTTACGATGAGGCCGGGCGGCGGGTCAGCGAGCAGCTGTCGGCGGAGGTGACGCGTCATTTCACCTACGACCGGCTCGGCCAGCTGACGTCGCAGCAGGTGTTGCAGAATGATTTACCGCTGTTCGCCAGCGGCTTCAGCTGGGATAGGCTGGGTAACCTGACCCGGCGCGATGACAGCCTGTGGGGCAGCGATCGTTACGCTTACGATCCGGTGGGGCGCTTGACGGCCCATACCGCGCCGGACGGTACGCTGCGGCAGTTTGTGCAGGATGCGGCGGGCAGCCACCTGCAGACGCAGACCCGGGCGGTGAATGAGAGCGCCGGGGGCTGGTTCCGCGAGGGGCAGCAGCACGGGATGCGTTATGTATTCGATCGCGCGGGCGAGCTGCGACAGCGGCGCGATGTCCGGCATAACGGCGAGAAAGAGGATTTCAGCTGGGACGATAACCGCCAACTGGTGGCGGTGCGCAAGGGCGAGCGGCTGGTGCGTTACGGCTATGACGGGCTGG
>NZ_JBEAHW010000005.1:0-3008 GCF_040062085.1 Klebsiella sp. JN_Kp122
CCGCATCCTGCACAAACTGCCGCAGCGTACCGTCCGGCGCGGTATGGGCCGTCAAACGCCCCACCGGATCGTAAGCGTAACGATTGCTGCCCCACAGGCTGTTATTTAATTAGCTAATTCAGCGTGCAGGATAACGTTGTTCTTCATAACCATTAGGAAATACATTTTTAATGGTATCGATGATCGCATTTTTATACGAAAATACAACTTCAAATTCTGTAAAAGATGATTCTGCATGTTCTTTTTGCTGAACATATATTTTCTTAAGAATTGAGTCTTCATAAACATAATCAGATACACTGCACCCATACATCCCCCAATTGAAATCTTTTTCAATCAATCCATCATTGTATACTGACAAAGAGATGTTTCGCAGCATACCGGCACTGGTAAAATAAATCCTTTCTAAGTTATCACCTTCATAGATACAAAACTCTTTGTTAATTATATTTGATGTCTGTCCAAATATTTCTATTAACGATATACGTTCCAGACTATCAAAGTGATAGATGTGTGTATTTTTTACATTTGCAGGTAATTTATTAAGTTTCTTACCTATCTTAAATCCAGCTCGTTCGATTTCGTAGGGTCGAATATTATATAATGCACCTTTACTAACTACTACTTTAGTTTCGTTGAGTCTAACACTATCACTATATGATATAATATAGCTTTCACTATCGGAACTAATCTTATTAAACTTATCTTCTAAATTTTTCAATATAGTCATTTATCATCACCGTAAAATTAAAATGTACCATTAGCAATTTCAGTATTGATTCTATTTAGCTCGGATATAAAATCACCACTATTGTTCTTTATACTTAAACGATCATATACTTTCTGCTTATAAGCATTAGTATGAATGCTAGCATGATTTGGCAATTTGTTTCCTGCTGGCACAATCACTTTACTATTTGAAGGTAAAAATATACCGTTTTCCGCAGTGTTGATATCTATTCCTAATTTACTCATTTGGTTCTGCAAAGCGACCATCCTTTGATCTTTAGAATTTGACATAACAATATGATGTGCTGAATTTTTAAAACTTGGCTCACTTTTTCCTGCCGCAACCATATTCGCTCGAAGAGCTCTTGCATCACTTGAACAACTCAACCCCCACGGATCCACCCATCCCAGCGGGTTCGGCGCATACTGATAAACATTCAGCCCGCCGGCTAATCCAATCGGTTCCTGGCTAATAAATCCCGAAATTTCAGGATCATAGTAACGATGTCGATTATAGTGCAGCCCCGTTTCAGCGTCAAAATACTGGCCCTGGAAACGCAGCGGGTTGCTGATACGATCGGCGTAGACCTCCCCTTTTTCTCCCCATACGCCCGTCTTCTCTGACCACACTATCTCGCCCTGCAATGGCGTCAGGCGGACCGGCACGCCGTTCGGGTCACAATGATAGTGTCAGTTCTCCTTCTTCCCACTTCCTACGTCAGCAGCGCCAGCGGCTGAAAACTTCCCGGATAGTACACGTACTCGCGCATACTGCTGAACAGCGCTGCCTACACTTTGTATTGTTGTAACTGGCTGCTAGTGTAAAATGGAAAGCACCCTATGTGGAAAAATCCAACAGAGTGCTATAAGTTGATTTAGTATATGAATAAGCATTCTTTATTGAATTACACAACCCCCTCATTATGATAAAGTAATAAACGCATCGTTTTCCAGATAATAATTTAATCCTGAAACAAACTCATCCACCATCGCATTTTATTTTTGATTCAGTGCATTTTTGAGAACATCCATAAACTGATCGCCGTAAAAAAACAACTCCAATTCATTTTGCTCAACGTATTCAGGATAAACGTCTTCATCATCACTAACTTCAGGATACCGATCCAGATAGCAAACAAGTTCGGGGGTAGCAACAGCTTCATATTCCTTTGTGTAAAGGCAAAAATTGTCTTTTGTGTATCCCTGATGAACAATTTTCGTAATTAATTCTTTTAAGCTATATGGCTTTATATACTCGAGTTCTTTCATTAGCATCTCCCTCCTGCTTTACGTACTCTGACTGGTTTTAGATTGTCCGTCAACCAACCATTCCGACAAACCGGGATATCTCCCTGTTGAACCAAATTGCATCTATGGCATGAATGTATTTAGAAAGAATACGATAAATAAACTTATCATGTTAAAAAGAAACCCAATGGAATAAAGGCATGCTGAAGTAGTAAATCAAGCATTAGTTAAACAACAAAACCGGGAAAGTCTAATCTTCTTTCCCGGTGTTTAATTTATCTATTTTTAATAATATCCAAACCATCGTCTAATATTTTAGTATTGTTAACATCCCCCCCACGATCTATATACCTAGACCATTTCGGATAATATTCCTTAAACAAAAGGTTACCGTCCTCCGTTAAATCAGAACTATACAAAACAAGATCTTCTCTTAGGCTACCATCCTCTTCAAACGGTTCTATTATAACTAAATTGTTTTCCTTTAGAAAATTCATTAATACTATTGTTATAGTAGTTATTTGTTCGCGATAAGACAAAGATTTACTTCTTTTCAATAAAGTTGAGTAATTAAATCTTAATAAATCCATGTTGTCACCTCCATTAATCAAGACGTATTATTCTAGATATATCGTCAGAAAGTTCTATCAATTTTTTTGTAACTGGATGACGGACAAAACCACCTCCAGCACTCCGAATAATTTCCTCTTTTGAAGATTGGGCGATTTTAGAAGCTGTTTTGCTAGTTACCTCTATTCCTTTCCAGCCATCCTTAGTCTTAACGACAAAATCAAGGATGCGAGAACCTTTTGTTTTACCTAGTTTGATTTCATCATCAACAAGACCAACAATTTTTCCCTGAGCATTACGTAAATGCCGCTGACTAATAACATTTTCAACACCGAAGATATTTTGCAATCGTGTTAAGAGTTTTGCTTCTCGGGCATCTCCATTAACTTTATTTGGTATACACGTTAGCCCCCACGGATCCACCCATCCCAGCGGGTTCGGCGCATACTGATAAACATTCA
>NZ_JBEAHW010000006.1:0-2926 GCF_040062085.1 Klebsiella sp. JN_Kp122
ACACACTTTCCAGGCGTGCTCCTTCAGCCACTCGGACACCTCACCATATTGTCTTGCTGCTCACCTTGGGTGGGCAACGGGGCGCTACTATAGGGAGTTGCGCTAAAACGGTCAAGCATATTTTTTTCTTTCTTTACCGTTCGGTTAAGCAATGAACACTGCCCCGTCGATTCATCGACGGGGCAGCTATTTTAACGCTGGGAATCCAGCTTTTCGTTGTTCTTCACGACGTCCTGCGCCTTGCTGTAGCTTTCAATCAGCAACTGATACGCCGGGAAGACTTTGGTATACACCTCAGCCCACTCGGCGGCATCCGGACGGTTCCAGGTGCGCTGCAGTTCAGAGGCTACCGCGGCGGTATCCATTGGTACTACGCCGGCCTGGACTACGCGGGCCAGGGTGATCTCCTGCGCCATTTTGCTGTAGGTACCGGAGGCATCGATAACGGCAAACACTTTATAACCGTCGGCGACGGCGGCAATTGCCGGGAAAGCCATGCACACGCTGGTAATGGTACCGGCGATGATTAAGGTTTTACGTCCGGTCGCTTTCACCGCTGCGACAAACTCCGGGTTGTCCCAGGCGTTGATCTCGCCTTTACGCGCAATATACTTCGCATGCGGCGCATTCTCATGAATTTCCGGAATCAACGGGCCGTTCGGACCTTGCGGCACGGAAGCGGTGGTGATCACCGGGATCCCGGCAAGCGATGCCATTTTCGCCAGCGCGGCGGCGCGAGCGCGCAGTTCTGGCATCGGCATATCGCCAACGGTCTGGAACAGGCCGCTTTGGTGGTCAATCAACAGCATCGCGGTATCGTTAACATCAATCACCGGACGAGAACCGTTAAAGTTAGCTGGAGTAGACATATTCTTCACCTCAATTTCGTTAGATTTGGCCAAAACGGCCGCTGTTAAAATCGCGAATTGCTTCGGCAATTTGCGTTTTGGTATTCATCACAAACGGGCCGTAGCCCACGATCGGCTCCTGTAGCGGTTCGCCGGCCATCAGCAGAACCTTCGCGTTGGAGCTCGCTTCCAGATGGAAGGCTTCACCTTTTTGGCTCAGCACTACCAGCTGTCCTTCCCGTGCGTTTTCCGTACCGTTGACGATGACTTCGCCTTCGAGCACGACCAACGCGGTGCTCCAGCCTTCCGGCTGACGCAATGTCACATCGTGACTTTGTTTGAGCTGCATATCCCACACGTTTAACGGTGAGAATGTGTGCGCTGGGCCGACGACATCGCCGTAACGCCCGGCAATCACTCTGACGGTCCCGGCGTCGTCTTCCAGCGTTGCTTGCGGAATGACGTCTGCGGTAATGCTCTGATAGCCCGGGGTCGTCATTTTGTCTTTCGCCGGCAGGTTGACCCACAGCTGCATCATTTTCAGTTCACCGCCGGAGCGGGTGAACGCTTCGGAGTGGAACTCTTCATGCAGGATCCCGGCGCCAGCCGTCATCCACTGCACGTCGCCAGGGCCGATAACGCCGCCTCTACCGGTTGAGTCGCGATGCTCGACTTCACCGGAGTAGACAATGGTGACGGTTTCGAATCCGCGATGCGGATGCTCGCCGACGCCGCGTTTACCGCTTCCCGCCGGAAACGTGTGCGGGCCGGCGTAGTCAAGCAGTAAGAACGGGCTCAATTGTTCGCCGTGGGTCTGGTAAGAAAACATTGAGCGAACCGGGAAACCGTCGCCCACCCAGTGCTGCGAAGGGGCGGTGTAAACGCCAGTAATCTGTTTCATGGTTATCTCCTGCGTGTCTGTATCTGATGTGAATAAGCTTATATCTGGGGCTAATATTCCGGTAGATAGCGAAAATGACCTATACTGTTCTAAAAATGGAACGATGGAGAAAAGGATGCAGGATCTCAACGACCTGGCCTGGTTTGTTCAGGTGGTCGACCATGGCGGTTTTGCCGCTGCCGGTCGGGCGCTCGATCAGCCCAAATCCAAACTCAGCCGCCGCATTGCGCAACTGGAAGAGCGCCTGGGCGTGCGTCTGATTCAACGAACCACCCGACAGTTCGCCGTCACGGAAGTCGGCCAAACTTTCTATCAACACTGCAAGGCGATGTTGATAGAAGCCGAAGCGGCGCATCAGGCGGTAGAAACGCTGCAGTCTGAACCGCGCGGCAGCGTCAAGCTCACCTGTCCGGTAACCCTGTTGCATGCCCATGTTGGCCCGATGCTGGCGCGCTTTATGGTGCGATATCCTGGGGTGACGCTACATCTGGAAGCCACCAATCGGCGGGTGGATGTGGTGGGCGAGGGGGTTGATGTGGCCATTCGCGTGCGACCAAGGCCATTTGAAGATAGCGACCTGGTCATGCGGGTGTTGGCCGATCGCGGCCATCGCCTGGTGGCGAGTCCGGCGCTGATA
Source organism: Klebsiella sp. JN_Kp122 (assembly GCF_040062085.1). Classification (NCBI taxonomy): domain Bacteria; kingdom Pseudomonadati; phylum Pseudomonadota; class Gammaproteobacteria; order Enterobacterales; family Enterobacteriaceae; genus Klebsiella; species Klebsiella sp. JN_Kp122. The sequence goes on from NZ_JBEAHW010000006.1 coordinate 2,387, forward strand.
GCCAGGCTTGGGCGCCCGCAGGCGCCGGCGGAATTGAGCACCTGGCCGGGGCTAAGTATTGGCGCCGGAAAACATCAGCATAAATGGCAACTTACCGGGCCAGAGGGGGCGCGGGCCGAGGTTTATTTCACGCCGCGGATGGTGACCAGCGATATGCTGGCGCTGCGCGAGGCGGCCATGTCGGGCGTTGGCGTGGTTCAACTTCCTTTATTAATGGTGCGCGATCAGTTGGCATCAGGGGAGTTGGAAATCGTGCTTGATGAGTGGCAGCCGCGGCGGGAAGTCATTCATGCGGTGTTTGCTTCGCGGCGCGGTTTATTACCTTCTGTCAGAGCGCTGGTGGATTATCTCAGCGAAGAGTATCAACGGATGGAAGAGGATTAGCTCAGGCTCTTTTTCCCGGCGGCGCTGTGCCTGGACGGGCTACTGGTGGTGCGGCCTGCGGGTTTCCCGGCGGCGCTGCGCTTGGCCGGGCTACTTGTTGATGGTGCGGCCTGTGGGATGGGTAGCCCGGGCGAGGCATTTATGCCGACCCCGGGA
>NZ_JBEAHW010000007.1:0-2818 GCF_040062085.1 Klebsiella sp. JN_Kp122
AACCGCCGACCCCCTCCTTGTAAGGGAGGTGCTCTCCCAGCTGAGCTAATCACCCCCGCTGTGTGGAGTCGCATTATAGGGAGAGTTGAATTTGAGTCAACGCCTTTTCTAAATAATTTGTTTGTTCGTCGTAAAATTAAACAAAGCGATCGCAAAATCAGCTTCGGCGTATGATTTATAAACAAAAATGGTAAAGCGTGATGTTGAGGCGGGATCTACATTGAGGAATCAGCCCGTGGTGTTAGAATATTCCCCTATCAATTCCAAGAACACTGCCGACTATCGGCATCTTTATTAAACGTAAGGCCATTTCATGAAAATCAAAACTCGCTTCGCGCCAAGCCCAACAGGCTATCTGCACGTTGGCGGTGCGCGTACTGCTCTCTATTCCTGGCTTTTTGCACGTAACCACGGCGGTGAGTTTGTGCTGCGTATTGAAGACACCGATCTCGAACGCTCCACCCCGGAAGCAATTGAAGCCATCATGGATGGGATGAACTGGCTGAATCTGGAGTGGGATGAAGGTCCGTACTTCCAGACTAAACGTTTCGATCGCTATAACGCGGTTATTGATGAAATGCTGGAAGCAGGTACAGCTTATAAATGCTACTGCTCGAAAGAACGTCTGGACGCGCTGCGCGAAGAACAGATGGCGAACGGTGAAAAGCCGCGCTACGACGGCCGCTGCCGCCATGATCATCAGCATCACGCCGCCGATGAGCCTTGCGTCGTGCGTTTTGCCAACCCGCAGGAAGGTTCGGTTATCTTTGACGACCAGATCCGCGGGCCGATCGAATTCAGCAACCAGGAGCTGGACGATCTGATCATTCGCCGCACCGACGGCTCCCCGACCTATAACTTCTGCGTCGTAGTTGATGACTGGGATATGGCGATCACCCACGTGATCCGCGGTGAAGACCACATCAACAATACCCCGCGCCAGATCAACATCCTGAAAGCGCTGAATGCGCCGGTGCCGGTTTATGCGCACGTATCGATGATCAACGGCGATGACGGTAAAAAACTTTCCAAGCGCCACGGTGCGGTGAGCGTGATGCAGTACCGCGACGACGGCTACCTGCCGGAAGCGTTGCTGAACTATCTGGTGCGTCTGGGCTGGTCTCATGGCGATCAGGAGATCTTCACCCGCGAAGAGATGATCGAGTTCTTCTCGCTGGGCGCGGTCAGCAAGTCCGCCAGTGCGTTCAACACCGATAAACTGCTGTGGTTAAACCATCACTACATCAACACGCTGCCGGCAGAATATGTCGCGACGCATCTGCAGTGGCACATTGAGCAGGAAAATATCGATACCCGTAACGGCCCGCAGTTGTCCGAACTGGTTAAACTGCTGGGCGAGCGTTGCAAAACGCTGAAAGAGATTGCTCAGAGCTGCCGTTACTTCTATGAAGAGTTCGCCGAGTTCGACGCCGATGCAGCGAAGAAACACCTGCGCCCGGTGGCGCGTCAGCCGCTGGAAGTGGTTCGCGATAAGCTGGCGGCCATTAGCGACTGGACGGCGGAAAATGTCCACCATGCGATTCAGGCGACTGCCGATGAGCTGGAAGTGGGCATGGGTAAAGTGGGCATGCCGCTGCGCGTGGCCGTAACCGGCGCGGGTCAGTCCCCGGCATTGGATGTCACCGTTCATGCCATCGGTAAATCCCGTAGCGTTGAACGTATCAATAAAGCGCTGGCGTTTATCGCCGAACGCGAAAGCCAGCAGTCCTGAGGCCGAGCGTAAGCTAAAGCAAGCGGCAGGTTAATCCTGCCGTTTTTTTTCGCCGCTATTTTGTCGCAGTGTTAATACCTAACCGCGCCAGGAAGCCACTAATACCATCGCGAGCAAGAAGATCGCGCAGGTGGGTTTGTTCTGCGGCGGTCATCAGCTGCAGCGTATCGGCGATTTGCCGCCATACCGCATCCGCTTCATTGATAAAGTAGCCGCTGGGCTGTTCGGCGAGCTGATACTCTTCATTCAGATGACGAAATGCCGGAATATTGGTCAGAAAATCGATCACTGGCCGGTCGATGACAATTAAACGCGCACGCCCGCCTTTGACGCCGGGAATCGCCTCGGTTCGCCACTTTTGTTCCCGCGCCCAGCGGTTGACCGTTTGTCTGGCCAGACCCAGAACTTCGGCAAGCTCTGCAGGCGTCATTTTTTCTTTCAGTTTCATCATTCGTTTTTTACTGGCCGCGTATTCCAAGACGGTTTAACAACCCGGTTATGCCTTCACGCAGCAGCAGCGACATTAGCTGCTTCTGTTCGCGATGAGTCATCTCTTTACAGAGCGTCAGCAATAATGGCTCGAGATCGGTCTCGGCGACCGAATAGGGCGAGGGCGTTTCCGCTACGCGCTGGGCATTGCGGATAAACTCTCGTACCTGCTCGTTAACGTGTACGAGACGCGCTTTGCCTCCCTGCACGCCAGGCCGCGGAGAAGTTTGCCACCCCTCTTTACGGACCCATTTATTTATCGTCTGTCGGCTGAAGCCAGTTAGATGCGCAATTTCTTCCGGAGTCATTCGTTCCTTGAGCATACTATTTCCTGAGTAAATATGTGGGAATTAGTGCTTCATGTTATAGCATCCTTTTACAGGAAATAGTGACATGTTTAACGCCTGCCTGCGATAAGGCTCGCATTGTCAGCTATTTGCCTGCTTTTTCAGCGATTGAAACAGGAGGGGTAATTTTGCCGTTGACACCTGGCGAAGGAATTCATATTATGCCGCCCGTCAACACGACACACTTTACGTTACGGGGCTATAGCTCAGCTGGGAGAGCGCTTGCATGGCATGCAAGAGGTCAGCGGTT
>NZ_JBEAHW010000008.1:0-2570 GCF_040062085.1 Klebsiella sp. JN_Kp122
TGTGAACTCGAAGAGTAGGGCGGGACACGTGGTATCCTGTCTGAATATGGGGGGACCATCCTCCAAGGCTAAATACTCCTGACTGACCGATAGTGAACCAGTACCGTGAGGGAAAGGCGAAAAGAACCCCGGCGAGGGGAGTGAAAAAGAACCTGAAACCGTGTACGTACAAGCAGTGGGAGCACCTTCGGGTGTGACTGCGTACCTTTTGTATAATGGGTCAGCGACTTATATTCTGTAGCAAGGTTAACCGTATAGGGGAGCCGCAGGGAAACCGAGTCTTAACTGGGCGTTAAGTTGCAGGGTATAGACCCGAAACCCGGTGATCTAGCCATGGGCAGGTTGAAGGTTGGGTAACACTAACTGGAGGACCGAACCGACTAATGTTGAAAAATTAGCGGATGACTTGTGGCTGGGGGTGAAAGGCCAATCAAACCGGGAGATAGCTGGTTCTCCCCGAAAGCTATTTAGGTAGCGCCTCGTGAATTCATCTTCGGGGGTAGAGCACTGTTTCGGCTAGGGGGTCATCCCGACTTACCAACCCGATGCAAACTACGAATACCGAAGAATGTTATCACGGGAGACACACGGCGGGTGCTAACGTCCGTCGTGAAGAGGGAAACAACCCAGACCGCCAGCTAAGGTCCCAAAGTCACAGTTAAGTGGGAAACGATGTGGGAAGGCACAGACAGCCAGGATGTTGGCTTAGAAGCAGCCATCATTTAAAGAAAGCGTAATAGCTCACTGGTCGAGTCGGCCTGCGCGGAAGATGTAACGGGGCTAAACTGTGCACCGAAGCTGCGGCAGCGACACTATGTGTTGTTGGGTAGGGGAGCGTTCTGTAAGCCTGCGAAGGTGGCCTGTGAGGGTTGCTGGAGGTATCAGAAGTGCGAATGCTGACATAAGTAACGATAATGCGGGTGAAAAGCCCGCACGCCGGAAGACCAAGGGTTCCTGTCCAACGTTAATCGGGGCAGGGTGAGTCGACCCCTAAGGCGAGGCCGAAAGGCGTAGTCGATGGGAAACAGGTTAATATTCCTGTACTTGGTGTTACTGCGAAGGGGGGACGGAGAAGGCTATGTTAGCCGGGCGACGGTTGTCCCGGTTTAAGCATGTAGGCGGAGGTTCCAGGTAAATCCGGTACCTTTTTAACGCTGAGGTGTGATGACGAGGCACTACGGTGCTGAAGTAACAAATGCCCTGCTTCCAGGAAAAGCCTCTAAGCATCAGGTAACATTAAATCGTACCCCAAACCGACACAGGTGGTCAGGTAGAGAATACCAAGGCGCTTGAGAGAACTCGGGTGAAGGAACTAGGCAAAATGGTGCCGTAACTTCGGGAGAAGGCACGCTGATATGTAGGTGAAGCCCCTGCGGGTGGAGCTGAAATCAGTCGAAGATACCAGCTGGCTGCAACTGTTTATTAAAAACACAGCACTGTGCAAACACGAAAGTGGACGTATACGGTGTGACGCCTGCCCGGTGCCGGAAGGTTAATTGATGGGGTTATCCGTAAGGAGAAGCTCTTGATCGAAGCCCCGGTAAACGGCGGCCGTAACTATAACGGTCCTAAGGTAGCGAAATTCCTTGTCGGGTAAGTTCCGACCTGCACGAATGGCGTAATGATGGCCAGGCTGTCTCCACCCGAGACTCAGTGAAATTGAACTCGCTGTGAAGATGCAGTGTACCCGCGGCAAGACGGAAAGACCCCGTGAACCTTTACTATAGCTTGACACTGAACATTGAGCCTTGATGTGTAGGATAGGTGGGAGGCTTTGAAGCGTGGACGCCAGTCTGCGTGGAGCCAACCTTGAAATACCACCCTTTAATGTTTGATGTTCTAACGTTGGCCCCTTATCGGGGTTGCGGACAGTGTCTGGTGGGTAGTTTGACTGGGGCGGTCTCCTCCCAAAGAGTAACGGAGGAGCACGAAGGTTAGCTAATCCTGGTCGGACATCAGGAGGTTAGTGCAATGGCATAAGCTAGCTTGACTGCGAGCGTGACGGCGCGAGCAGGTGCGAAAGCAGGTCATAGTGATCCGGTGGTTCTGAATGGAAGGGCCATCGCTCAACGGATAAAAGGTACTCCGGGGATAACAGGCTGATACCGCCCAAGAGTTCATATCGACGGCGGTGTTTGGCACCTCGATGTCGGCTCATCACATCCTGGGGCTGAAGTAGGTCCCAAGGGTATGGCTGTTCGCCATTTAAAGTGGTACGCGAGCTGGGTTTAGAACGTCGTGAGACAGTTCGGTCCCTATCTGCCGTGGGCGCTGGAGAATTGAGGGGGGCTGCTCCTAGTACGAGAGGACCGGAGTGGACGCATCACTGGTGTTCGGGTTGTCATGCCAATGGCATTGCCCGGTAGCTAAATGCGGAAGAGATAAGTGCTGAAAGCATCTAAGCACGAAACTTGCCCCGAGATGAGTTCTCCCTGAGACTTTAAGTCTCCTGAAGGAACGTTAAAGACGATGACGTTGATAGGTCGGGTGTGTAAGCGTAGCGATACGTTGAGCTAACCGATACTAATGAACCGTGAGGCTTAACCTTACAACGCCGAAGGTGTTTTGGC
>NZ_JBEAHW010000009.1:0-1246 GCF_040062085.1 Klebsiella sp. JN_Kp122
GTGCTCGCCCCACGAGGTGGACGGCAGGATGACGTCGGCCGCGGCGGCGGTTTTGGTCATGAAAATATCCTGGACGATAACCAGTTCCAGCTGTTCAAACGCCTTGCGCACCGCGGAAAGCTCGGCATCGGTCTGCAGCGGATCCTCGCCCATAATGTACGCCGCGCGGACTTCACCGTGTTCGGCGCGGTGCGGCAGCTCGCTGATGCGATAGCCGGTATGTTCCGGCAGGCTGTCGACGCCCCAGGCTCTGGCGAACTTCTCGCGGTTTTCCGGGAACTTAACGTACTGGTAGCCCGGATAGGTATCCGGCAGCGCGCCCATATCGCAGGCGCCCTGGACGTTGTTCTGCCCGCGTACCGGGTTGACGCCGACGCTCGGCTTGCCGAGGTTGCCGGTAAGGATCGCGAGGCTGGTCAGCGAGCGCACGGTCTCCACGCCCTGGTAGAACTGGGTGACGCCCATGCCCCACAGGATGGCGGCGGATTTGGCGCTGGCGTACATCCGGGCGCAGGCGCGGATCTCCTGAGCGCTGACGCCGGTTATCTCTTCCACCGACTCCGGCGTATAACCTTCGACGATTTTGCGATACTCCTCGAAGCCTTCGGAACGGCTGGCGACGAAGGATTTATCGTACAGATCCTCTTCAATAATGACGTGGCCAATGGCGTTGAGCAGCGCGATATTCGAGCCGTTCTTCAGCGCAATGTGCATGTCGGCGATGCGCGCGGTCTCAATTTTGCGCGGGTCGCAGACGATGATTTTCGCCCCGTTGCGTTTGGCGTTAATGACGTGATTCGCCACGATAGGGTGGGAATCCGCCGGGTTGTAACCGAAGATAAACACCAGGTCGGTGTTATCAATCTCCGTGATGGCATTACTCATGGCGCCGTTACCGACCGACTGGTGCAGACCTGCAACCGAAGGGCCGTGTCAGACGCGAGCGCAGCAGTCGACGTTATTGGTGCCAATAACGGCGCGCGCGAATTTTTGCATCACGTAGTTGGTTTCATTACCGGTCCCGCGGGAGGAGCCGGTGGTCTGGATCGCGTCCGGGCCATATTTTTCTTTAATGGCGCCAAGGCGGGTGGCGACGTAATCGAGCGCCTCATCCCAGGAGACGGCTTCCAGTTTGCCGCCACGTTGGCGACGGATCATGGGGGTTTTGAGACGCGGGGTCAGGATCTGGGTATCGTTAATGAAGTCCCAGCCATAATAGCCTTTCAGACACAGGGTTCCCTGATTG
>NZ_JBEAHW010000010.1:0-793 GCF_040062085.1 Klebsiella sp. JN_Kp122
AGGGGAACCTGCGGTTGGATCACCTCCTTACCTTAAAGAACCTGCCTTTGTAGTGCTCACACAGATTGTCTGATGAAAGTAAAGAAGCAAGGCGTCTTGCGATTGAGACTTCAGTGTCCCCTTCGTCTAGAGGCCCAGGACACCGCCCTTTCACGGCGGTAACAGGGGTTCGAATCCCCTAGGGGACGCCACTTGCTGGTTCGTGAGTGAAAGACGCGTGCCGATATATCTCAAAACTCATCTTCGGGTGACGTTTGAGATATTTGCTCTTTAAAAATCTGGATCAAGCTGAAAATTGAAACGACACACAGTTAATGTGTGTTCGAGTCTCTCAAATTTTCGCGACACGTGGGTGTTTTACGAAACATCTTCGGGTTGTGAGGTTAAGCGACTAAGCGTACACGGTGGATGCCCTGGCAGTCAGAGGCGATGAAGGACGTGCTAATCTGCGAAAAGCGTCGGTAAGGTGATATGAACCGTTACAGCCGGCGATGTCCGAATGGGGAAACCCAGTGCAATTCGTTGCACTATCGTTAACTGAATACATAGGTTAACGAGGCGAACCGGGGGAACTGAAACATCTAAGTACCCCGAGGAAAAGAAATCAACCGAGATTCCCCCAGTAGCGGCGAGCGAACGGGGAGCAGCCCAGAGTCTGAATCAGCTTGTGTGTTAGTGGAACGGTCTGGAAAGTCCGACGGTACAGGGTGATAGTCCCGTACACCAAAATGCACAGGCTGTGAACTCGAAGAGTAGGGCGGGACACGTGGTATCCTGTCTGAATATGGGGGGA
>NZ_JBEAHW010000011.1:0-791 GCF_040062085.1 Klebsiella sp. JN_Kp122
TGATCTTGCCCACGTAATATGGACACGGTGCTAAGCGAGGTTCTGGTTTTCAAATTGTTCCGGGCTGAGTCCGCTACAGGCACTGTGACGTCGCCACCGATTGTAATCGCACTCAATATAATTGAACACCGTCGTTCGCATCATTTCCCGGCTGATAAAGCGCTCCCCGTGGATACATTCCACCTTCAGTGAGTGGAAAAAGCTTTCTGCACAGGCATTGTCGTAACAGCACCCTTTTGCACTCATGCTCCCACGCAGATTATGCCGCTTCATTAATGCCTGATAGTCCGCTGAACAGTATTGCCCGCCACGGTCCGTATGTACGATGACATTTTCCGGGCGTTTACGTCGCCACAGTGCCATCTGTAGCGCATCACACACCAGTTGCGCCGTCATTCGCGGCGACATCGACCAGCCAATGACTGCCCGGGACCACAGGTCAATCACCACCGCCAGATATAGCCAGCCCTCATCTGTGCGCAGATACGTGATGTCGCCTGCCCACTTCTGATTCGGACCATCGGCGTAAAAATCCTGCTTCAGCAGGTTCTCTGATACCGGCAGACCATGCTCACGGTAGCTGACCGGCCTGAACTTCCGTGCGGCTTTTGCCCGAAGGCCCTGACGACGCAGGCTGGCGGCGATGGTTTTGATGTTGTATTCCGGCAGTTCATCTGCCAGACGCGGTGCACCATACCGCTGTTTTGCGTCACTGAATGCCTGCCGGACAGCGGCATCACAGACCAGACGGAACTGCTGGCGTCGGTTTGGCTGATGGCGGCGCAGCCTCC
>NZ_JBEAHW010000013.1:0-577 GCF_040062085.1 Klebsiella sp. JN_Kp122
AAGGCGTGTATACCGCAGCGGACCGCGGCTTCCAGCGCTTCTTTAAAGCGGTGGAGCCGAAGTGGGACCTGAAAACCGACTGGCAGATTATCAGCGAAATCGCCACCCGGATGGGCTATCCGATGCACTACAACAACACCCAGGAGATCTGGGATGAGTTGCGGCATCTGTGCCCGGACTTCTACGGCGCCACCTATAAGAAAATGGGCGAGCTCGGCTATGTCATGTGGCCATGCCGCGATGAGTCCGACGCCGACCAGGGGACGTCGTATCTGTTTAAAGAGAAGTTCGATACCCCGAACGGGCTGGCGCAGTTCTTCACCTGCGACTGGGTCGCGCCGATCGATAAGCTCACCGACGAGTATCCGATGGTGCTCTCAACGGTGCGCGAGGTCGGCCACTACTCCTGCCGTTCGATGACCGGCAACTGCGCGGCGCTGGCAGCGCTGGCGGATGAACCGGGCTATGCGCAAATCAACACCGCCGACGCCGAACGGTTAGGCATCGAAGATGAAGCGCTGGTGTGGGTCAATTCGCGTAAGGGCCGCATCATCACCCGCGCGCAGGTCAGCGATCG